>JAJDEA010000186.1 GCA_029260035.1 Phycisphaerae bacterium
TTTTCTCGAAGCTCGAAGTAAAAGCGGCCAATTTGCCGTCGCGATGTGAATCACCCAGCGGTTGCCCACCGCTGGCTCGTCTCGCACTTTCGTTTTTTCCAAATTCCTTGTGTAAGGATTTCCACATTCGCCCGTCATCTCCATAAATCACGGCCAATACGTGGATTTTGGCCAAAACGACCCGAATCCCCCCAACTCGAAAAAACTTGTGCCATGTCGGAAAAACTCTGGTATTTGAAGCGGTGTGACTTGTTTGAACGGCTGTCGGACGATCAGATCCGTCGGGTCGAGTCGTGCAGTCGCGTGCGAAAGTTCGACCGTAATTGTCCGGTTTACCTACCTGCCGACGAGTCGGATGCGGTGTATCTCTTAGCATCAGGCAGGATCAAGATCTGCCACCTAACCACCGATGGAAAAGAATCCATTCTGACGTTTATCGAGCCTGGGGAACTGTTCGGCGAGCTGGCGATCTTCGACCCTGGACCACGTGATGAATACGTCGAAGCAATCGAACCATCGACCGTTGTGCTCATCCCGCGCGAGGCAATGCAGCAACTGGTCGAAGAACATCCGAATGTATCGCTGGGCATCACTAAACTGTTTGGCCTGCGTCGCAAACGTATCGAGCGGCGACTCAAGCAGTTGCTATACCTGTCGAATCGCGAACGATTGACGCATTTGCTGTTGGAACTGGCTGAACAATATGGCACGCCCAACGGCGACGGCATCGTCCTGAGCATCAAACTCTCGCATCAGGATTTAGCCAGTGTGATTGGCAGTACGCGCGAGACGGTCACCGTGGTGCTCGGCCAATTGCAGGTTGAAGGCGTGGTCAAACTCGGCCGTCAGCGGATCGTGCTCCTCAAACCGGAACGCCTCGCCCAAAGCGTTGACCGTCCAATTCCAATTCTCAACGACAAAATTCTGCGCAGAAGCGCATCTTAACGAAAGGTAAGAACGATGAAGTCGACACTATTCGTTTTAGCACTATTGGGACTTTGGGTAATTGCACAATCGTGGTTACTTCCACGTCTGGGAGTGCCAACGTGAATGAGCGGCCAATGCGGGCCGGATGCGAGCCCCGACGAACCGAATCTGCTAGATCGCGAATCTGAAACGAACGGAAACGAGCTAAGCTGCGCCGTCGACGACAAGACAAACGATTAGTAGAACCACGTCATGAAATCGCCCATCAGTTAGGTTTAGGTGAAGAAAGGCGAGGCAGACGGAGGCTTGTCGCGTCCCCGACGAAAAAGGGGAATTCCATCATTCAGCATGCTCCCTTGATACACCCTCACGCCGATCCCCTCCGCAACAAATCTGTTCTTTGGTCCGACTGAATTCTCAATTCACCGCTACAAAAGATTGTTCAATGTTACAATCTCGACCAGTTGAGTTCTCCTAAGCTCATTGCCGCGGTCGCGAAACCTGGGCCACCTCACGTTTCCCCCTTTGTGTTATGGTTGTCAATTGCGAGTTAACACGCAGCATCCCTTGTTTTTACGACTCCCTCTAATTCTTCTTAGGTCGTTTGACATGCCTCCTTCTGAGTAGGATCAAGAAAAGACTCCCATAGTCAGCAGGAGCCAAGTAGTCGCGTGCTTTCGACTGAGCGCTGACGACAAACGCGAATACGTCCTAATAAACGGTTAGGTTGCGAAGCTGGTAAGCCTCCTTTCTTGCCTCGATAACTGTAGCGATGAAAAAGTCCTTGTTAGGGGCCGCGTTGATGCGTTCAACAATATATCTCGTAGTGGCATCACGATCTGTGGTGTCACGCGAAAAGAAGATATACAAAAAGGCCCATGCGCAATTGCATGGGCGCAACATCGTTACGGATTGGAATTACGAACCATTAAAGTTGAACAAGGCCGGATTCCGACCCGTGTCGAGTGGGATAAGGTGCAACCGTCATGATCAGCTGTCGCCCGATGAACTTCGCAACCACCAGCGCGTATCTGGATAGGACACGGATCGGGACTCGTACCAGTGCCGAAAAGCTTTTCTAACAGTGGTGCGTCCGATCTTCAATCGTCTGTGAATTTCCGCGAGTGATAACCCTCGATCGTACAGTGCTTTGACCTTATCTGCGTACTTCGTAAAGATCGGTGATCCGATGGCTTTATCCAGCTCCGCACGACGTGTTCTACCATCAGGGGCAACTTCCCCTCGCAACTTGTGCCCGCGCTTGATGAGATCCGTCACACGACCTATAGAGCAATTGAGCTGTTTTGCAATGTCCTTTAACATCGCGCCGGACTCATATAATTCCATGGCTCGTTCAGTATCGGTTTCAACTCGCCTTGGTTCTATGAAGTCTATAACGACTTCCTTGGAAAGAGCGTTGCCATTTCCATCGTCAAGAGCGAAACCGCCTCCAGATGCGAGCGTTGCAACGGTAAGCGAACCCAAGGCAAACCGACCCTGCAGATAATGATGTTTTTGGCCTTCGCGTCGAATTTCCCGAACCACGATTTCCCCCTGAACTAAAGAACGCAACGCATAGGCGGCTGCAGGCGTTTCGCTTGTCAGAGTATCGCCTAACGACTTTATCTGTGCACGCAACCAATCCCTTGTCGGGACATCTGGAAGTACGCAGCGTGCATCTTGCAAGCTTCTTAATCGTTCTTCTAGCTCACGTTTTATCTGCCTCCGATCCCTAAGGCGGCTATTAACGCCTTCGTCAGCGTTTCCCTCCTCGATTGAATCTAAGAGCCGGGAGATTCTGATGTCAATCTTGGTCAATGCGTTCTCGCAGATTTCGATTTCAGCGGGAACCGCTTGTTCTCGCGCCTCCCAAGCTTCGGTAAGCGAAATGTAAACCGCCTCGAACCAATTTTCATCCAATAGGATTCGCGTTCCGATTTCGCTCAGAATCATTCGTTTAGCGCGGTCTCGGTTCAGGTGAGTGCGACAGTCACAGGTTCCTTCCACGTAATCCGGGCACACAAGGTACTTGGCATCTCCCCCAGAAACACGCATCATTCCTCCGCACTGGCACTTGATGAGAACAGCAAGCAGGTGAGTTGGTGGGTGGTCATTGTTTCCCTGCTCCCGTCCATTTAGCCTTCCACACCGCTTGCGGCGAGCAGCATAGCGCTCGTAGTTTTCTTGTACGAGTTTCTGTGCCTGGTTGAACAAATCAACATCAACGATTATCAAATGAGGGAAACTTCGCGTCCACTTCTCGCACTCTTCGTCGGATCGAAACTCCTGATAGACTTTGCCCGTCTCAGGATCTCGTTTATTCCGCTTTCTTCCCCACGGCCATTCGCCGATGTATTTCCGGCAGCGAAGTATCCCGGAAACCTGCTGATGATGCCAATTTGTGCTGCGGCCACGATGTCCCTTGGGCACGTTCAGTCGATTGAGTTCGCGAACGATCCAAGAAACGGACCGTCGCTCGTTAACGAACCAATCGAAAATGCGCACGACCCACGGCGCGGTCTCCGGATCAACGATGTACTCCATGCGTGGCTTGGCATTTCTTCCACTTCGCGGATTCTCCGTGCCCGGTATCGGCCGTGAGGTGTAGCCGAACCGGTAATCGCCGATGCAATAATTAGAAAGAAGTGCGCCTTCTTGGCCGCGACGAACGTTTTCTGCAAGTTCCGATACGAACCGCTCGTGAAGCAAGGCCATGATTGTTGCGCTGACTTCCCAATTTTCCCTCGCCGAATCGATGCTTTCTATGACACTTACAAATCGGACGCCAAATTTATAAACGAGGCGCTTCAACGTCGGCATCGTAATCACCGATTCACGTGCCAGTCGGCTAAGGCTGAAAAAATACACAACGTTAAATCGGCCAGCTTCAGCGTCATCAAGCATTTGGCGAAAACCGTCTCGGTCGATCTTGGTCCCGGAAATCGCGTGATCTGCATATTGATGTGACAACGAGAGCCGATGTCCATTCCTCTCGGCTGCTTCTTCACATTTCCGTTGTTGATCCCTAATGCTCTGATCACGTTGCCCATCACTGCAATAACGTGAGTAGCAAGCAGCAATCTCATTTGACGAGGTGGCTGAGTCGGTCAACTCATTGCGTCGTCGACCAGAACGGACCGCCCCCGCAGCAATCAAATTGGCGAACGTATAAGTAAGCGTGTGCGGCTCGGAGTGTGCTGATTTTGTGCTGAAACCATTGCCAATCAATGCCAAACAACCACAAACTGTTCGGCGACAACTAGGTTTCCTCG
>JAJDEA010000187.1 GCA_029260035.1 Phycisphaerae bacterium
TGCGTTCTCCACGCTGTGCGAAGGGCTTGGCGTGAGTTCCAAGTTCACAATAAAGAACGCGGAGGATGGTGGCACACCGGGCATTGCGAATTTTGCGACGGGTACGATCGCACAGGACACGTCGAAGGTCGTGGGTGGCTGGACCTCGGAGATTCTGACGTCGCTTTGGAATTGGGACGCGGGCATGATGAACTTTCGGTTCTTTGCAAACTCCATCGGCGGCTCGACTGATCTGCAGGTAGACAAAATCTACGCCGGTCGTGCCAATTCGAGCGGTACTTATCAGGAGCGACTGGCGACGCACAATGCCGGATTGGTGGCAATTTCTGAGGGTGTGAATACGTTCTCATTTTCCATGAGTGCTGCCAGTTCGCCCGCGTCAGACGATCTGCTGATGGTAGCCATGGTATTTTACAACCCGGAAACATCCGGTCGTGCAGCGAGATGGCAATCGAAGCTGGACATCGACACGCCGTTTTCGGCAGTGGTGGCCAGTGCGCTGCCGCCACAGCTTGCCATGATGGGAGTGGGACAATGAGTGACAGCGCCATCGTACTCAACCAGGGCGTCGGCGGTGAGTCGATCAAGACCGACAAGATCACGGGCATCCATACGCCAGTCGAGAAGGTCGCCTTCGGCTCGACAGGTACGGTGACGCCTGTCGATGCCGCCAATCCGTTGCCGGTCACGCTCAAGGCGGGTACCGATGCGATCGGCAAGCTCGCAGCGAACGACGGCGTGGACATTGGCAACGTAGACGTGGCATCGCAGCCCGCACGCAGTCGAACGGTGGATGCGATCAGCGCAGCTTTGGCCACCGACAAGCTCATGAACGGCACGACGGAACTCACGCTCAAGCGAGCCGTCATCAACGAGAGCACAACGGGTGACAAACAGATCGTCGCTGCCGTTACCAGCAAGAAGATACGGGTTATTAACTACTCGCTGCACTGCAACGCGGCCAACACAGTCCAATGGAAATCAGGAAGTACTGCACTCGGCGGCGCTCGAGCCTTTGCGGCCAATGGCGGCATCGCACCGGGCGAGGCGATCCTCGGACACTTTGAAACCGCCGCTGGTGCGGCGCTGAACCTGAACCTCTCTACCGCTGTCCAGGTCAGCGGGGAACTGACGTACGTGGAAGTATGACCATCGGCATCGTTAAAAACCTGAGCCGCAGAATGAGCACGGCTGTCAAGGCGCTGGCGTCCTACCTGTTGGACTGCCTGGCGATCTCGCAGTTCACCGACTGCAACGTGTGGGTCAACGGCGATCCGAGCAAACCCGCCTGCATTTCCTGTGTGACCGTTGGCGGTGGATCAACGTCTCCGTCGGAGCGGGTGTGCAAGCTGGAGGTGACGGATTCCTCCATCACGGTTCAGCCGCTGGCTGATCCGTTTGGACCCTCGCCGAACGGTGTTCGCGACTTTATGGAATGCCCACGCGGCATGGAGGTTTTTCCGTCGCTGGACAACGCACCCAATCATGACATCCACCTTCGAGGTGGGAACTTCTTCGCCGGGCCGGGCAACGTCTCTGCGACTTGTCCTCCGATCTCGCCGGTGACGCAGTTCAGCGAGGTGCGCTATCACCTGCAGAAAGACCTCAAGATCGAAGTGGACCCGTGCCATCCGTACGCCTGTCGCAATCAGTTCGGTGGGCCGTGGCTGTGCCGGGCGTTTATCAATCACGAGCGGATGAAGGGTTGGCGCATGTGGTGTAACCCGCTGATCAGCGGGGATCAGGGCGCCGGGCGTCCGACCGATCAGGAGCTCGTAGCGCCAAGACCGATTCTGCTTGAACTGGACACCGTGCAACGCCAGCCCATGCTGGTTCACTTCACCATGGACGGCAACGGCGATCCTGCGTTTCAATATGAGGATCAGTGGTGTTTCACGAAGGGGTGTTACACGGGAACGGTGTTCCGGACGTTCGACTGCATCGGTGCGTTCCACGGCAGTAATCCTCAGGCGATGGCACAACTCACCAACATCGACCGGCTGTTTGTAAACCTGAACTGTTCATACAGCGTGGACAACACGGCCTTTCCGCACGCCAACCCCGCCGACGTGCAGATCAAAAACCTCGTTCTCTTGACGCTGGCAAAGTATGTGGATCAGTTGGATCATCAATCGCCGATTCAACCTGCCCATATTCAAGATGCCAACTACGATGACAAGTCGCTCAATCGCTGGCGTCACATCGACGACTTCCAAAGTGCACCGCCGGGCGACCCGAATCGTCGGCCCTATCCGCCGGTCACGGTAGATGGAACCGTGGGCGGGCAGCCAATTCGTATTACTTGCAAAGACCCCGTTACCGGACAGACGTTTCTGGCGTCACTGCGGCTGTCGATCGTTGAGATCATTCTACATGTGAGCGTGGAGCGCAAGCCTTCATGGCCTCGCCAGGTGTCAGACGAAAACGGCGATCGCCGAGCGATTGGATGCGTTGATCTGGACCTCGTGCTCGTGCTCGAACTCGACAACTCAGCCTACAACGTCGACTGGCCTTTTGAGTTCATTGGCAGGTCTGTGGCACAGGGCGGTACGGGCAACTCGCGTGATCTGCGTGTTGAGCTTCCCGGTTCACCAGGCGTCGAACATCCCGACATCAAGCTCGTACCGCGTGGACCCAGCGGTGAGCGCGTACCGTTGAAGATTTCCTGGCGGGGATTGCGTCACACGGCGCCGTACGCCAGAGAGCCGATTTTCGAGCCGGGGTTTCCCAAAACGAATCAGTGGAACACGGACTGTTGTCCCACATTGGATGCGATGAACGGTGCGCTGTTCTTCGGTGAACTCAACGATTTCAATGAGACTGAGTCAACCGGAGTACTCCCGCAGCGGTATGAAGGCGACATCCAGATCATCGTGCCGCACATTCGAGGGCAGGGTATAGGAGTGTGCCTCCCATGATCCAAGAAGAACGACACGCCCTCGCGCGATCATCCGCTGCCAGACAACGCCGCCAGGCCGTGGCCAATATCGGCAAGCGACAGAAGCTCTACGAGGTGTCCATCGAAGCCAACAAGAGCGCTGGGCTATTGAGGTGGGTTCGGTATTACATCTCCCGCGAGATCGGCATGTTCAAAACGGCTCGCTCTCAGTCAACGTGGGATGAAGCCATCGTGACCCGCGCGGCGACGCTCTTTGTGTATTGGTATGTAACCCTCCGTTCGTTTGCGGCGGCTCATGCACTGGGCTTTGTGTCTCGCAGAACAGCGGCAAAGCGGCTTGGCCATTGTCTGAACTGTGCGCATCGCGTTCCTGTGGCCGGTCAGGACTACTGCGAGGAGCGTAAGTGCAACTGCCCTCGTCGAAGATGGTGGCCGTTCAGTCAGCTTCGCTGGTGGCTGCGCCTTCGTAATGTGTCCTGCCCGCTTGGGCATTGGAAGAGAGGAAAAACATCGTGATCACCAAGGCAGCTATCTACCTGGTTGTTTGTGTTGCCTTCGCTCTGGGCGATACGTTTTCGATTGGTCACAGCAATCAGGGCGGCTATCCGCAAACCAGGCTGTGCAACCCGCAGGATGGTTGCACGCCGACGATCTACGCGCCGTGTGTCGATGGGATTGCGTTTTCCAATTTCAATCGTGATCCCGGATGCAGCACGAGTGATCCGTTCATGGATGGCCGGATCGATCTTCTGTGTTGCCCGGACTGTGACAGTATTTGTGATGCCGACGGCGATGACGACGTCGACCTGGGTGACTTTGAGATTTGCTTTGCCGCATTCAAGGCATCGCAGTGAGGGTGAAACCATGCCAAGGATAGATGAATTGGTACCGAAGTTTGTCGAGTTCATCCCGAAGTCACTGGATGATGGAATTCTTTACGTGTCGCGAAAGTATGGTGCGGTATTGCACAATTGCTGCTGTGGTTGTGGCAATAAGGTCTCTACACCATTGTCTCCAACAGGTTGGTCGATCACTGGCAATCATGACTTTGTTTCCTTACACCCGTCTGTTGGCAGTTTCAGTCTCCCGTGCAAGTCACATTACTACATCCGGCACAACAGGGTGAAGTGGATTCGAGTAGAGCGTAAGGCATGCTCATCAAGGAACTGATCTATCTTTCAACTTGTGTTGGCCTGGCACTGCTGGCTGACACCTATTCGATCGGTTGGAGCCGATTCGGCCTGACCAACCAGGACAGCTACTGCTGTTCGCATTCGTGCGAGCCTGGCTGTGTGTTGGCTGCCCGAGCGAGTTGTCGGAGCGACAACGCCGTCTCGGATGATTTTTTCTATCTGTCCGGCTGCAACCCGGTTGATCCGTTTCATCCAGGCAACGTGGCCATGTATTGCTGCGAGGAGTGTGTGCGGATGTGCGACGCCGACGGAGACGAGGACGTCGATCTGGAAGATTTTGGAATGTGTGCGGCGGCGTACACCGGGCCGCTATGAGGTTCTTGAAGGGCTAGTACTTTGGGCTCGGTTAAAGACCGGCTGCATGCGCTACGTCACTGATAGCGTTCATAACGATCCTGATTGGTCCGAATATCACAAGAGAAAGGAAAAGCAAGCTTATTGAGACCAAATCGGAAAAAAGAGTTGGGCTGATCATAGTGAATCTCCTAATTGAAACACAAAAAAGCCTGAATCGTTTTTCTACTTCCCGGGAGTACCGACTTCAGCGCGCTTGCCCTTCGAGCTTGTGTTTTTGGCTCGGTTAAAGACCGACCGCTAGCGCTGCATCACTAATAGATGACAGAATGATCATGATAAATCCAAAACCAAACACAAACAGATCTTGCAGGACTTCGTAAGCCACATTAGCGAGAAAAGAAATTGGACCAAACATAGTGAATCTCCTAGTTGAAACACAAGAAAGCCGGAATCGTTTAACAATCTCATTTTAGTTTGGAGCAACTGTCAGAGAAAGAACGGACGACGACGTCGATCTGGAAGATTTTGGAATTTGTGCGGCCGCTTACACCGGACCGCTGTAGGAATTTGAAGGGCGTTCAAACGCCGTTCGACACATGTCTGAAAACCAACCGCAGGGCCTGCTTTAACAATGTATTGTGGGCCTGCGGGCAGTTTTTGCGCTATATCCCGTGCGCAGAACCGGTCGCCTCAGCGCAGAACCTCGGTCGCCCTTAGACTTACACCGGACCGCTGTGGGAATTTGAAGGGCGTTCAAACGCCGTTCGACACATGTCTGAAAACCAACCGCAGGGCCTGTCTGAAAGTAACCCGGGTTTTGCGCAAAACGAAAAGCGTTGTAAGTGATTGTAAATAAAGAAGTTACGACGGTTTTCGTGAGTTTTGAGGTTCTGCGCACGCAGAACGGATTTGAGGAGAAGTGACCGGTTCTGCGCTTTGGGGTTTTTGTCGTAAGTCCCTTGTAACAAAGCGACTTATGACGAATTCGGGGATGGTCGAGAAACGGAAATCGGAAGTGGAATCGGAAGTCCTCATGCTGAAAACGCCAGTTTGTACGTGACTTGGCTCAAGAGGCCTTCGCAATAAGTCATTCACCGAAAATCGACTTACGATGAATGCGCAGAACTTCGAGAAACGGACATCGGACATGGAAACGGACATCCGAAAAACTACATACTCCTAGCGACGGTGGGTTGAACGAACACAACCTATAAGGCAAAAGAGGTGCTGCATTCAGATCTTTCAATCGCAAATCGGGACTGATGACATTCGTATCATTAGTCATCTGAGTCCAGATACTCTACTGCAATGTTCCCAGACGATGGTACAGTGATCAGAACATCTCTGGGACGCGATTCACAGATAGGCCGTGTGCATTGGTCCACAAGATGGGCAGTAGCTCCGGATGAAACGGATTCGCTTGGGTCTGCGTTACCTGTCCATGTTGCTGCGATTCGTTTGTTGGTTTCGGTCCAGTATTTCCACACACTGGGATGCGGATGCATATCGCTGCCACTGGCGGAGAAGGCAACTACATCATTGTTGCTATCACGCATAAGTGTTTCGCTTATTTCGTCGAACAGTCCGTCCGCTGCACCGTGATGCGGTACTTTTAGCATCGAAGCCTGGGCGCCCATTCGTGCAATAGGGAGTTGCTCGTTATGCTCCCTCGTTGGTAATCGCCGTAGTTGAGCTCGCGGGAGGTCGCCAAGAAGCCAAATCGCGTGGTCGCCGTACCGCATCAGTATGCAGATTGAAAGCCTATTATTATAGCGCTTAGGGACTCTTGCACACTCACAGCGTGCTCGGTCAAGCCGAGCTCGATATCGATTCCACGTAGCATCATCCGGCCCAAAAACGACGAACTGTACGCCGCCAACATCCTGGGCTTGAACTCCGAGCTTCGTCTTTAGATTCTCATGTTTTATTTCGTCTGCGACGGCATCGAACAAATCGACCAGTGGACCATTCTGTTGTTCAACCCATCGGTGCGACACAGGCGTCGAGCCACCATAGAAGGTTGGGTTGGTCCATATTTTCAGAATACCGTGCAGATCGGAAAGTGCATACCAAAACTCCCCAACATCAATATTCTTCGCCCGTATAATATCAGCCATCCCGAGCAAGTGGTCCTTATCGGGGTGTGTGAGGCAACAGAACGCGAGCTCCTTCCCCGCGAGGATATCGAGGGCAGGTGAAACATCCGAGCCCGGCAATATGTAGCTATCGATAAGACCAAAGCGCCCATCGGGTAGCTCTATGACAATACAATCACCATCGCCCACGCCACATATATGCACCTTGAGCATAACTTTTTGCTACCGGAATTGCTTGAATTTATCGAGGTCAAGATGTGGCCTGATATTAACAGTAGTCGGATCCTCCGGGTCGCCGACTGGCTCGACCCAAGTTTGCGTGATGATTTTGCCTCCGATACTTAGTTTCTTCATGCAAAGGCGAAACGAAGTACCCTCGCGATGCACACCAGCGGTCTGCAGGTCCGTTGAGGACATGAGGCGCTTTTCGTCATGGCCGTCCATATCGAGGATTACAACAGCATCTCCCGAGCGGAATGCGTCGACAACACCGTCAACCGTGACGGTCTCAAGTTCTTGATTGGCCTCGCTCGCAGCGAGGTAAGCGGCGAGCTGGTCCAAAAACTGTTGGATTGACATCTTTGGACTGTTCTGGGTTTTGCTCTTTTTGTGCATGCGGACGAGCGGTTTTCCAACAGCTTCGTTAAGCAGTTCAGCTAACTTGGGCCCAGATACGAACATTTTTGAGCCTCGGGGAGTTGTTTCTAGGTACGAAGTTATGTGTTTGATTGCCCGAATCGAATGGCGAACATTTGATGCACCGGAACGGTCGGACGCAGCGAAGAAAACTGCATCCTGGATCCACTCGTCCAGGCAAGAATCGTCTTTCAAATCGAGCAAATCCCGCCCGACTAAATTCGTTCTTAGATTCGTTTCTTGGTCTTTATATCCAATTCTGAAGGACGACATGATTTCATCTCACACTACTGCGAGGAGCTTGGCTTATCTGGGCTTGCTAAACCATACAGAGGTTGGACGACATTTTCCACTAACGGCTCTCGGAGTCTATTGGACCAAATCCTTTCTAATTCGTCGAACATATCTGCAATTCTCTGCACCTTTAGGAACCCACCCAATCTACCGATCCCGCAAAGAATATCAATGTTGTCGCCATCATACACTCCGGAGGAAATCTCGCCTTGGGTTGTTGCGGAATTGATGTTGACTGCCACTAGTATGTCCGTGTTGTCGGAGAGCTGAACTGTGAACGCCACGTCATTGCTTATAAGTGGAGACTCTACGGCTGCTCGAAACGCTCCTAGTGGGGATGAACCGGTATATGCCTGCGCGATTAACTCGTTGTGATTGCCCCAGTGCTTAACATAAAAAATGTGTCTCAGATCAACCATTGTCAAGCTTATCTTTGGAATCTCCAGATAATCAACAGCATTAGCGCATACTCGTATGAAACTGGATTGTTCCTCAATTGAGAGTTCTTTGCCAGCCGCTACCTGGACACCGGTTGTCCTGACTCGGACCTGACGAAGTTTCGACCTGCCTTCCACTTGGAAGAGCTCGAATACATCATCATCTTGGTTTACGTCGTGGAGCTCTGGGGCGCGTACGGATATTTCTTCGGCAAATCTTAGTACTTGTGGCGATCGCAACTGTATTTTGTTCGTACAGTTGATTCCAAAATTGACGACGCAACTGTCCATGTTCCTGCCGGTTCTAGCCACTTTTGTGGCCCAATCAAATCAAGCCAAACCTCTTAGTGATTGCGGCAATCATTGGAAAACCACCAATTGCACGATTGAGTATAGTCAAATACAGACCATTGCAGCAAGGGGTTGAACGCGAGCTCTATCCTCAGAATTGTCGAACAGTGTCCGAATCTCCAAAAAGACTACCCATTTTAACATCGAGTGACGACGGCCAGAGCATTAGCATTATTCAGTTATTCGGCCCACACAGGCTATGACGTCGAGCCCGTGTCTTGGTTTTTTGTTGAATGAGCATGGAATGGCTCCATCGCGCGAAGTACTACTTAAGAGAACGCTAGAACATTCGATTCGACTTGAGTCGAAGTCTGCCCGAATCGCCTTTGGGTGCGGATCGAAGGCTCTCGATTTCGGTCGCCGCATCCTCGCATAGCTGGGTCATGCTGACACCCTGCGACAGATTCAAGAGGACACGTAATCGCTCTATTCCGTGAAGTTTCACGACAGGCTGAGGCGGACCCATGACGGTCTTTCCGACTTCCCCGATATCCGCCTGCGTTGGTTTCTTTTCTTTGGCCATGATTTTGTTCTCTAAAAAACACCACTGGCGGGTTGGCGTGAGGAAACCGTGTAGGACTCCGTAGCCAAGCCCGCCAGCCGTGGACCCGTCGTCGGTTAGGCAGCGAACGTTGTTTCGACGGCAAACTGCCAATAGCCGTATGTCATGCGATACCTTGCTCGCACGCCGTACTGGAAGACTTCTCGAACAAAACCCGTTTCGCTGTCCTGTTCCTGTGCGGTGAATTCGACCGGCGATCGGTCCTGGAAGATGAACGGACGGACGGGAACGTCGGTCTTCAATAAGTACCATATTTTCGGATCGATTAGGCGCGGCATCGTGATAATCCGGGCAGCGCCTTCCAGAACATTCGTCGTTGAATTGACAAGTGTCGCGTTGACGGCTTCGAGGGCCGTCAGGTGCATCGTCGGCGGAACCACGCACACAAGCCCACTAGCCGTATTGCTCATCGGCTCGGCCTGGTCATCCTTGAAGGCGATCAGCCGTGCGATCGTTTGCTTGAGCGCATCACGGAATTCGGCGACTGTTGGGTTGTTGACGTCTACCGTTCCGGTTCGCGTCAGGGTGTTGTCCTGAACGCCACTGTTACCGCTTTGATGCGAGTTGGAAAAGAACGGAACGCCATCGTAGCTATGAAATCCTGCACCAGTACCGTTGATGAGTAGGCGGGCGATTTCGCTATCCTTGTGCGTCGCCGCACGCATCGCCAATTCCTGAATGCGAAGCCTGATTTGCCCGGTCTGATCATCATCGATTTCGTCTCGATCGACTTCCAGCGTGGATTCGTATTTTTGGTTTTCGATGCTGTATTTCTCGGCGATCAGACCGCGTGCCTTACGGCCCGTTCCCCATTCCCGCATAGGGGGAACCTGACCAAGGAAACCGTATTCTTCCTTGCCGGTTGTGGATGAGAGACGGGTCGCCAGGTCGGCGAAGTAAGTCGTGGTTGCGTCGAAGCGCTGGAAGAATTCAGCGCGAATGCTTGCTTGGGTGAGTCCTGTGTTTACAACTGCCA
>JAJDEA010000188.1 GCA_029260035.1 Phycisphaerae bacterium
GCTGCCGTTGAGAATCTCTCGGATGATGAACCAGAAAAAAGCTCGCCACTTCTTGAAGAAGTCGTTCTGTCATTCGAGGACCAAGCATGGCTTAGCGACTATTTTCGTCTCGCCCGCACGGTGATTAACCATCTTGGTATCGAGTCTGATGATCCTCGTCTATCCATGAGTATTCCGAAGCAGAAGTCGGGTTGGCAATTACCGGTGACCATCAATCACCGGTACGTGGTATCGCTGCGGCGGCGACGGGGAGAAGCAATCGTCGGCGTGATCCATGGTCCGGAATTCGAAGACGGCGACCAGGCCTACGAAGGTGTTGTCGATGTCGGTCGTTATGATCCGCTTCCCGGAGAGTCGCCGGACGAGACCCCTTATTTTATCAATGTCTCAGAAGCCGGAGTGGTGCTCCACGATCCCGATTTTTTGCTAGCCGTTCTGTCCGCCGCAGAACTTGAGTTATCGCGCGCGTCCGCTTCTCGTCACCGCAGGTTCCATTCAGATGAATTCTACAATCATGTCGTTTCGCACTCGACCTCCAATGAAATGGACCTTAGTGCGGCGATCCTTGACGGACTAGTAACGCTTCATGTTAAGCATTCACAGATAGAGTTCATGTCAAGCAACCTTGAATTAGTCGAAATTGAAGGACGACCAACCAAAGACTTTTGGATCGAAACGAACAAACGCGGAGTTATTCTCGAAATTGAAAAGCCAACTTCTGTAAAGTGCCAAGAAATGCTTGCCGCTTCCGATGGCGGCCTGATTTCGCTGGCCATAGATTCAAAGCGGGGAGTGAGCAAGAAAGAGCAGCTATATACGCAATTCGGCTCCTGTTACGTACGCGAAAAAACTGTGAGTGATCCCAATAATCGACGATTCGTCAAATACTAATGGAAAAGTTATTTCCACTCACTAAAACAGCTGTCCGCTATTGAAAGAAAGTGCGCCCCATTTGGTTGTGTCACATCCAGGCAGTTTGAAATTGGGAGATTGGATATCGGCCCAAACTTCTTGGACCACCTCTCACGGCTCGGGAATGATCAACAAGAAGTAACCGGCCAATTGCTCGAAGTCTCGCCAGACGATTGGCCTATTTGGCCGTTTATGAAAAGGGATAGGGAAACGTGGGAGATGTCTTTGCTTCGCGACCCCGCTCTGGAGCAGACTCGCAATTTCGCGTCCGCAACGTCCAATGCGTCCACAATTTTATCCAAACTCGGACGGTAAGGACGATGCGGACGCAAGATCGCGTACTTGTTCTTACTCATCGTGCTACTTGGCAATGTCCAAGGAACTAATTGTTGTAGCCACGAACGAATGATATGGACACACCGAAATAATCGGCCAGCCACCGCTTTGGCAGTCTTCCATTTCTTTGATCCACCGATGTACCGTTCGCGAGCCCGAAGGCTATTACGACGGAAGCCATTTCGCAAGAATCGTCAGGGCACGATTTGAATCATGTGTTGCTTTTCTGGCTGATCGTGAATCGGCTTGCTCAATGAACGACCTCAAATTCCGTTCAGTCAAGATGAGATCAGCATACGCGACCGCTGGCAGGTAGAGCCAATCGTCGACGTCGTTGTATTTTGGCGGACCTCCTGCTCTAATCCGTTTCTCGCGAGCACGGAGGTAGTCGATGATGAATTCTTCGTTTGAGCCATCGTCAAATGTCGTGTTCTTAGGAATTGAGTTTAGGCGGCATCCTGCATGATTCCGTCGATGAACTTTTTTTCCTTGAATGAGTTGTGTGATTTGCGATGGCCGTCTAATCGTCGCCATCGTTTCGGGGCGGATTGAGCGAGTTTGAACATCATGGCCAGGCACGTTCGGCGGCTGCCGCTGCCTTTCGTTTTACGGTGGCGCAAGCGGATCGACCCAATAGATTCCACCGATGCGAAACATGCAACTGCGGCGCACCACGTTTGGGGCATCCCGAAGCGCAACTTGAGATCAACTGTCGGTCTTCGTAGACTACGCATATTCTGTTAGACGATTACACGCGAATGGACCTCCGGAAATCGGCAACTGGATACAATGAATTCCGACAACCGAGTTTTTGCATAATGGCAAAAACAGCACCGACCAAAGAGAACATGAGGATCTCCACTGCCAAGGGTTGTCATGTCTAAACGACGTGTAATCACACTCGTGCACGGCACTTTCGACCGGAACGCGCAGTGGACGCAGCCGGAGTCACAATTGCGCAGTGAATTGTCGAAATGTCTTCCGGGTGACACTGAATTCAAGTACTTCGACTGGAGTGGTGACAACTCCCACCGCGCCCGCCTGATGGCGGCATCACGATTGCGGCGCCAAGTTGAAGATACGATTGTCGAATTCCCGGACGCAGACCATTTCATCATTGCTCACAGCCATGGCGGAAACGTAGCATTCTACGCCTTCCGTGACGATCCACCGTCAGTGCGGAGCCGCTTGTCAGGAATTATCTGCATGGCGACACCATTTATCCACTGTGACAAGCGCGACTTGTCGTGGGCAAGTTTCGCAATGGTTGTAATCGCTATCGCATTCGTCGTATTAATTGGCCTAGTGTTTATTATTCCGATGTTCGTTTGCTTGGTTATCGGATGGCCCATCATTCTTGGCCTGTGTTGTTTTGACGTTTTCGCCCGGTTCTTCAAGATTGTGTTGCAACTACCAAGCATTGTGATGACTCCTCTATTAAATTGGCTCACAAAGCAAATCGAGAAAGTGAGCACGTGGGCCGATACGCGTCAAGAAGCGATAGTTCGTCACCTGCATCTTCCATCAAGGTTGAGCTGCCCAGTGTTTTGTGTTGCTGTCAGATTGGACGAAGCAGGGTGGTGGCTGTCCGCCTTGGGTCGCGCAACTGGAATGACAACGGCCGCATGGTCGTTGAATCTGAGGCTGTTCGCGATAACGTCGCTTCTCACTGCAACGGCGAGCACGCTCTATGTCTTCTACATTCTTACTGTGGGGTGGTACATTGGACACGAGTCGCCACCAACCTTTTGGGCGACCGCAGTTTTTACGTTCACCATGTTGGGTTGGATTGTACATGCCGTATTTACATTTGTTGCTGCGTTTCCAACGCTCGGCGCCGGATGGGTGAGTTCAGTAGTCCGTTCGTCAACTCGCGCGTTCGGCCCAGAGAGTTTTGAGTATAATCTACTGACTCGAATCCATACTCATTCGACACCTCCGACGAGTGTCGAGTTTACCAAGGAGACCTTTCCCGTTCCGCGAGCTTTGTGGCGAAAGGAACCTGCGCACTGCAAGGTCTACACTCACCTTCCTGCGCTTCACAAAATGGTTTCGTGGATCTCTCAACCACACCGTGCCGATGAAAACATCGACAATCGCCATGATTCATCGTGATTAACATGCAATCGATAAATCATGTTTGAAGCCATAACGTCCCAAACGCCCCCAGCCTCGCACAGTTCGCATTTTTTGGTTGTGCGAAGTCAATCCTGTTGCTGGTAACGTTTGTGGTCAACTCGTACTAATTCGACGCGGAGAAAGGGGAACTCACGGCTCCTTTGCACGAGGTTACCGAACATCACTCACTCAAAAGAGGCTTACGTGTCATATTGCTCGGACTTCCTGTGAACGCATACCTGCGGTACCACGCAGAAAGTTGCTCTTCAGTCAATCCGTTTGAGTCGTCTGCCTCGACCCACAAAACAAGTGTGACGCGTGCTTGGTCGGCGCACATACATATCCACTTCAGGAGTTGACTGGCACGGCCCTTTTGTCGCTCTCGCTGCTCGGTGCATATCACCGAAATAGAGACAGCCTCGTCCTTTGCAGACATTGTCGCCGACACTCCGTTTTTGCGCACTATAAAGACGTTAATGGGAACCGACTGGGCTCCTACGAGTTCGAAGAAGGCTTTTTGCTGCGAGGACAGTCGATTCCAATGTTCGGATGTCAGTTCTCGAAACATCTCCTTTTGCAGTTTCCGCAATTCTTCCATAGTGGCACGTTCATGTGACAAGATAATTGTCCTCTTGTTGGTTGATACTCAAGAAACAGTTAACAGAAAATGGTGCACTCTTCGTCGTCCAAACGGTCGTGAAACGACCCCTCAGGTCACGGCACTTAACCGTGGCCGTCGCTGTGACGACTTTTCTTTTTGTGGCTAATCTCGTAGCCTAAATAGTTCAGCAGCACGCCTGCCGTTTCCATCTTTAGTGATCCACCGTTCAGAAAACGGCTGAGGCACGGCTGCGGAATCCCGGTATCGGCGGCAATACGATACTGGGTCAGGCGGCGTTTCTCGATTTCTTTCGTAATCAACTTACTGATTTTTGTTGCGATCATTTTTGGAATCCTTGCTGGTTGTATTATATAGCGATCGCTATACAATACACTCCCGCGTTGAGCAACGCAACACTGAAGCAAATGAATCGACCTACTTGCTGAAGCGAATAACCCTAAGGCCGAATAAGGATTAATTGATGGAAGACTTCAAAGTTAATGTCGTAGAGTTTGGCGATCGACGCCATTTTCAGATGCAATGGAAAGACCCAGTCACGGGGCGAAAGAAGACACGCTCGACAGGGATTGAACGAACTGGTCGTAAACGAGAGCGGACGGAAGCCGAACGTGTTGCAGCCAAGCTGGAAGCCGAGTTGCGTGAAGGTCGGTACCGCGAGCCGTCGAAAATGCGTTGGTCAGAATTCCGGCAGCGCTACGAAGACGAGGTGCTCGCAAGTCTGGCCGAAAACACTGATCAAAAAGCCGCGTCGGTCTTCAACGCAGTCGAGGAGATCCTCGCCCCCAAGAGACTTTCCCAAATGACGGCCGAGCGAATCAGTTATCTTCAAAGCCAGCTTCGCCTGCGGAAATTGAAGGAACCGACAATAAAGGGTCACATGGCGCATCTCCAGGCGGCATTGAATTGGGCGAAGCGAATGAAACTCATCGAGGAGGCCCCGGAGATCGAGATGCCCAAACGGGCAAAAAAGTCGAAAGTGATGAAAGGGCGTCCCATCACGTACGAAGAATTTGAGCGGATGCTGGAGATCGTCCCAGCGATTGTGCATGATCACTCGGCGGAGTCTTGGGGCCACTATCTGCAAGGAATGTGGTGGTCAGGGTTGCGGCTAGAAGAGTCGCTTGAACTCTGGTGGGACCGGGAGGATAAACTTTGCGTCGATGCGACCGGCAGACGGCTCAAACTGCGCATTCCGGCCGACTTGGAGAAGGGCAACGAGGACCGAGTGCTTCCTCTCGCTCCAGAGTTTGAGGAGTTCCTGTTGGCTACATCGGACTGCGAACGAACGGGTCGGGTTTTTAAGCCCGCAGCAAAGAGGAAAGGGGCCCCACTGCCTAAGGCTCATAGAATTGGAGAGATTGCCTCCGAAATCGGCAAAGCGGCCCGAGTAATTGTCTCTCGGAGCGACTGCAAGACGAAGTACGCGAGCCTTCACGACCTTCGACGATCATTTGGAACTCGTTGGGCGACGCGAGTGATGCCGCCGGTCCTTCAGATTCTGATGCGGCATGACTCCATTGAGACCACGATGAAATACTACGTTGATCAGAACGCAGACGAAGCAGCAGAATCGCTTTGGAAGGCGGTTGCTGGTAACACTTCTGGTAACAGAGCAGCAGAATTATCATCCGCTAAACAAGACAACCCCGCCGAAACTGATGGTGACGACGGGGTTTATGAAGT
Source organism: Phycisphaerae bacterium (assembly GCA_029260035.1). Lineage (GTDB taxonomy): Bacteria > Planctomycetota > Phycisphaerae > UBA1845 > UBA1845 > OFTM303. Next base: position 5,672 of record JAJDEA010000188.1, read on the forward strand.
AGCGGAGGAGGGACTCGAACCCCCG
>JAJDEA010000189.1 GCA_029260035.1 Phycisphaerae bacterium
CTGACATCCGTCAGGTTCCGGGATTAGCTCGTACCACCATGATCGCCGCTTTTCGGGGTTGATCCACGCATCAAAGACACGCTCACGCGGCGCATGAATCACACGCGATACACAAAGATCCAGCTTTCCAGGCGACGTAGGGTTCAATGCAGTCATGACAATTTCTCCTTTTTCTTTGATTTGGAATGGCCCGTGGGGGCATTTGACTCAACTTCTTCCGACTCAAGATACGCAGCCAAGGCATCCAGCTGTCGCGTCCAATACTTTTGATTTCTCTCGATCCATGTCGCTGCGGCACCTAGAGGTGCCGGTCTTAGCCGACAGCGCCGCACTCGCCCCTCCCGGTTCTGGACGAGCAATCCCGCCCGCTCCAAGACTCGCAAGTGTTTGCTGATCGCCGGAAGCGACATATCAAACGGTTCCGCGAGCTTCCCGACCGATGCGTCTCCTTTAGCAAGTCGCGAGAGAATCGCCCGGCGGGTTGGGTCAGAAAGGGCGGCAAACGTCAGATCTAGAGCAATATTATGTTTAACCATCAGGTTAACTATAGATCATTGCCAATGTTCCGTCAACTCAAATTCGAAAATAATGCGGAATTGTTCGGTGAGCCGCATCGGGTGGAATTGACGGCGCGGTTTGGAGACGATGGCAGTCGTGACCAAACGGTTCGGACGTCGGTACATGGGATGCGAACTCAATCCGGAGTACGTTGATATGGCACGCAAAAGACCTCATAGTGACATTTCGGAACAACAATGAGAAGATTCGGATACAAATACAACTGAGCGATTCCTGTAGAAGGGGGGCGTGAGGTGCGGCGTATAGCAAATGGAAAAGCGAAGTCAATTAGGTAGTCAAGTGTTTCACCACCACGAGTCCGGCGATGATCCGACGCCAACGACCGGGACAGTTGCGGCGGTGAGTCGTAGCGCGACACACACGCTAAGCAAGCCAAACCAGGAGTATATTCGGCTCGTCGTGGGTTTGGGCGTCGACGGTGATGCGCATGCCGGGAGAACGGTCAAACATCGCTCGCGCGTTATGCGTGATCCGAGTTAGCCTAATCTGCGCCAAGTCCACGTCATCCATGCAGAATTACATGATGAACTACGTTTACAAGGGTTCACCCTACATGCGGGTCAGATGGGTGAGAACATCACAACGCGTGGAATAAATCTGCTCACATTGCCGACGGGTACGCGGCTGCATTTTGGTGATAAAGCCATTGTAGAAGTTACGGGCCTCCGTAATCCCTGTGCTCAACTGGATGGAATTCGATCGGGTCTGATGGCAGCAACACTAGCAAGAACCGCCGATGGTAAACTCATCCGCAAAGCCGGTATCATGGGGATCGTGCTGGCAGACGGAGTCGTGGAACCTGGCGATACCATCGGCATTAGACTGCCGGACGGACCACAGCGTGCGTTGGAGCCTGTGTAGCTGCCAAAGCTCAACTTGGAATTATCTTGTGCTGCAAACTCTTATGCCAACAACAAATCTCCCATAGCGGGTTGCGTTCGGTACGAAACGACCGCTCCGATTCGGGACGTTGATAAGTTGCCGGCATGTCATTAGGAACTTAATCGGGGCATGGATGCCATCGTCGTGGAGAACGGTGTCCTCGGAACGAAGATATTCTTCTGCGATGAAGGTTGCATATCCAGTCACTTTGGAAATGGTGAGGTGGAACAGTTGTCGCGGTGGATTCCATGACAGGCAGGCATAACGGCATATTGTCGAAGTAAGAAAACGAATCGATGAACAAGAAAAAGAAGGCAGCCGAAACAAGCAGCGTTAGTTAATTGCCTTATTACCTTTACAGGTTGCCCCGGCTGCCCCCATGACGTCAGTCTAACACGACTCCGCGATTATGCAATTGGATAAGGGGGCTGAAAGTAGAATACGGGCTCGCGTGACTCCAATAAACGTTTACATGAACTGAGAATATTTGCGTTCCTTCGAACATGATCCCAAAGTCTACAATAGGCATGAAAGGTCCACCCATGTCGTCCGAATGCGAGAACCATGATGCTCTTTTTCGCTAGAACTACAGCGAATTACTTTAGTAGCGCGAGATTCTCTAGAGCGAGTTCGCCTCGATTGCGAAAGACGTTTCTCTCAAACAACAATGCTAACCGTAGCGAGCTCATGACACGCTTCATTTAGTGAATTCACAGGCTGATAGCGTATCTTTAAGCCGTTTCTCGTCGATTCGTAAGTCCTTTATTGACAAGCATCATTGATTAAACGGCAGGCAGAACCGTGGGTCGGCCCAAACCCCTTAGATACGAGAATTGCATGCAGCATATCACACTACTTGGTCCTCAAGAATTCGGATAGTATCAGAATCGAAACAGATCCCCCAAGGGTGGTGCCATAGGGTAGGATATGTCTCATCCTTTGAATTCACAGGCGGATAGCTTAACCTAGCTGCCGGGCGAGTACGAACGCAAACCTTTGTTGTCAAGAAGTATGGAACGATTGGGAGGTACAGCTCAAAACTCGAATTCATGGGTTCAAGCGGCTTGATACGCTCAAGCTTGAGTCGGATGGCATATCCGGGAGGGCGAGCGGGTGCAAACGTCACTCGCTGGACCGCGAGACCGAGCGCAACCTACAAAAATAAAGTGCTCAGCGCGAAACGACTAAGATGCGTGCTACGCCGCATGTAATGCGGATCAGTCTGATTATTCTCAGCCGCCTGAAAGCCTAAGCGAGACAGAACATGAACGCTGATACCAGCGGCATCGTCGAACCCGGAGCACATACAGATTTGACTACCCTAATGGGAACGGCCGAGTTGCTCTGGCGCGTGGGCGACCCCTCTGCCGGTCCCGTCACGTTTGACATCCTCTTCAGCTTCGTCCAGTTCATCGAGAATCTGGTGTTGCAGGACCGTCTTCTGTATGAAAAGGGATCAACTCCGGGCACGGAGGAGCTCACCTATGTCATCGAAAACTCCTCTCTCATTGAGCATGTCGGCAAGGAACTCCTGCTCCCGCACGCAAATCCGAATACTACTGATACGAATCGATGCATAGCGCTGAATTGGGCGATAGGTGCTATATCGACAGTGGACCTGGCTGCCCTTCGACATGCCGTCGTATCAAGGGTCGACTGCTACCACATCATGGAGTCATTGGTGGGAATCCGAGACAGCAAGAATCCCATTTACGAAGAGGATATTAGTGGAGCCTTGATGTGCGGTGGGGAGGAGCTACGGGCGTCTTACTCGAAGGCCCTGGATGATCTTGCCGCCAATCGCATAGGACCACTTGGCATCCATATTCTCATGCGCATACACGGCCTCCACGACTGGATCGGAACCACACGTGCCATCACATACGCGCCTCACTTCTCTCGCATTCCACTTGTTCACGCCAACTTCGCTGACCGACGTCGCTCAGTTGAGTTTCGACGATGGTCCATCGAGGAGATCAGGGCATTTCGAGCAAAGACACTTCGGGGGGTCGTGCATGACGACGATGAAAGTAGACTCAACTTACAACTCTCTCCAATCTTCCTGGCGTGTATTCCCGGAGCGAAATCCGCAGTTGATGTAATTCACAACGCCCTTGGCCTCCGCCACAGTGCCGTGAGTCTACGCAAGGAATGCCGGAAGCAGGAAGAGGCCATGCGCGCGGGCGGGATGTGCCGAGATGTGGACATGCGGAGGTTGCTACAAACGGCACTCTCAGATTTGGATGATCATCTACGCGGGGTCACGACGACCACCACGGCAAAGAGGATTGGCCTGTCTTTTACCGGCCCAAAGATGGAAATTGAGTTCCAGCGTACAACTGTTGAAGGCCAGGATTCTGCTGGTGTAGCGTTTTTAACAAGTACTTTGCGAACATCACTGTCGGTCCTCGACGCGAGGAAGGCCCTTGAGACGATCTTCGGAGTGCTGCCACGATTCGACATGGCGCTGCTCGAATCAGTCGGCGCGCGGCATGAAGGGGGCTGAGTAACTAACAAGTCGCGCGTGTAGTGTACTCGGCTGAAGCCACACCGTTAGCCAACGCGTTTTCTAGCGGCTCGACGCGCTCTCTCAGCTCATTCCGGAAAACATGCACAAATACTGGGTCGACGACTTTGACATGTTGATTTGGAGCATCGAGGGCAGCTTCAAGTGGAACCGAGTCACAGTTTTCGTTATTTGTCATTCGCGCCTGCATAACGATGATCCGTGCAGCAATGCTGTGAGCCAGGGTACTCTGCATTTTAGTGCGCGAGTTCTCGCCACTCGTGCAGCACGCGGTCAGAACTGTGGAAGACACTTGTACAGCCGAGGACGGCGCTGGCCGGTTTTGACTTGGATTTCGCCACGAGCGATTTGATGACGACGCCAAGATTGCGGCACTCGGAATCATACCTGAAGTCGTGCACAGTATCCTTGCGCAATACAGCATAAAAGCTAGGGGTCAGCAGATCTCATTGAGAAAGAGCCCAATATTAGGATTAGGCTTCCAGTAATCATTCTTGACGACTCTGATTAGCCTAAAACCTGAAACCCTAATCTGCCTACCAGGTGTTCCTCCCAGAAATGCCATCCAACCCCAACTTTAGCCCATCAAATGGTTGGCACACCCAATGTAGAGGCTCGAGAGTGCAATTGCGACGGCGAAAGCGCGTCGGATCTATCGTGGAAGCTAAGAAACTCAAGATCTGCGCAAACCCCTCGCGTAGCACATGAAGACTCGCCGCAACCACGAACAATGTTACGCCGCTCGGCGATAGTGATGATGCAACCCAGTCCTTTGTTGACAAGCAGTATGGATTAAGCGGGAGATACAACCGAAATCGAGGTCACTTAGTAAAAGTAGGAGACAAACTCATCATCACCGGGCTTTGCGAAGATGCTTTTGAAGTCCACCAGTTACAGGTCACTGATATTGACTGCGAACCTCTCACAAGTGTTTCGATTCAGGCACTCATCGATGCGGGACATGTCTCAAGTAATATGCTCCGGAGACATTGGGTAAAAGTGTCGTACGGGCTCGCAAGGCGAGCAAATCGCCATCATTCGCTCATTGGCGCGGAAGGAAACATGGTTTTCGCCGAATAGTTTCGCTCCTTTCACTGAGCAATTTTACTATTGGTCAGTCATGTTCTTTCAATTCGAATGATGCAGAGAGGGCGACGCCCTGGAATTGGGAGTTATCTCTCATCTGGTTCTCGGAACTAAATGACACCGAGCCTGCGCGAGAGGAGTTTCTACGATGAATAACCATGATGCCCACTCTTATTACACGAGTATTCCACTCAACTCAATCGAGCCCACAATCCGGCGTAGCGACCAAACGTGAACAACCGCTGGCAGTTCGCATTTAATTTCGATTGCCAAATAGTTCTATTAAAACCCGCTTGTTAGGGCTAAGAAGTCAAGTCGGTTTCACTACATTTTCCGGGGTCCCACGCAGATATGCCGCGATGTTCTCTGAGAGCTTGTTGACTAGACGTTCCCGAGCTTCAATGGTTTTCCATCCAATATGGGCAGTAATAATCACGTTCGGCAGAGACCACAAGACGTGGTCATTGGGAAGCGGCTCGGGGTGCTGTACGTCCAACCCCGCGCCTGCGAGCCGGCCTGATTGGATTGCCTCGGCCAAGTCATCGTGATTGACCAACCGACCACGCGATGTGTTGATCAGGTTTGCCCCCGGCCTCATGCGGCTGATGGTTTCGGCTCGAATCAGAGGAACGGTGTCGGTTTTGTAGGGGCAATGCAAAGAGACGAAGTGGCTCTTTTCGAGAAGCTCCTCCAACTCGACTTGCCTGATATCCTTGTCAGCCCAGCTACGCAGCGACGGGTTGCACACGACCACGGACATGCCGAATTCGCGCGCGTGATGAATGACACGCTGACCGATAGCACCAGCGCCGATCACACCCAGAATCTTACTCTGGACCTCATGACCGCGATAATTCTCAAGGTCGTGCGCCGGGGCACTCCGAATCAGCTGATGCATCCCGGTACTTAGCGCCAGGATGAAGGCTTGCGTAAGCTGCGCGACGGATGAAGTGCTGTAATCGGGCACGTTGCAAACCAGGATGTTCTTCTTCTCAGTCTCACTGAGGTCGATGTTGTCGATTCCGGTGCCTGCTTCGCAGATCAAGCGAACCTCGTCGGGCAGGTCCTCGATTACGTCCTTGCGCAAAGGTAGCTCCTTCGAGATGAGTATTCCGCAACCCTGCGCTCGTTCGACGACTTGATCAGAATTGGTTGCTTCATAGCGGACTACGTCAACAACTGTTTGGAGAGGTTTGAACGTCAACCGTCCATCAAAATCAAGCTGGCTAGCGTTAAGCAAAACGGCAGTCATTTTGGATTCATTGCACATCGCTCTTCTCCTTAGCGACCTCCCGTTGTTATAAGGGATAGGCTCTGCGAATCGCAAACTCTAACGCATATCGATTGGGGCTTTGGAATCTCCCAGATTGAAAAAACTCAATGTGCCGTTCCTTGAGCGGGCGATCTAGACTCACGTCAGATAGCAGAAAAATATAATTCAATCAATGAATGTCCGTTCATTACTGAACAACGCATTTATCTAAACGAATTAAGTCGACCAAGGAACTCGGACCATAGCGGATCGGTCCGGGAGAATTGACCGCCTTGCACGAAGTCACAGAGCTGGTCAAATAATATCACTATCTCTTGAACATTCGCTCTTTCTGTGAAATCTGAGGCGGAAATCACCTTGCCAGGACTGACATGTGTAAACACCTTGGTATGAGTTGGGCTATGGAAGATCACGAAGCCAAATCCCTCGTTCAAACGAGCCGAAAGTTCGGGATATTCGCCCGCCAGATCAGCTCGATTCCGACGGGGAATAATGAGAGGCCAGACGCCGAATTTGGCATTGTCGCGATGTGCTTTGATTACGTCTGGATAGTTTTTCTTCAGGGGTTGCACAAATATACGACAGACTCGTAGCCGGTCCATTGCTCGGATTTTCTGCCGGCCAATTGTTGCGGACTGGGACGACGGGATGCCAGCTTTTTTGTCATTTATATGTAACTTCTGTGCCCAATGGTAGAACGCACGAAAATAATTGATCGTCGCTTGCTTGTTAAGTCTCTTGTCAGCACAAAGCGCGGCGATGCATGCGCCAGGATCATGAGTTTTCAGTTCGTTGCTTATGCGACGACGAAACTCGTCTCTATCGAGCAGTTTCCGCATTGCAATTTCGTCTGTCGCTAGGGACGCCGTAGTTAGGACGCGGTTCCTTAGCCATCGACGAAAGGGTGTCGTACTTTCGATTTCGAGAGTGTTTGCGACGACCTTAGGGAGAGTTCGTGGAACAGGGGCGCGGTCTTCGTGTATGGATTTCAGGACTCGGTCAAGTCTATTCCAACAGGTCACAAAAGTGTTTTCGGTTTTTGCGGTCCAGCGAAACTTTATGACATTGGCGATTTTCTTGGCTAACTTCTTGGTACCCGCTTTCGTGGCAACAGTACATTGATAACACCCAAGCGGCTCAAACAACTTGATATTCTTGTCAATAAGGAATATTGCCCATCTTGAAGGATCTCTCGTCTTACCAATTGCGCCTGCTTCGAAGACAATCCAAGGATTGACTTGGTTCTCCATCGTAATACAACTGACACCAAAAACGACTTTCCCTAAGGCATCATGAATGGACTCGGCCCAGATATCACCTTCTCCAATCTTGTCTGAAGTCCACGGTTCTACAGGGAGTACTTGACGGATCAGCTGGCCAACCTCTGTGGCGACTCTTTGACTTCGGTGGCCAGAAAAGCTAATGAAGATTTTAGCGTTCATTATTTTCGCCTCCTGATAATCTTAATTAATCATGTGGCAGTCTTCGGTGCGGCGCTCTCACTCGAAGGCAGGTCGAATCTGGCGAAATCGCCAAAAATATCACGGATGTCTTGGAATGGGTCCCTCTCATGTTCTTGAGCACACTTGATGTACAGGCGCTTCAGTGTGCCGACTTCGATTTTCACCTTCGCTGCGAACGTATTGAGGACCGGTCGTCCTGGTAGTTCATGCTTCCAAGTTTCACGATCCGTCGTTAATGCTGCATGTAGACGCGCAAACTCCTCTCTTGCAGCATCAGGAACGGCGTTTTCACTCAACGCCGCGTCAAGCCGATTGCGTTCCTCAGAACGCCGCACCGAAAAGGCCGCGACCAATTCATCAATGTTGAGGCCATGACAGACCTTCGGCATGAGGTCGACGTTGCCCGCCGTCATCCTGAGACGATGGGCGACTCGCAGTGCCGCACCATAGGACACAAACGGAGTGGCCAATTCTCTTATGGTTTCACGAATGCGCACAGGCTCGCGAAGCCATGAGTCCAAGGGCGCTTCCAAGTGCGCAAAGACGGCGGCAAGGACGTGCTCGTCCAGGAAATAATTCTCCAGGTGGTAGCGAGGTAGCAATCGGAGACGGCCCTCAGAACGATTCTGCGCATTCGTCGTGTCCGAGATAGCGGTCGCCGCATCGCCGTCTGCGAGCATGAACCAATCGATTCCCCAGAGTGCCTTGTGAAGCACGTTTGCCAACGCGGCTGCAAACGTCGCAAGCGTACCTTTCCCGCCTGCTGGAACAAGAACCAACTCGGGATGGTCAGCCCCAGCGATCGCACCGTATGTCTGCTTGTCGAGACTATTCTTTTCTCCCTCGATGAGCACTAGGCGCTTACCGAGAGAGATCACACCGACTGATTGTCCAAGCAGATTTAGAACGACAGAGTTTTCGTCGTCTTCACGTACAGTGATCGCTTGATTCCGCGGTGGTTCGTTTACGGGGGCGATGAATACCACTGTTTGGTCTAGCGAAGCGGTAATGATGTCCGGTGAATGCGTACAAAAAATAAACTGATTACGTTCACCGGCATCTCTTAGCGTTCGAAGTAACCGGTAGCTCAGCTCTGGATGAAGGTGAAGCTCTGGTTCGTCGAACACCACAATGCAGTCTTGCGGATCACGTAGAAGGAAATCGAAAACGATGGTCACGACCTCGCGTTCACCGGAGCTAAGAGAAGTAAGTGGGAGTGTTGTATCTCCTACTCGGTATTGAATCTCCTGCGTCTTTTGGTCGAGTCTTATCAGGCTCTTTCCAGGCAGTAACCTTGAGAATGCCTGCTTGAACTTCTCCAAAGGGTCACCCAGTTGAAGTGGCATGCTTGTTTCACCTGCATCCATTAGTTTGAGGGCACGGTCGGAGATACCCTCCTTGTGACTGCGGACTTTGCGTAACATCGAATGAATCACGTCCTGGAACCGATTGCGGACGGGTTGAAATGAGTGATTCCATCCAATGGCTTCGTCGAAGGGATCCTGGAAGTCCCATGACCAAGCATAAGGTTGAATGTTCTCAAATGATCTGGACGAATCGAAATTCAGCACACCGCCACGAAGCCTGCCTCGCTTCTGCCCTCGCTGGAGGTATGACCGAAGTATTTGAGCCTGATTGGCGTCTGTCGTGACGAGCGTCTGCAGTCCGCCCCACAACTTCCGCTCCGCAGCACTTGTTGCGGAGACCTTGATATGAACGTTGCTGTTTTGTGGGTTCTGGAAATGCTCCAAGAGCGCCGTAATTGCACGAGTCTTCCCAACACCATTCGGTCCGGCGACGACTACCACCTCTGTTAGTTCATTCATCTCTACGATTTGGAGCGGTGGAATCTGAAATAGATGGAATTCGACGAGCTGCATGTTGGACTCCTGGCGACGTACCTGTGGGTTGTTTACATAAAATTACGTGATCGGCAAACATCGGTGCCGTTGCGCCGTCGTACTCATGGTACGCGATTTCGCCGTCGAGCGATTGCCGGAAAGGAAGGTATATCATTCGCATTCATAATGCATGCCCGCAATGTTGCGTCGCTCGATTTCATGATCTCAATGAGTTTTTGCCCGATTTATGGGTTAAGAAAAAAAGAGCAGGTGATCTGATCGGGTTCGCTCTAGGCCGCACAGATCAAACAGCACAAACGTGACGGTCTCGTTGTGCAGCGACTTTGGGTGCGAGCGTATCCACAAACTGGCACTCTAGCGTATGTGTTGCCGTTTGATAGCGCTTGTGACAATGGCCCCTTACCACCAATACTTAATATTTGATATCATTCATTCCTAGTAATAACGTGGCACCACGAGCAACCATGTATTCCCAATGATAGCAAAACCGCTTGGGGTCGTGCCATAGGGTAAACACCCTAATCTGGGTGATGAGATTTGATAAGAACCCAGGGGTTTAAGGATCTGCCCAAATCGAAATCGTCACGAAGAAGTATTGGCACCTTGTCCTGATGTTGGCTTTTGATCAATAAGACCTACTGCCCCAGTCTTGCGATCACAGATCGCACAGGAAACACCCACATCTCCACAGAGTCAGGCTTGCAGGGCCGTTCACGCCATTTGAGTGTCGATTTTATCGTAACGATGACGGACTCATCGCTCGTCCCCAACCGTCATACCCGGTCCCATTCGCGTTGAAATAGAAATCTACGTCATCGACTTGGAGCACGTGCAGGCCATCCTGATGGGGAGAAAAATTGACCTTTGCTTTCACATCGGCGATATCCTTGAGATCCGCAACGAAACGTCCAAGATCGTTTCCAGAACGAGCGGCAATGGATTCGTCTTCGTCACCGGTGACGTACTGACGCGCACAACATCTTCCATTCTCATCGGTCCAGAGATGGGGATGATTCTCGGCTGTTCTTCCGACATCGTAGTCGCGAACTTCAGCGACGAGATTATTGCGATTCACATTTACCGACGCCACGCCGCCATCGATACTGACAAGAACATTCGGGTTAGTGATCATGAATAACCACCATTGGCATTGCGTTGTTTTTTCATGATGGGTGAAAGGCATAGGCCTATATAGCTGTTCAACTGATTTGTGAAGGCAACGCGACGGCATGATTCGTACGCCCCTAAAAAGCGTACCAAAGTGGTCGCGACCCGGTCGGGGCGGTGACCACTTTGGTACGCTTTTTAAGGGCGTAACATTTATATAGCTGCGCGTCCCAGGAAACGTATGTCATGGAAAACCCGTTTTGAAAATGCCCGAGGTACGCTCAATAGCGATGAGAAAATTTGCGAAACCAACCGTCGATTGTTCGAGGAGTTTTTTGACTTCGAGGAATACAAACTCAAACGGCAGAATCGATTAACGAATCTGGATGAATCGAGCTACAAGACGCTCTACGGCTACGTAATTCGATTCCGTAACGTCAACAAATGGTTTGGTAACAAACCGTGGAAGAATCTTACCAAACCTGACATCAAGCGCGTTTACGATGACCTCGAGGACGGCGTGATCAAGAACGTCAAAGGACTGCCATTCGGAGATCTGCCGGGCTATTACAACAAGATATTCAAGAGCAAGCCGTTTCGATTGGCCGGCAAATCCGAATTAGCCAAGGATGTGATCGAGTTTTCCACGGGAACGGGAGACAGGGAAGTCCGCTACGTCACCGAAGACACATTTCGGAAGATGGTCAGCGTCGTGTCTAATCCATTACACCTCCTTCTGTTCTGGCTGGCCTGGGATGTCGGCGAAAACGTCGACGCTTTGCTCAAGCTTACGAAGCGGGATTTCATCAGGCAAAGCAACAAGCAGACCCAGGAGGGCGAATACCTTGTTAACTTCCCAAAGGCCAAGATCAAGCGTAGCCGACGTTCTAGGACAGAGCCAACGCTTTATCCGGAAACGGTGCGATATGCCGACATGGTTCTTGCAGAAAGAAACACAGATGACAAGTTGTTCGACTTTGAGTATCGCCAGGCGCTCAAGGTCATGCACGCTGTGGTCAAGAAGTCAGGCGCGACCTGTTTGCCCAACGGAGATAGGGTGAGTTGGAAGGACTTGCGTTCGGGGATGGCATGTCATCTTCTGAAATCTGGATGGATGCGGGAAGAGGTTGATGCACGTCTTGGCCATACCCCACAATCCAAAGCGCTTAATGCATATATCAACTACCTGGCTATCGATCGGGAACGGCCTAAGAAACGATTGTTTGATTCCAGTCTAGAGGAGATCCAAAACAAATTCGAGGAAGCCCAGCGTCGTGAGAAGCTCACGACCGAACGCTTACAGCGGCAACAATTAGAGACTGATTCTCTCAAGGTTCAGATTGGACAGGTCTTGGAACTACTTGGCGAGCAGCAGGAACTTGCGCGCGGCTTGACTAAGATTCAAAAGCAGATTCAGAAACGAGCTATTTGATTGGGCGGCACAAATCAGGTGATCGCTTATAGGTTGTGCAAGGTGAATGACTCTGCATGGTTGAAGACGAAGCATCAGAAATGAGTCTCGAGCAATTGTTTGAGATGGAAGAAGAGATGATTCACGAGATCGAAAAAAACACGGAGCGGATGCGGGAAATCTTGACTGCGAACAAAGGACGAAATTCTCTCGAAACATCAAGTTGACGGATGAGATCAAGAAACCGGCGGCTTAATGGCACGATCCGTTTGAGCGTCATCCGGACTGATACGCAGTACCAAATGCGGCGTTGCGAGCACATTCGAGATATCACTCCTGCCACCATAATTCTTAAATAGGCCCTTCTCCTTTGCGCGCTCCAAATGGAAACCAAAAACAAAATGCAAGAATTGAAAATCAATGAAGAAGAACTAAATGCGCTAGACAGCATACTCAACGAGTTTGTGGAGACGTTGGACCCGGAGGTTCACAAAGATGATCTGCGAGATGTCGAACTGGCCGGCGGGTTGGTGATGAGACTGTGGGAACACCTGGAGGTCTTGCGGCCGACGCAGAACGCGAAGCCAGCCGAATAGCCGAGCGTAGCATTGCGTATCACCAAAAATTCAATTAAGTAGAACCTCGTAGCGTGAAGGTTGGAGTGAGTTCTTATGATGACAACGAACAAACCGAGAGTTCTTGATGTAGGCCAATGCGATTATGACCATGGCAACATTCATCATATGCTATCAAAGGAGTTTGGCGCAGATGTGAAACGGGCTGCCACCGGTGAGGAGGCATTTCATGCTGTATGTGCTGAGCGCTACGACTTGGTGCTGGTTAATCGCGTTCTTGATGCAGATGGAGCGTCTGGTCTGGATTTCATACAACGGTTGAAGTCCAACGATAAGACACGCACAACACCTGTGATGCTTGTTAGCAATTATGCTGATGCGCAAGACGTAGCAGTTGATTCTGGAGCAGCGAAAGGGTTCGGCAAGAGCATGTTGACCGACCCCGAAACACGTGACCGGTTAGCGTCGTTTTTTGAACAAAAAAAGCCTCAGTAACACAATAACGATGATAAGTACCATTAGCCCGACCTTTATTTACGAAGGTTTCCCCGTCATCGAGGTTGATGCGGCTAGGATCAAAGTGCAAATAGCACATCCAGCGGATGAGTAAACGCGTGGCATGCGGCGCAATTAGGGAGTTCGAATCGGGCTCACTCTTCCAGGTGGAAAGTAGAGCTTACGCGGACAGCTGACAGACCCAACACACCGAAAACTATTTAACCCCACAAAGATTCCAAGTACGAAGATGAAAACCGCAATTGAGAAATCAAAGCAGCATACCATGAGCATAAGGCAACGCCTGGCGGAGCTTCGCGAAATTTTCGCACGGATCGACGCCGATCCTCAATTAAAAAAAGGAATTAGGCAATTCATCAAACTGACTTCTCAGTAAAGACTTTTTTGAGTTCATTGTAGCCGATGAACGTCGGCGGCCGCATGTTCCTTGCAAGTGCCACGAACCGGTAGGCCTGCATGGCATTCGTTCCACGCATTGTCTGCCAACTTCTACAAATCCTCAATGCATTGGGCCGAATAGTCAAACTGGGAGGTGTCGGGACAATCGCATCCAAATTGTGATCGCAGATCTTGGTACAGAAACAGTGTTGATTGCATGGCATCGGAATGAACTGGCTGCAATAAGTCTGCGATTTCGGCGGCCAGGAAGAATTCGATAATCTAGATGCGATTGCCTGTAGGGTGACGACATTGCGTCTGTCCTCTTGTGCGTGAATATCAATTCGATTAGCATGATAAGAAGTAATGAGTCGGGGCCACACCATATTGGGCTAATGTTGACGTAGGTTGAGAAAATCTTTCTGACCAACTCATAGGCCTATATTTCGTTGCAAGCAAAAGGTGCGAGCTCGTGTCATGTGTCAGATTTCACACGGGAGTGAAGCATGGGCCGAGATACCGTTCTCCTATTCGAGCCTAACATTAGCCTGCGGTCTACGATGGAAGTGATGCTTCGACGGAATGGACACGAGGTGTTTGCAGTCGGTGACGAAGAGACTGCACTTCGCGTCGGCCGTGCCAAGTCGCCGAAACTGGCTCTCCTATCCTGTGAACCGTCGAGTCGCAATAAAGACAGCTTCGCTTTATGTCACTCTCTGGTTCAGCAGAGAGTTGTCGAAGCGAGCGTGATGGGAGCATTAGGTGCCACTCAAGAGACCGTCATGCGCGCGATTCGGGCAGGTGCCCTGGAGTTTTTAGTAAAACCTACAAACGAAAATGTGCTTGGACAAAAGCTTGACCTCGCCTTCGCCCGGGCAAGCAAAGATACCGTGTCGAAACCAGGAGTCCAGCAGATTGACTTCGGCACAAGCGCCCAAAGGGTGGCGGAGAGAGTAGACATAATCATTCAAAAGGCGGCTGCCGTTCGAGCGATGCCGCAGGCTGTTGCAAGAGTTCTACAGATTACAGAAGAGAGTAAGCATGGAACGAATGAACTGTCTAATGCCGTAAGTTCAGATCCGTCTATTGCAGCAACGGTCCTCAAGAGAGCACAAAGCGCACACCACGCAGCGGCCAACCCCGCTAAAGGGCTTGCCCAAGCGGTTATTCGGCTTGGGTTTCGGCAGACCAGACAACTTGTGCTGGGTCTCTCGGTCGTGAATCTTGTGCCGCAGAACGGCAGGAGCTTCGGACTCAACAGACGTGGATACTGGCTCCACTCCTTGGCATGTGGGGTGCTGGCCAAGTTGATCTGCCAGCAAGCTAGAATCGAAGGTGGTGGAGATGCGTTCGTGGCAGGGCTTCTTCATGACATCGGCAAGGTTATGCTGGATGATTTCCTCAGCGAGGATTATCAACTTGTTATCCAAAAAGCCAATGTCGAACGGAAATCCGTTTACGGTACAGAGGTTGAGGCCCTCCAACGTAATCATGCGATGGTTGGTTCTGCAGTCGCATCTAAATGGGGATTCCCAGAACACATCGTTGAAGCTATTGCTGAGCACCACAACTCCAGGCGTTTTGACGATGGTGCCGCTCCACCTGTTAATTTGACTGGTGCGGTTTATTTAGCGAATCAGATGACGAAGTCTTTGTTGGTTGGCTCCGGTGGTGATTTTGTAGTTCAGGAAATCTCAGCTTCGGTCTGGAAAGCATATGGGTTTGGTGACGTCGTTAATGAGGCATTCTTAGGCCGTTTTTACAGCGAGGTGGCAGATTACTGTTCCTTTTTAGAAGTGCAACCGAGCGAATTCGGCCTCGAGATGGATGTTTCCAAGAGTAAAACGGCGATGGTTATGGCCCGTCAAGGGTGCAGCACTGTTCTCAGTTCCCTTGTCCTTTCGAGTTTGAATTACACCGTCGAAAGGCCGTCGAACATTGCTGGGATCCTCAAGGAAAACAAGACTCCTCCATTTTGTCTGTTGCATGCCAATAGTTTGCAGGAAGCGCAAAACGCGAACAAGTTTTTCGAATCAAAAGAAATGCGCTGCCCCATGGTTTGGTTGATTCGTCATGGTATCTCCAAGGAAGGAATTGTTGACAACGGCAAACCATGGATTCGAGCCGTACCATTACCGCTCGACTCGTTCGAGCTCTCGTCAGCAATTAGGAGCGCAGAAAGTAACCGCCCGTAGTCGAACGTACCAACTTAAGAACATTGCGTGGCAAGTCACTTGGCACTATACCGAATGGATGCTTGGTGTCAGCGGGCGTGCAAAACCGCCCTGCTAAACGGCAAGACATTCTGGACTTTTTTGTGCGGAACATCGTCACCTTGAAGTGGCATCGACTCGTGTTTGTTGAATGTAGGATGTTTGCGGATGCTTCCACGGGCGAAGCAAGGGGTACGCTAAGGAATGGCAGTTGCAGCGCGAGTTTCGGTGAGAAGCTGGCGTTCCCGAGGAGTCTAACTTGACTGAATTGAGCTTCTGTGCCGGACTCAGGTAAACGGCATGCAGGTCTGGCATGTCAACGCCCGATTCACTTCCATCCGGGATTGGCGTGCGACTTTCTTGGCGGCGTTAAGCTCATCAGGAACTCGGTCTCCTGAACCGAAGTACATCTCGTCTGGAGTTTGATCACGGAACGCTGAGTGCGGAAGACGCTTGTTGTGCCCATCCACATAGAATGCGACCAGCTTCTCAAGTCTGCTCACCGTATCGAGCGTGTTCAAGAATAGCCATTGATGTTTGAGTGCACGCCGCCAGGACTCGATAAGCGAGTTGGAAAACGAGATGTCGATTTGCGCGAGAAGCCTTTTGAGGAGTCCAGAATCGACCAACTCATCAACGGCGCTGTTGAAGTTCTCGACGCCGCCGTCAACGAGAAGAGTTGGTTTTACATCAATCAACCCGCTCGCAGCATCGAGCAGGAGTTCGGCCGTAATGTCTGGATTGAATGTCGCGGATACTTTCCATGCGAGGATGCGGCGTGAGAAATTATCGATGACGGCATGAATGTACGCACGCGCTCCATCAAGAAGTCGAGTCAGCGTCGTATCGACATGCCAGATCTCGTTGGGAACGGAGCTTCGAATGCCGTCCTTCGGTTTGGTGGGGTGGACGCGTAGACGAGGTCGCCGCCATTTGTACAGTCGCACAAGCCGGAACCAAGTCGTTGGGGAAGCGAATACTGTGCCGATCCGTTGAGCAAGAATGGCAAGAGTTGCGGTAGGCACATGGCGGTACTCATCGGAGGTCACCATCTCCTTGATCGTTTCCACCTCATCGTAGGTAAGTTGTTGCGGTGAAGTTCGTGGACAGGACGGCATGTCGTCAAGACCGCACTCCTCTTCGCGCTTCCACGAATGATGCCGTGACCGCGAAAGCCTAAGAACGCGAAGCACGATTCGCAGCGGCAGAACTGATCGAGGTCGCTCGATAGTCCGAAGGAGCAAGACTTTTGGTGAACCATCGGAGAGTCGTGTGTGGTTGAGTGAGATGCCGGTCACCTTGAGCAGGACAACCATCAATCGAAGCAGGGCAACAAGCCATTCGATACGCTTGCGAAGGATTAGGACTTCCCGTTGCAGTTAGACGAGGTCCATGTTTGCGACTTCAACAGTAACGACTTTGGAAGGGCGTGAAGTGAGCCGCCCCTGTGCTGTTGAACGAGGAATACCCAATTGAATTGCATGACCGATATCGCCCGCTGAACGGACAAGATCACGAAGGCGATGATCGTATCTTCGTCGGATTCGAGTTGTTGTAGGCATGGCCGAATATCGGCCACAGGTGCGTTTGCGGCAATTGCCGCCGTTTGTAGGGTCGCTTGGCCGGTTTCAATTCAGGGCCTGAAGAGTGATTTTGCCGGAACTTCGTAAAGAAAAGTCCAGAATGTCGTGAAACACAGCACGGCATAATTTAATATCAAAATCCGCAAACACTGAAGGTTTTCCACAACGTCAATTCGCCTGATAACAAGATCGAAGACGCCGCCGGATCAGAAGCTATCATTGGAGTCTCGTGAATATGGCAACTGTTGATCCGAGCGCTGCCAGCAATTTCACATTCATCATGACAGCAGTTGCTGGACTGCGGCGACAAAGCTAGAAATCCTCACCGGCGTACCCAGGACGACGTGGTGCCGCGCAGAGAGCCAAGGGTCGTTCGTGTCTAACTTTCCCTTTGCGACAATAAGAACGACGGGGGTGTTTGCGGCGTTTTGAAGTTCTTCGGCTGCATCGTATTTCGCGGTCAACCGTAAAAACTCGTTTGCGTCGCGAAGATAGATCACGCCTAGGTTGTGCGGTTCATCGTCTGAAGCCGAAGCTATCCGTTCGCAGAATATGCGATAGGCGTCTATTTCTGATTCGGAGCTTACGCAAAGCGGTCTAAACTCCGCGCCGAACCGCAACTTGACTTGAGATGCGAAGTCCGGCCAAGCATCTTGGTTGGATCGTGCGAGCATCGTGTATTTCAGGCTATTCGTTTCTTCCGGTAACAACTTGACGATTTCGGCGATCGTTGCCGGAGGTAGGCCAAGCAATTCTACAAGATCGTCCATGGGATAGATCACGTCGTTGCCACTGCTTCCGATCAGCAGTGCATGAGTGATCCGGTTCGCCAGCGCAACGGTGGCGGCAACTTTGGAATGCGCAGGTCCCAATCGTTTTATTTGTGGAACCGAGTGATGATGATTGACAACCGGTGCGATAAAATCGCGTGGGAACTGCCAATGTTCTAGCGCCCGTTCGAGAATGTCGCAATGATCCAGGAGCATGATCTTAGCTTCGACCGCCTCCAGTGGCAGATCGAGCATCTCGGCTGCGTCCCATACGCCCGAGTATTGGTTCGACGCGTGCTCCAGGAGAATTAGGCGACCGACATCGTGGAGCATACCCCACAGGAAATAGTCATCGGCGCTTTTGGATTGATGGGCTTCGGCAAGCGATGAGGCAGCCAGTCCACAGGCGATCGAGTGTTCCCAGAATAGGTGCCGGTCAACATGCTTGGCAGCTGCGCCTTCAAATTCCTCGAACACGCCCAGTGTCATGACCAACGAGCGTATTTCCTGAACTCCCATACGCTGAATGGCCTCTTTGACGCTATCGACGAGGTGACCACGTGAATACGCCGAGCTGTTTGCCAACTTGAGGAGCCGGATACACAACGCCTGGTCGTGACTGACGGCTTTCGCTAAATCGTCGATGCAGCAGCCCGCGTTTCCCGTAACGGCAATTACATTGTGTACTGTCGGCCCGAGCGGTCTCAATGCCAAGCCCTCGTTTACCAGCCTTATCAAATCGTCTTTTGTAATGACCGGCGATAAATCGTTGATTGAGCGTACGGTCGCTTGCGCGATTGCCTGACCCGATGACGCCTTCAAATCAGGACTAGCTTTCCCCTTCTTCGCTGCTGGGGCACCTTTCCGTGGCCGGGCGACTTCCCGCGTTGCGTCCGGTGTTTTCTCGATGGTGGATCGCCACTGGGTGTAACGGTCGCTCGCTTCCATTGGCGCCGCAACGCCCTTCGCCGCCAACGTGATGGGCACAGGCCCAAGGCAGCCTTCAACGCGAGCGAGCAATTCGTCGAGTGAGAACTGCGATTTCAGAATGTAACCCTGTACGCCGCGCTCTGCGGCCTGCATAACGATGTCCTTTTCCGCGCGGTCTGTCAGCAGGACGACTGGGATTTGCTTCAGGTCGGGGTTGCGTCGCATTGTTCTGAGTACGGCAAGACCGTTCAGTTCGGGCATGTTGACATCGAGTAGGACGAGATCGGGATGTTGCTCCCGCAAGATGGAAAGGGCTTCGGAACCATCTGCGGCACAAATCGTGTCATACCCTTGCTGACGTAACGCCTCGGCTATCGGTTCGCGGCAGAGAGCCATATCGTCAACGACCAGGATGGTGCTCATGTCAAAAACCTCTCTCTTGGCGTCTGGGGTTACGCTAACAACCGCCTATATAGCCACGACCAACTCGGATTTCGAGAAACGATCGCGGGTCTTTAGGAATTCCTCTTCGTTCTGCCGGAACGCCTCGACGACTACGGGGTCGAAGTGCTTTCCAGATTCTTCAATAATCATGCTACGTGCTACGTCATGCGCAAATGCAGGCTTATAGACGCGTTTGGATGTGAGGGCATCATACACATCCGCTAACGCCACAACCCGGCCGCCAAGCGGAATGTCGAAATCGGAGAGTGCAGTCGGGTAGCCCGATCCATCGAAACGCTCGTGATGGGTTAGGGCAATATCCCTTGCAAAACGGAGGTAGGCAACGCCTGGATACTCGCGTACCGCGGCGTCGAGCGTTTCGGCCCCAATTGTCGTGTGTGTCTTCATGATCTCAAACTCGCGATCACTCAGGCGTCCAGGTTTGAGCAACACCGTGTCAGGGATACCCACTTTCCCAATGTCATGCAGCGGGCTGGTCAAGTAGATGAGCCGTGCAAAGTCTGCACTAACTTGTTCGTGGGCGGTTCCATACGTCACCAGATGCCGAGCAAGAATGCGTGAATAACTGCGCATTCGTTCAAGATGTTCACCGGTCTCCGAATCCCGCGACTCGGCGAGCTTGGCCATTGCAAAAATGGCGACATCGCGTGTTTCCAACGACAGAATACGTTCTCCGGCGCGAACGCGTACCAGTAGCTCGGCGGGATCAAACGGCTTGTGAATGAAATCATCCGCGCCAGCGGAAAGGCCATCAACCACCCCGTCGGCCGATTCCTTCGAAGTCAGTAGTATGAAATAAACATAGCCAGACAGATCCGAGCGACGAATCTGCTTGCAAAGTTCAACACCGTCCATTACGGGCATCATCCAATCCGAGATGACCAAGCGACACACGTTGTCACGCACGATGTCAAGGGCTTCTTGGCCGTTATGCGCAACGATCGTCTTGTGACCATCGCCGTGCAATGCGTGGCGAAGCGCTTCGAGGGCGATGTCGTTATCATCAACAATCAGAATCTGCATCGACTGGGCTACCCATTAGTGTACTGAATCGACCGTGTCATCGTTCGAGCCAACTGCGGCTGACGTGTTGGCCACGCACCGATCCAGTTCGAATCTTAGTTTTTCCACACATTCGTTCGCATTGTTCAGGTCACCGTTGCGGCCGATTTCCTCCAGCCGAGCTGCGACCGCCCGGAATCGCTCGGCACCACAATACGCAGCCGCCCCTTTGAGGCCGTGGGCTACACGAGTGGTCTCAGCAACCTCTCCGCCGGCGACGAATTGCGTCAGATGTTCCAGTTCCGAAGGCGCGCTAGCGAGGAATTTATCAATCAACTTCTGAACGAACTCCCGGTCGCCACCCCAGCGATTCAACACTGTTTCAATATCAAAAGTAGGTGCGCTACCATACGGGTCGCCTGCATGTTGAGCATTCAAAGAATCACCTTCGTTACCCGAGCCATTAGATTTTGAATCCAAGGATGTCATCATTTGTTTCTCCCTTTGCGCAAGTTGCGTTTCTATAGCTTCGATCAATTGAACCGGATCGAACGGTTTTGGCACATGATCATCCATTCCGACCTCAAGGCATTTTTCGCGATCGCCTTTCAATGCATTCGCGGTCAGTGCAATGATTGGAACTCTGTGAAATGTGGATCCTTCATCCGTTTTCTCTTCTTCAATGCGCCGTATTTCACGGGCGGACTCGAAACCATCCATTTCCGGCATTTGGCAATCCATGAGGATCAAATCAAAATCGCCCCCGTACCATGCATTGACGGCCAGGCGGCCATTCGGGACGACTTCGTGCACATAACCCGCGTTGGAAAGAACCTGCCGAATCACTTCCTGGCCGATTTCGTTATCTTCCGCCGCGAGAATCTTGGCATCGGTTTTTCGAATTGACCGATCAAGAAGTTGGTTCAAATTGGGCGCCTCCACGGTCTTAAAGCGAGCGCCAACTCGAGCGCACGCCAAGGCTTGTGTTATCGCGTCCAAGAGTTGTGATTGTCTAATCGGCTTTGACAGCCAAGCGGAAAACCCCAGCGCTTTCATCCGCTCTTCGTCACCAATCATTCCCGCCGAAGTCAGCATTACCAGAATCGTGTCTGTGATTTCCTTATGGTCCTTTATGGTCTGTGCCAGTTGTTCGCCGTCGATGCCCGGCATTTGCAAATCGATGATGGCCACTGCGAAGGCATCGTTGGAAGCGGCTGCACTGCGCAGAGCCTGAAGCGCAAGCTCTCCACCAGAGGCAAGCTCATGGGCAATCCCAAAGCTAGTCAACTGTTCATCCAAAATTTCCCGGTTCGTCGCGTTGTCATCGACAGCAAGAATTCGAGTGTGGCGAAAGTCAGTCGAGATTTTGGTGCTTGTGCCAGCGTTTTGACTTCTCTCAAGTGTCAGGCAAAACCAAAATGTCGATCCGCGTCCGATTTCACTGGATGCTCCGATCTCTCCACCCATCATCTCGATAAGCTGTTTGGAGATGGCCAAGCCTAGTCCTGTCCCACCAAACCGGCGTGAGTGAGACGCATCAAGCTGTGAGAAGCTCTCAAAGAGTCTGTCCATTTTGTCTGACGGAATGCCAATTCCCGTGTCGGTTACCGAAATACGGATGGACACTTTCGAATCGACCATCTTGTCGACAACGGCGCGAATGACGATTTCACCAGACTCTGTAAACTTGATGGCGTTCGAAACGAGGTTAGCCAGGATTTGATGAAGGCGCCCAGGATCACCGCGTACGTCAGTGGGAAGGCCGGGGTTCACACTAACTGACAATTCAAGGCCCTTCTGCTGTGCTTGAGGCGCAAGTAGTGTGGCAATGCATTCTAAGTTGTCTCGGAGGTCAAAGTCGACGATTTCAAGTTCCAGTTTGCCGGCTTCGATTTTCGAATAATCCAAAATGTCGTTAATGAGACGGAGCAGAATGTCACCCGACGCCTTGACGAGACCGGCCTGCTTTCTTTGGGCAGGCGTTAGTCCTGAGGTGAGCAGAAGTTCAGTCATCCCAATTATCCCGTTGAGCGGTGTGCGAAGCTCATGGCTCATCGTGGCAAGGAAATCCCCTTTTGCCGTGCACGCAGATTCCGCCGCTCTCTCGGCGTCCCGGCGTTCCTTTACCTCCCGCACAAGGGAGTCGTTAATCCTTTCCACTTCAGCAGTTCGCTGGCCGACCAGTTCCTCCAGGTGATCGCGGTGTCTTCGAAGTTCTGCTTCGCTTTTGCGGAGCGCATTTTCTGTTTCCTTGCGTCTGGTAATGTCTTGTTTTACGGCGACGAAGTGTGTGACTGAACCGCCGGCGTCTCGAATGGGACAAATGGAGGCCTCCTCCCAATACAACTCTCCATTCTTCTTCCGGTTTTCAAAAGCCCCTGTCCAGATGTTGCCCCCAAGGATTGTATCCCAGAGTTTTCTGTAGGATTCCTTCGGCCGATTGCCGCTTTTGAGCAATCGGGGATTTTGTCCAATCGCTTCCTCTGCGCTGTAGCCCGTCACATTGGTGAATCTGGGGTTGACGTATTCAATGATTCCTTGCGTGTCGGTAATGACGACCGACGCCGGACTCTGCTCAACCGCAAGTGACAGTTTGCGAAGCTCTTCGTCTGCGTCCTTCCGCTCCGTGATATCCTGAGCGACGCAGACTATGTCGCAAGGGTGACCCTCTTTCCCGCCAATGGCAGACGCTGAGCAGAGAACTGGTATCCTGCTACCATTTTTGGTGCAGAGAAAACTCTCAAATCTATTAGCCGCATCTGCACTTGCAAATGAATGCGAATCTGTCTGTTTGAATGAAGTATCTCCCTGATTCAGGAGAATGGGAATGCTGTCTTCCTTTAAGAATAGCATCCTCGCGGGGTGTCCTATCAGTTCTTCTTCTTGATAGCCCAGCGTATTGCAAGTGGTCGTATTGACGGTGATGAGGGTGCCATCCGGTGCAATCACCAACAGCATTTCACTCATCGAGCCGATGATCTGATCAGTGTAGTCCTTTGCTGCTTGCAACGACCTTTCTGCCTCATCGCGATCGCGCACATGTCGGCCCGCATGCCGCATTCCAACGGCGATCCCAACCAGACCCAGGGTCCACAGCCCGCTGTGCCCGAGATACAATGCAAGAATATGCGAACCCGCGCCAATCTGTAGGGATGCCATCGGCACCGATACACTAATGCCTCCCCGAAGATCGCCTAACTGGTATCCTTGTTGGCCATGGCACTTCAAGCAGCTCTGCTCGGTATACAACGGCCGCATGAGTCGCATGTGAGGTTGACCTGCTAGCAATTCGACCGAACTGGCTTGTTCGATACCTTGCTCAAACGACTTCAAGATCTTTGTTTCCCATTCATCTGGAGTGTTCTCGGGACGCAATGGATGTAGACTAGTGATGTGTCCCTTTATGTCGGACTCCATCGCAGCGAATTCATACACCTGGCGCGACATGTATGCTGGGTCTACGAGCGTGAGGTTCTGGTTAGACAGTGTCGTAATGTCGCGCTCGGAGAGGTGAGACAAATACGGATTGGGCGAAGTTTCCTCCGTGACAGGAACATAAACACCGCCATGACGGCTGACCCAACGACGATAGATGACATCTTTCTCGAACGCGAGATTCGCCAAGGAGCGTGCCGTGTCTTCAATTCCGCGCTTATCGTCGCGAACGTTCCACACAAGCGATGTTGCAATGGCTCCCGTCCAGAAGAGAATAAGTAACCATTTGTATCGTCGCAGATGTGCTGAACTTTTGTCATGTTTGATAGCGGCAAATCTCATCAATTGAGTTTCTTATGACTTACTCTATTTTGAACAACGCGCCCTGAGGCTCAAAGGGCATAAATTGCTTGGCGTTCTAGTCTTGTGTTTACGCCACATTTGCGGGGAATAATCAATTGCTCAGCGAGAAGACGTCGCGTATCGCTTTTCTTGAAAACGTCTGACTCTGGTCCAACTCACGCATGACGTGAAATGGGCAATTCGGCGTAACGCTATTCAGTGAGATCGTCCAAATTCGCGCCTCTTATGAGGTCCATCTAAGCGTTTTTCGGGCCGTTTTTGGAATGCCTGAGGCAAAACGGAGGAAGGGATGCGTTAGACGATACGTCAACGTGACACGGGGTGCATAGGGTAAATACCCTATGGAAACAGTGATTTCGATGCCGAAACCAGGGGAATCGTGCAACATGCCATCAACGCAATAGGATATCGGCCGCCGCTGGCAGGTGCAGGGGCATCGGTGTATCTTAAGAACTGGTACAGGCATCGGCGCAAGGTCACTGAGCCGTCAGTCACGAAGGGTGTAGATATTTAATCCCGGGCTAAGAGATTGAGGAAACAGTCGCCAACGCGATTGGCATCCAGACCACTGACGCACAGGGCAAAGTAGAATGTCGATCGTAACGAAACAAGGTCATGGTGATGTATGAACTTTTGTAACAGCAATCATGCGTCTAAGGTAATCGACCGCCAAGCACTTGATAACCTATTCGGTGTGCTAAGGTCGCAAAGCTACACACTATTTGGTCCCAAGGTTTCTGACCAAGCGATTGTTTACGACGAGATCCAAGCAACTGATGACCTACCCATCGGCTGGACCGACGAGCAGGATGCCGGCTCGTACCGGCTCAAGAAACGCGACGATCAGGCGCTGTTCGGATATGTCGTGGGTCCGCATTCACTGAAGAAGTATCTCTTCCCGCCCGCCCAACGTTTGTGGCAAGTGAGCCGCGACGGTGAACAGATTAAGCTGTCGCCGGAGCCGGAAGATGTGGTCAAACGGGCCTTCATCGCTATTCGCTCCTGTGAGCTTCACGCAATGGCCATTCAGGCGCAGGTCTTCACGGGAGGCGAATTCGTTGATTCCACATACGATTCGCGATCCCGGAATACGTTCACCCTTGCGGTCAATTGTGGTCAAGCCGGCAACACTTGTTTTTGCACGTCGATGAACACCGGTCCCGAAGTTACCGCTGGTTTCGATCTTGCGCTCACTGAAATCCTGGACGGCGCACGTCACGAATTCCTTGTGGAGATTGGTACTGAGCTTGGCGCTGAGGTCCTTAATGCCGTCGATTTCAGGGACGCCGAACCAGAAGACCAGCAAACGGCTAAAGAGATCGTTAACCGAGCGACTGGGCAGATGGGTCGCAGCGTGGACACGACCGACATAAAGGACCTCCTTACGCGAAATCACGGGAACACCAGGTGGGACGAGGTCGCCGAGCGATGCCTGAGCTGCGCCAACTGTACCATGGTGTGCCCGACGTGCTTCTGTTCAACCGTGGAGGATGTGACAGACCTTTCGGGAGACAATGCCGAACGCTGGCGGCGATGGGACTCCTGTTTCACGATGGATTTCTCTTACATTGCCGGTGGAAACGTGCGAACCTCTACTAAGTCGCGATACCGCCAGTGGATGACCCACAAGCTGGCGACCTGGCACGACCAGTTCGGTACTAGCGGATGCGTTGGTTGTGGGCGTTGCATCACATGGTGCCCCGTGGCCATTGACATCACAGAAGAAGTGGCAGCGATCCGCCGGACGGACGTGGCGGGTGCCACTGAACCCCTCAAGCGTGGAGCGTAAGACATGAACGCAGCAAGTATGAATGCGCTATTGGCTGAGCATCCGTTTTTTGATGGAATTCCGCCGCAGTATCTTGATCTGATCGCCAGCGCGGCTTCAGAAGCTAGGTACGAAAGGCGCGAGCTCATCTTCCATGAGGGTGATGAAGCAAGTGTGTTTCATGTGATGCGTCGAGGAAAAGTCGCTATCGAAATCTTCACACCAGATCGGGGTCCAGTGGCCATTGAGACGATCAACACCGGTGAAGTGCTCGGGTGGTCGTGGTTGATCGAACCGCATCGCTGGCACTTTGACGCCCAAGCGATTGAACCGACAGAGGTGATTGCAATCGACGCAGGCAAGATACGAGAGAGCATGGCGGCCGACTCTGCGTTAAGCAATGAATTGCTACGCCGCTTCGTGCCGATCATTGTTGGGCGGTTGCAGGCAACGCGGATGCAATTGTTGGATCTTTATCATGTCGACACTTGAATTCACCAAGGAACAGATGGTCCTTGCCGACCCCATGCTACCGACGTGGTTCCGCGTTCAATGTGTGCGCCGCGAGACACATGACACCTTCACGCTTGATCTTGCCTGCCAAGACGGTGGCGGCCGATTCTCGTTTGCCCCCGGTCAATTCAACATGTTGTATGTGTTTGGTGTTGGTGAAGTTCCCATCTCAATCAGCGGCGATCCGGCGACAAAGGAAATCGTCGTTCATACGATTCGGGCCGTTGGAGCTGTAACACGTGCTATGCGGAATCTCAAACGTGGTGATCAAGTAGGCGTGCGCGGCCCGTTTGGATCAGCATGGCCGGTGAAAGAGGCGGTTGGGCGAGACATCGTGATTGTGACCGGCGGTATCGGCTTAGCCCCCTTGAGACCTGCCTTCTATCATGTACTCGCTCATCGCAACGACTACAACCGTGTTGTGTTACTCTACGGGGCGCGCACGCGGGACGACATTCTTTATCGCGACGAGTTAAAGCTGTGGCGGGGCGAACTGGACCTCGAGGTGGAAGTTACGGTGGACAGTTCGGTTGGACGCTGGCGAGGCAACGTCGGTGTAGTGACCAAGTTTATTCCGCGCGCCGAGTTTGATCCGGGGAACACGACCGCCTTGATTTGCGGCCCTGAGGTGATGATGCGTTTCACCATTCAGGCACTTGTGGATCGGGGCGTCGAGACACGAGACATCCATGTCTCGATGGAACGGAACATGAAGTGTGCCGTTGGCTTCTGCGGACATTGCCAGTACGGCTCGAAGTTTATTTGCAAAGACGGTCCCGTATTTCGGTTTAGCGAAATCGAGGACATATTCGGCATCCGGGAGCTTTGACGATGGGATATAAAGATAAGCCCAAGCTGGCCGTGTGGAAATTCGCTTCATGCGACGGCTGTCAGCTCAGCCTGCTCGACTGCGAGGATGAGCTGCTCGCTGTCGCCGGGGCGGTCGAGATCGCGTACTTCCCTGAGGCGACAAAGGCAGTACAGCCGGGACCGTATGACTTGTCGCTCGTTGAAGGCTCCATTACTACGCCGAACGATGCGGAACGCATCCACCAGATCCGGCGCGATTCCAGGTTTCTGGTAACGATTGGCGCTTGCGCAACGGCTGGCGGGATTCAGGCACTCAGGAATTTCAAGGACGTCAAGGAGTTTACGAGCATTGTGTACGCATCGCCGCAATTCATCGAAACGCTGAATAAGTCTACGTCAATCGCCGATCATGTGAAGGTGGATTTTGAGCTTCGCGGGTGTCCAATTAACAAAGAACAACTTGTCGAGGTTCTGAGTGCTTTCTTGCACGGACGAAAACCCAACGTGCCTACCCACAGCGTCTGTGTGGAATGCAAACGTCAGGGCATCGTTTGTGTCATGGTGGCAAATGGAACGCCATGCCTTGGTCCGGTTACTCAAGCCGGTTGTGGAGCGCTCTGTCCCGCGTACTGCCGAGGTTGCTACGCATGCTTCGGGCCAAAGGAAACACCGAATGTGGCTGCACTGACTGGCTGGTGGCGAGAAGAGCTAAACGTTTCGGATCGAGACGTTGTTCTTGCCCTTCGGACGTTTAACGCAGCGGCACCGCCCTTCGAGAAGGAGAGCTTCCGAAATGAGCACTAGAACCATCAAGGTCGATTACATCGCGCGCGTTGAGGGCGAGGGCGCGATGCTGATCGAGATCAAAGATGGCAAGCTGGACGACGTAAAACTGAAAATATTCGAACCACCTCGATTCTTCGAGGCTTTTTTGCGCGGACGGGACTATACCGAAGCCCCCGACATCACGGCACGAATCTGCGGGATATGCCCTATCGCCTATTTGATGGGCGCTGTTCATGCGATGGAGATGGTTTGTAGAACCAGAATTCCCAAACCAATTCGAGACCTACGCCGCCTGATATACTGCGGCGAATGGATTGAGAGTCATATCCTTCACATGGCCATGCTACATGTTCCAGACTTCCTTGGTTATCCAGATGCCATCGCGATGGCCAAGGATCACCCGGACGTTGTGAAAAAGGCACTAAAGATCAAGAAGATCGGCAACGACATCATGGTGCTTCTTGGTGGACGGGAAATTCACCCAATCAACGTTCATGTTGGTGGTTTTTACAAAACTCCCACAAAGCAACAGCTCAGCGGCATGATCGATGATCTCAAATGGGGATTGGAGGCTTCGGTCGAAATGGTGCGCTTTGTCTCCGGTTTGAACTTCCAAGAATTCGAGCAGGACTACGAATACGCATGTCTAAGACATCCAGACGAATATCCATTCAATGAAGGAAGGCTTGTTTCAAACAAAGGAATCGACGAGCCCATTTCTGGGTACGACGACGTGCTCATTGAGGAACATGTTTCACACTCCACCGCATTGCATTCGCATGTGAAGGGCCGTGGTGCGTGTCACGTGGGACCGCTCGCGCGGTATTCAACGAACTTCGACAAGCTCACGCCCATTGCCAAATCAGCGGCACACGAAGCGGGGTTGGCCGAAACCTGTTACAATCCTTTCAAGAGCATCATAGTCCGCGGCGTTGAAGTGGTTCTCGCATTCGAAGAAGCCCTTCGAATCGTCGAAGAGTATGAAGAACCGGATCGGCCGTTCGAGAAGGTGGAGCCCAAAGCTGGTACGGGCTATGGCTGCACCGAAGCGCCTCGCGGCATCTGCTATCACCGCTACACGATCGACGATTCCGGAACAATCCAAGATGCAAAGATAGTCTCGCCCACTGCCGTAAACCAAAAGGTGATCGAGAAAGACTTGTGGCACTTCGTTGAACGCAATTTAAATCTATCCGACGAGGATCTACAATGGCAATGCGAGCAGGTTATCCGTAACTACGATCCGTGCATCTCGTGCTCGGCTCACTTCCTCAAACTGAAGGTGAACCGAACGTGACGGTGAAATCGCAAGCAATACCAGACAAAGGTGCTGTTCGACGAATGGTAATCGGCGTTGGCAACATCTTCCGCTCGGACGACGGCATTGGCATCGTCGTCGCGCGGAGCATCCGCGAGAAAGCGAGAGATTTGTATGTTTTCGAGACATTGGGCGAGGGAGCGTCTTTGATGGCGATGTGGACAACACTCGATCATGTAATAGTCATCGACGCAGTGCGATCGAGTTCGTCGCCAGGACGCATCCACCGCCTGGATGCACACAAAGAGCCAATCCCCAGCGAGTTCTTCAACTATTCTACCCACGCTTTCAGCGTCGCTGAGGCGGTCGAGATGTCGAGGGCGCTGGGCACATTGCCTGCGAGCCTGGTGATCTACGGTATCGAAGGAAAGAGCTTCGCTGCTGGAAGTGGATTATCCCCTGAAGTCTCTGGAGTATTAGACAATGTGGCTGACCAAGTATTGGCGGATCAGCGCACGAGAACCGGAGGCCAAGATTTAACAGAGGGGCATTTTCAAGAGGTATCCGATGCATGAGTTTTCTCTGATAGCCAACCTGCTTCAAAAGATTGATGAGCTTGCGAACAAGGAACAGGCAGGACGCGTAGTCGGCGTTAAGGTGAAGCTCGGTGCGCTCGCGCACATATCTGCCGATCATTTTCGCGGTCATTTCGTGCACGGCACAATAGGAACAAAGGCGGAGGGCGCAAGGCTCGACGTGGAAGTTTCGCTGAACACGAACGACCCGAACGCGCAGGACATACTCTTAGATAGTATCGAGGTCGAATGACCGGTGGTGAACAAGGATGATCCTGGGTACATCGAACATCGAAGTCCGCCGGCTACGGCTCCTGGTTCATGGAATAGTTCAAGGGGTCGGGTTTAGACCATTTGTATACCGACTGGCCAACGATCTTCGACTTTCGGGTTGGGTTGAGAACACGCCACAAGGCGTTGCCATCGAGGTTGAGGGCCCTTTGGACTGTTTGGAGGAGTTTTCCTCCAGGTTGGCATCGGACAAGCCCGAGCTCGCGACGGTTAATACGTGCGAATCGTTCGTTCTCGACCCCTGCGGCCTCGCTTCATTTGAGATTCGTTTGAGCAAACCCGGCGGAGAAAAAACCGCCCTCGTCCTTCCCGACATAGCGACGTGTCACGATTGTCTGTGCGACATCGTCGATCCCACAAACCGGCGCTATCGCTACCCGTTCACCAACTGTACCAACTGTGGCCCACGCTTTTCCATAATCGAATCACTTCCTTATGACCGGGCAAACACGTCGATGAAGCGCTTCGCCATGTGCGATCAGTGTCGACATGAGTATGATGACCCGACCAACCGACGATTCCACGCCCAGCCAAATGCCTGTGCGGAGTGCGGGCCTCATGTGGCGCTGTGGGACGTGGCCGGTCGAGAGTCGTGTGCGCGCAACGATGCCTTGCTCGCGGCAGCAAAGGCTGTTTGCGAAGGACGAATCTTGGCTTTGATTGGTTTGGGCGTATTTCAACTCTTGGTTGATGCGCGACGCGTGGATGCCGTAGCCGAACTCCGTCGTCGAAAGCAACGCGAGGAGAAACCGTTCGCCGTGATGGTTTCGTCCGTCGTGGAAGCCGAGACTCTTTGCCATGTCGGAGATGTCGACTCTCGCCTTCTGGAGTCACCGCAAGCACCGATTGTTCTGCTTCGCCGCCGGGGGGATACCCGAGAGTTGATCTCGCCTAACGTGACTCCGCGAAACCCGTATCTGGGAGTCATGCTGCCTTATACACCGCTTCACCATCTTCTAATGCGTGAATTGGGGTTCCCCTTAGTGGCCACCAGCGGGAATCTCTCTGACGAACCGATCTGCACCGATGAGCACGAAGCGGTCACGCGTCTGCGCGAAATTGCCGATGTTTTCCTTGTACACGACCGACCTATTGTTCGGCATGTCGATGATTCCGTCGTGCGCGTCATCCGGAGGCGCGAAATGGTGGTGCGCCGGGCGCGCGGTTATGCGCCTCTTCCCGTCCAAACGGCGAGTAAGGCTGAGCCGATTCTCAGCGTCGGAGCTCATCAAAAGAATGCCGTCGCGTTGGCGTCGAATGGTCAAGTATTCATCAGTCAGCACATAGGCGATCTTGTCACCCGGGAAGCCTTTGAGGCTTTTGATCGCGCGACCATCGATCTGCCGGCGCTCTACGAAGCGAGCCCGCGTGTCGTAGCGTGTGACCTTCATCCCGATTATCTGTCAACCAAACATGCCGAAAACATGGGCTGCAAGATCGTACGAGTCCAACACCACCACGCCCACATTGCCTCGTGCATGGCCGAGAATGATCTTGAGGGAACCGTTTTGGGTGTCTCTTGGGACGGCTCGGGGTACGGTCCGGATGGGACCGTATGGGGTGGCGAGTTTCTGCGATGCAACTGTACAGAGTTCGAGCGGGTCGCGCACCTCCGCCATTTCCCTCTACCGGGAGGCGATCTCGCTGCGCGCGAGCCGTGCCGCAGCGCACTGGGTCTACTCTATGAAATCTACGGCGAAGCGGTCTTCGAGCGAAGCGGCCTATCACCCATAACTGCATTCAACAAATCAGAGCTGCAAGTCCTACGTGGCGTTCTTCGCAAACGTGTGAACTGCCCGTCCACATCGAGCGTGGGGCGCCTCTTTGACGCGGTGGCCTCAATCCTTGATATCCGACAATGTGTTCATTACGAAGGTCAAGGTGCCATGGAGCTTGAATTCGCCGCCGCCGAGCTGGATACATGCGACGCTTATCCGTTTTCTGTCCGGCGTATCGTCGTACAATCTACGGACGTAGACGCGGCATCCAACATCAACAGCGGACCTGCGATCATCGATTGGAATGAAACGATCACAAGCCTTATGGAAGACGTTCATCGAGGAACGGCTGTTGCCGCCGTCGCTCGCAAGTTTCACAATACGCTTGTAGACATGATCGTCGCCGTTGCCAAGCGGTTTGATGCGGATCGTGTCATGCTATCTGGAGGTTGTTTTCAAAATCAACTTCTTCTCGAACGTACCATCGCCCGATTGGAAACGGAAGGCTTTCGTCCATACTGGCATCATCGTGTTCCGCCCAATGACGGAGGTATCTCGCTTGGGCAGGCGGTCGTAGCCCAGCACCGGATAAAGGAGTCTCGTTCATGTGCCTAGCTGTTCCTGGAAAGATCATCAACGTCACCGAAGAGGACGAGCTTCTCAGGCAAGGAAAGATCGACTTTGGCAGTATCGTCAAGAACGTGTCGCTGGTCTGTGTCCCTGATGCAGCGATTGGTCAATACGTTCTCGTGCATGCCGGCATAGCCATTAGCGTCGTGGACGAAGCGGAAGCCAAGCGAGTCTTTGAGTACCTCGACCAAATGGGCGAGTTGACCGAACTAGAGATGGAAACGTCATGAAGTTCATCGACGAATACCGTGATCGCGAGGCCGCGCAAAAGCTCGCGCGGGCCATTGCCCGTATAACGACGAAGCCTCACTCACTGATGGAGATTTGTGGCGGGCAAACGCATTCGATCGTCAAGTTCGGCATTGACGAATTACTCCCGAAAGATATCACGCTGATTCACGGTCCAGGATGCCCCGTATGTGTCACTCCGATCGAACTGATCGACAAGGCCATTGAGCTTGCAAGTCGACCTGATGTGATCTTTTGCTCGTTTGGCGACATGATGCGCGTTCCAGGCAGCCGTAAGAATTTGCTCACTGTGAAATCGGAAGGAGGCGACGTTCGCATCGTCTACGCACCCATTGATGCCGTTCGCCTTGCCGAAAAGAGTCCAAACAAGGAGGTCGTTTTCTTTGGCGTCGGCTTTGAAACGACCGCACCGGCCAATGCCATGGCTGTGTACTACGCAAAGGAACGCGAAGTCTCGAACTTTTCAATGCTCGTTTCGCATGTGCTCGTCCCTCCTGCGATCGAATCGATTCTGTCTTCCCCGGACAACCGTGTGCAGGGATTTCTTGCTGCTGGTCATGTATGTGCGGTCATGGGTTGTGAAGAGTATGTGCCGATTGCGAGTCGATATCATGTGCCGATCGTCGTCACCGGATTTGAGCCGGTGGACATCCTCCAGGGAATCTTTTTGTGCGTAAAACAGCTCGAAGACGGCCGAGCCGAGGTCGAAAATCCATACAGTCGTGTTGTGCGTCACGGGGGAAACACGCCTGCACAGGAGCTTGTTCGCCGTGTATTCACCATCGTGCCACGAAAATGGCGTGGCATCGGCAAGATCGCCGATAGCGGTCTTGGATTGAGTGAGCCTTATCAGTCGTTCGATGCAGAGCGACGATTCAATCTTGCTGAGGGGGGAGTGGATGAGCCGAGCGAGTGCATCAGCGGACTCATCCTGCAAGGTATAAAGAAGCCATGTGAATGCGAGGCGTTCGGAGTTCATTGCACACCGGAAAGTCCTCTTGGCGCACCGATGGTTTCGTCTGAGGGCGCTTGTGCAGCGTATTATCGATACCGTCGTTTTGAGACACAGCCTGAAATAGTTGGATCGAAAGCATGACAGCGACGGGCCCAATCACACCGGAGTGTTCATCGCCCCTTGCGGACCATAGCCACATTCATATGGCACATGGCGGTGGCGGAACTCTGATGCACCGCCTCATCGAGGAGGTGTTCCTTTCCAAGCTTACAAGTACACCGGCGACGGATCAGCACGACGCCGCGATCGTTAACGCAAACGGGGCGCGGCTTGCCTTCACGACGGATTCCTATGTAGTGCAGCCACTGTTCTTCCCGGGAGGATGTATCGGTTCGCTCGCGATCCATGGGACCGTGAACGATTTGGCCATGAGCGGTGCGAGACCGATGGTGCTGAGCGTGGGGTTCATTCTTGAAGAAGGTTTTGCAATAGAAAAACTGAATCGTATTGTCGACTCGATGGCATTGGCCGCGAAGGATGCAGGCGTACAAATCGTCACGGGCGACACCAAGGTGGTCGATAAAGGGAAGGGCGATGGTGTTTACATTAACACAGCGGGCATCGGAGTGATCGAGCACAAACTCGATATCGCACCGAAATCCGTGAGACCTGGCGATGTCATTATCGTCAATGGAGATATCGGCAGGCACGGCATCGCGATCATGGCCCAACGCGAAGGACTCGAATTTGAAACGACCATCGAAAGCGATTCCGCTTCCGTCACGGCCAGCGTTCAGAAGCTGCTCGATGCCGGCATCGATGTTCATTGTATGCGCGACCTCACGCGTGGCGGGCTCGCCAGCGCCGTGAACGAAATCGCCTCTGCCGCTGGCGTAAAGATTGAGCTGGACGAGCAAGCCATTCCCGTTCGCGAGGATGTTCAGAGCGCATGCGAAATCCTCGGATTCGACCCCCTTTGCGTCGCCTGCGAAGGCCGATTTATTTCGTTCATTCCCGAACGAGAGGCAGAAGCCGCTCTAGGTTGCCTTCACGCCGATCCCGGCTCAGAACGTGCTCGAATTATTGGGTCTGTCAGTGTCACGAAAATGCCATTGGTCACGCTGAAAACACGAATCGGCACCTCACGCATTGTCGACATGCTCAGTGGTGAACAATTGCCGCGAATCTGCTGAGGCCGTAGTGTCCAAAAACTCAAACGCGCGTAACTGACCAGTTTGCAACGACTTATGAGCTTTCGTTTTCGGTGTAGAATAGCCCGAATGAACTCATCCCAAGCGTGGAAACTGCTTCTCGTATGCCTGGCGGGCTGGTTGAACCGGCATCAGCTCGATGTGATCGCGTAGTGTCCAAAAACTCGAATGTGCCTAATAGTTGTTGTCATAGTGTCCAAGTATTCAAATGGCGCGACTAGAGCGGTTTCAATCAACATGTAGCGAGTATCCTGCGTGTTTGAAGCAGTTGATGGCGTTGCTCGTGGTCACC
>JAJDEA010000190.1 GCA_029260035.1 Phycisphaerae bacterium
AGACTATGCCGAGACACTGACATGCATTTGCTAAGTCCATAGTCGCAGATTTTTACATACCCTTCTTCGTAGAAAATGTTGCCCGGCTTCATGTCGCGGTGAACAATGCCTCGGCTGTGTAAGAAGCCAAGCCCCTTTGCAAGCTCGCGAATGAAGAATGTCGCTTTTTGTGGACCAATTCCCTCAGGCTCGGCGATAAGCATGTCACGAAGCGACGGGCCGTGGATGTATTCCATCACGACGAAGAACTCGCCTTCGTTGTTTTCTTGAACGTCGAAGATCTGTACCAGGTGTGGGCTTTTGATGTTTATGCAGTTCGAGACACCGCGCAGCTCAATGTCCGGGTTGTTGAGGAGGTATTTAAGGGCGACCTCGCGGCCACCATCGCTCACCGCGTAGTACACCTCTCCAAAACCGCCGCGGCCAACGCCACGCTGGATCGTAAAACCGTCTAGAGGGTGGTCACCGTGTCGAAACGTGAATGCCATAATTGTCGCTATTCTGTTGGCGGTTCGCCCCCCCCCCAGTCTTCACCCTTCAATCGGGACCGGGTGCGCCGCACAACCCATTATTCGCCTCTTCGGTGTCGATATTCGCAACATACCGGAATTCTCGAATTGCTGTTCCTGACGCTGATATTTTACCGGTTTTTGGGCAGATTTCAAAATCGAAAACGTTCTTTGGTACGGATTGGCGTGGAAGAGCATTTCATCTCTTGGTCAGGCAGAGACTGGACACAAATTCGTTTCCCCCAGCTTATGGGCATACATGATGCAATCTAAGCCGGTTATACCTCTGTGAGCTACCTGCCAACTTTGTTTCCGGACGTTTCCCTTATCCTTGGGTCAATTCGGACCGAAGCAAGAAAACTTCTTGATCGTTTCGGGGGTGTGCGCCTTCTGTCGTCCCAGCTTATTTCGTCCGCTTGTATGTTCCGCGCATTTCTGATTTCTTGATGAGATGCAGCGCATCGACCCACTCTTCCATTCGCCAATCGAGTGTATCGTTGTCTTTGACTTGAATCGTGTGACGGCCGTAGCTCGTGGTTCCATCCAGTCCCACGCTCTTGTAGTTCATGCACCAGCAATTGCAAGTTGCATTGTACTTGGCGGTGCCTTCCTGTGGGTAGCCCCAGTTGTTAAACATCCACCAGATATATTTCTTCTTCTTGGGGTGCCAACTCCATACACCCTCAGCATCAAAACTGACGTTATGACTCTTCGCTGACATTTTTCCCTGCAAACATCTCTTATCCAGCGTCCAATCCCACTGTGCGTTGCCCGTCCATTTCCGATCAGGGCCTTCAGTATTTTTCAGCTCCGCTTCCCATGCCCATGAGCCAACGAACACGTCAAATCGATCCATTTCAGATGACCGCTTTGGTTTTTCGATTGTCGTAAAGTCTACGTTGGATACCGTACAGCCGGATGAGAGGGTGATGCAGACGAGCGTGACCATTGCACAACCAATTCTAGTCTTCATGGAATTGTCTCCTGTCTAGTGGATTATATTAGCGAACGGTCAAATGAAACGGCGAATCGCTCAAGTACGCGAGTAACAATGTACTTCCGAACGCCACAGTAGAAATAGAGCTTGCTCTAGTTTGACGCGTCTGGTTCATTTCTTATCGTGTGATACTATCACACCGTTATCGAATTGATGCAAGTTGGCTTCCCACCAGAGCATATGTCACAAAGGTGGTGTCAACGCCGAATGGGGACGGTCTATCCATTCTTGCCGATGCTTGTGATTCGCGCGGTGCCACGCCTGACACGGTCCTTAAGCGTTTCTGAAATAACCGGTATAATGGCTGGGTCGAATTTGGAGTGTTCATGCAGAGGGAGCAGTTAATCTCTTGACGAAGGGACAGATTGCCATTTCGGGTTGTGGCTGGGTGACGCCTTTCGGGGTTGGGGCGCCAAGCGAAGTGCTTCCCTTGCTTCGGCGGGATGAACCGTTGAAGCCCTGCGACGAAGGCTACTGGGCTGTTGCGGATTCGTTGCTCAGTGAGTTTTCGGAGTTGCCCTCGGAGGTTCGACGTGACAAGGGGGCGTGGATGGCGTCGGCGGCTTTGGTGTGCGCGTGCAAACAGGCTTTACTTGACCCCAAATCCTGGAACGAGGAAAAAGTCGGGCTTTTTCTGGGAGACGCGATGGCAGGGCAGCGGGGAATGATCTCCTTTGCCAACGACGTGCGCAAGCAGGGGCCGCGGTTTGTTAGCCCAATTCAATTCCCACAAACAGTTGGCAATTTCATCAGCGGAGCCATCGCGCGCGCCTTTGGAATCCGAGGTCCTATGGCGACATTGGCTAACGGATCGGCGTCAGGCTTGGATGCGATCCGCGAAGCGTGTAGTACGCTTGCCAATCATCGATGCGATTTCGTTCTAGCTGGTAGTGTTTGCCGTTTATCTGAAGAGTTGGTGGTGGGTTTCGATCAGCCGCAGACGGCGTTCAGTGAGGGGGCGTGTTTTTTTGTGCTCGAACGCAGCGAGGATGCCAAAAAACGGGGTGTGAAGGTAGATGCTTTAATCGGGGCTGGCAGGCTGGCCGATTCAAACGAGCCAGCAGAAGAAAAAAAATCGCACGCAATGGCCGATGAAACTACCGAAATCGAGGATTGGACCGGAGACAGTCTTGCTAATCTCGGTTGTTCTGCGGTAGCAGCTGCGTTAGGTGTCAAACTCGGACTTGACCTGCCTATTACTGGTGAGGGCCGATTTCCGAAGCCGGGAGCCGTTCGGTCTGCTGTCCTGGGTCGCAATGACGAGGGAAGCGGTGCGATCCGTTTACAGGGAATTCGTGTTTACGATGGCACTGATGCCGAAAACTGGCTTCACCTGGAGCTATTAGGCGATTGAGCGGAATTGGGCCTCAAGGGTGATCCGAGTGCAATAACCGTGTTTTCAGCGGATTCTGTTGCGACAGGCTTTTTCATTGAATTTTTTTGACCAAAAGAGTATGCTGGCGATGGTAAAGGAGCTAAATCTCCCCGGTTCCTATCCATATCAATGGGACAGCTCCTGCGTCGTGCTTCGCTAGTTCTTGTGCGCTTTGCTTGGCGCACCTCGTTGCTTAGATGGTAGCGAGCGTCAAGAGGTAATTCGGACGGGTCGTTTGGCGGGCTGAGTCGAAACTCGCTCGTTATTGATGTCTGATCGTTGTCATTATGGAGGGGCACTCCTTGAAATGGCAATCGGTGTCAGGCTGACTGCGTGACGTGTAGGGCTGTCTTCATCTCCCCAGGCGCTATTTGAATTCAACTGCGCCATTGCAATGCTTGTTCATTCTGCAGCGAATCGCTGTGGAACTGATGATATTTCAGTGGAGTTTGGTGGTCGCGTTTTGAGGCGACTGACAATCACAGGTATTTGAGGAGATGACCATGATCGCGGTTCGTACTGGCAGAGACTCTAATTACGGTCGCAACCGGTCGGGGCAAAAAGTGCGGGCGGTTGCGCTCGCAACGGTATTGTTCGGGGTTGTAGCAGCGGGAGCTGTGGCAGCCTATATGGCGTCGAGTGACGGCGATTCGGCATCATCACGGCAATCAGAGCAGATGAATCGGCAATCCAAGGACGCCGTCGATTCTTCGGGCAACGGGCAGCCACAGCAATCGCTGGCTGGTCCCGGCACGAATGACGTGTTCCCGGGGCCGGATTGTTGGATGACGGAGCAGCCCACATTCGTTACCTTCGGCACGGGTGGAATTCCGTCTATTCCCCCAGGGCTTCTAAGTGCTACCGGAGGGTTTTCGGGTGCTGTGCCACTCGAAGGGTTGCCGCTCGACCCATTTGGCTTGGGCGATACAGATACGATAGTGCAACGACTGGGTACTGCCGTTCTTCCTGCCGATGGATCTTCTGACACGATTCCCGTTGAAATCGTGGAACTGAGCCTGAGGAGTATCGATCCGATTGATGTTGGTGGAAGTTTGTGGGATGTTTATGTTGGTGTTGATCTATCCGCAGCATCAACCGGCACGATGACAATAACACGCGATGACGCCACGGGTGGAACTTTTACTTCATCCATCGATGTCTTGTCGCGAATTAG
Source organism: Phycisphaerae bacterium (assembly GCA_029260035.1). GTDB lineage: Bacteria > Planctomycetota > Phycisphaerae > UBA1845 > UBA1845 > OFTM303. The sequence goes on from JAJDEA010000190.1 coordinate 4,056, forward strand.
CTTTAGGCCGGCTGGAGGTGGCCCGGAAGTACTGCTGCCGGGTGTCCCGACATTGACCCTGACAAGTGGCGGGGCGACTCCGACGCCATGGGGCTATGTTCTTCCGCCTGGAGTCTTGCGTGCGTGTGGCGGCCCTAATTTCTATCCCCTTGGCCCAGTTGAAGAAATTCATCCTGCCGGCGCTATGCACAGTGCAGTACCTTCACCGCCGCCGGGCGGTGGTCCACCGGAAGATCGATGGGCGGAATGGATTGGTCCTCCGTTCCCTCATGCCGTAGTAGATTTTTCGCCAGGTAGCCCATTGCCTCCGATTCCGCCTGGATTCTTCGGCAATTCACCAGCCGGATTCCCATCCCTTCCGCTTGCGAATCCAGCTATCGAGCTTCAAGGTGAACCGATAGATCTGCTTCTTCATGGGAACGCGCATACGATTGTTCGTAGGCCTCAGGATCCTGTTCTTCCTCCAGATCCAATTGGTGCAGCAGGAAGTGTTCCAATCGAAATCGTCGAGCTTAAGCTGGTTTCAACTGCCCCAATAACGGTTGATTATCAGGACGGTACCCAGGATCAATGGCGCGTGGAAGTAGAGCTGTCTCCCACGCCTGTTCCGGTTCCCGGTCAAATGACCGGACAAAAAACGCATCCAAATGGCGGTGTTTTCGAATCGGTCATTAATTTCTACCCACTCATTCGTTTTACGCAGCTTGATCCTCCGTTTGGTGTTGTGGAAATGGACACCGGTGATCTCGGAGCTCTGCAGACGATTGAATCGAATCCGATTAGTAATGGCGGTACAGCATTCGTTCATGTACTCAGTCCGAACCTTGATCTGCTAACTGCCGAGAATTCTCAATTTGTTCCGGGTGTCGAAGAGAACCCGCCTGGCAATCCGTTGAATCAACAGGTTGTGCCTTTAACAGAGCAAACGAATCCGTTCCCGCCGGGCATCATTCACATTGTTTGCCCACCGCCGCCGCCTCCTCCGCCAGATCCCCATGCAACATGGCTCGAAGATGGTGTGCCAGGCTCTGGGACAGGGGTTGATTTTGGCGGGACAGGTGGTGCAGTTCCCGTCATACCGCCGGATTTCTTTGAACCTGGCTCAGATCCATTTAGCGGTTCTGTAGAACTTCGTGGTACCGTGAACTCGCTTCCGAACGACAACACCTCGGTGGTCTTGCAGCGAGATGCAGACCCGGTTTCGCCAGCTGATCCGGATGGGACATCTCGGACGGTAGAGATTGAAATTGTTCAGCTCAGTCTCGTTTCCATCGAGCCTATTACCGTGACATACGGCGCAGGTGGACCATTGCCTGAGTTGTGGGATGTTTCTGTTGATCTGTCGATCGATCGGCGCCAGTCGCCAGGAAGTTTGTCGGCAACAAAAACTCACGCCAACGGCGGAACCTACGATGTTACGTTCCCAGTGCTGCCTCGACTCTGCTTTACTAGAGTGCAAGATGGTGTCATCAAGTGCCTCGACTATGGTCTTGAGGGCATTCCTGACCTTGTGTTGAGTGCTGTTGGCGGCAGTTTTGTATTCAATGTCGATGCGTCGCTCAATATTTTGACGTCGCCGGGTGCTGCGATTGTGTTCGGAGTCAAGGAAGACCCGCCTGGTGCTACGCAGGTACCTGACCCATTTACGCCTTCAACTGGTGGAGGCGGTGTTACGCACAGCGTTTGCCCGCCGATTCCGGACGAAATGGCGTGTATCTATAACGTGACTTGCGCTGAGGGGGATTGTTCACTCTGCCCGTTGATGGTCGGCGAAGAGTGTCGATATGTTAATTGTGTCGGCGGTGCATGCCCCGGCGATTTCTCGACGGAATGTGGCCCGAATTGCTGCGTGACATACGAACTGGTCACCTGTCGTCCGCCGGGAACCGAACGCGATTGTGTTGTAGGTCCTGCTGCTTGTGTTTGCCAGCCTGCAGTTGGCAAGTGCTGCCTGCCTGACGGAACGTGCGCTCAACTGGACGCACTGAGTTGCGCCGCTCAGATGGGGCTGTACGCAGGTGACGGTACCATGTGTGACCCAGCCACGTTCGTCCCGTGTTGTCTACCTAATGGCACCTGTGCCGACTTGGATCCGGTATGTTGTTTGAACGCGGGAGGCGCACTTGCGCCGGGGCCGTGCGCCGGAGATAATGACGGCGATGGCAGGGATGACGTTTGTGCGACGCCGCCAGTGGGGGCATGTTGTGCTATCAATGTTGCCACGGCTGTTGGTGGCTGCATTATTACGAATTCGTCTACTTGCGCCGCTATCGGTGGTTCGTATCAAGGCGACGGCTCGGTTTGCAACGCACCGCAACCGTGTTGCTTGCCCGACGGAAGTTGCAGAGACCTTGATCCCGTTTGTTGCCAGGATGCGAACGGTGTTACAACGTCCTTCTGTGCCAACTCAGACTCGAATCCGATGAATGGTGTGGATGATGCTTGTGAGCCTGTTGTTGGCGCATGTTGCGAACCAAATGGCCCATGCATCTTGACGACAAGTGCCGGTTGTGCCGCGATTTCGGGTACTTACCAAGGCGACGGTACAGCTTGTAATTCTGCCGTGGCGTGTTGCACAGCTGCGGGATGTCAGAATCTTGACCCTGTTTGCTGTGGTGCATTGAATCCTCCCGGTACATCCACGCTCAATTCGTGCGCGTTCGTTGATCGACCATGCTGTTTGCCGGATGGCAGTTGTAGTATGCTTGATCCTGAGTGTTGCTTAGCTCAAGATGGTGTTGTGAGTCTGAACCCGTGTGCGGGTACCGACACGAATCCGATAAATGGTGTGGATGATGCATGTGAGCCCGTTGTTGGCGGCTGCTGTGAGCCTCAAGGCGGTCCGTGTCTGCTGACGACAAGTGCTGGATGCGCCACTCTAGGCGGTAGCTACCGAGGAGATGGTACGCCATGCAATCCGGATCAAGCATGTTGCAGCGCTCTGGGATGCTCCGATGTGGACCCGGTATGCTGTACGGGTACTGTTGGCACTGGTATTTGCACGGGCCAGGACGTAAGTCCTCCAAATGGTATCGATGATGCGTGTGACACAGGAACGCCACCAGTTGTGGTCAACCCGATCGGATATCCATTTGAGGTTGCGAAAAACAGGTACCTCACAGTGGCGCCGGGATCGTCACCACTGGCATTTGCTACACCATATGCCATTCAGGTTGAGCATCCGCTGTCAGGTGCCAAATGGTATATCAGTACGCCCCGGACTTCGCCTCCGGCGATTGTCGGCTTGGGACTGTGTTACCTTGTGTCCGATGCGGCGCCGGTATTGTTCGATTTCTCAGCAGTACCTGTGATTCATATTGGCGGTTGTATGGTGGCCACGGGCGATGCAGCCAACACTGGCGGCTTGGGCCACACTTATCTGCTAAGAACAACCTATGACGGGATTGTGTTCTCGGCGCCAACAGTGGCGATGACGGCACCAAGGCCAGCGGATGGTCGCTGGTGGTCGGACATTGTGGGTGTGTTTAGCGTTGCCGGCAATGGCGCAACCACACCACCAACGCCACCGAATTCCTGGGAGCCATTCAACGGCGTAGTGAACGGGTTCGACGTGACAGCAGTCCTGCGTGGTTTCAGTGGAACGCAGCAGCCCCCAGCAACGTGGTCGGACATCCATCCGGAGATTCCTGATCGGGTTACAAACGGAAACGATGTTCTGCGTTCCGTCAATGCCTTCAGAATTGGTTCCGGCTTGGAGTTCTATCCGTACGACGTACCGCAGGGTCCAGGCGACCAGGGACAGGTGACGTGCTCGAGTCCGCCGTTGTCAGGTGCGCTAGCGCCGTAACGGTTACGTTGTAGTACTTTCAATACGCGAGGGGGTCTTTGCGCTGCAAAGGCCCCCTTGCTTTCTTCACTTTCAGATATGGCTCAGATCGAAGGCAAACGCATCTATGCTTGGCTGCTGAATACTCCGGCCTATGGAGCGCAGTAACCACGTTCTCGTTGTTTGACTTGGTTCACCTCGCCTCTTAGTCTTTTCGCCATGTCAAATGCTAAGCTGGATGCAGTTCATGTCTTGCCTGCCATTCACGAGCGTCGTGAACGTGTCTTCCTCGTTTTAGCGGGCGTCTTTCTAGGCTCGATGACGATGCTCAACATATTGGGTATCACGCGATTTATTCATATAGGCCCTTTGGCGCTGGCCGTTGGCGTCTTACCCTATCCGCTCACCTTCCTTTGCACTGACTTCATTAGCGAATTCTACGGTCGAAAACGGGCGAACTTTGTTGTCTGGGTTGGGTTACTGCTAAACGTTGTCGCATTGATATTCCTTTGGCTTGGTCAGGCGATGCCTGCAATCAGTGAATCGGTTCGTCCCGACTGGCTGCCCGAGGGGTCATGGGCGACGCCACCCTGGCAATCGCTGAATCTATCTACACCTATATCGCTACCATTTGGGAATGAGGATGTCTCTGAAACCGGACCTTTCAACATTATCTATGCATGTGCACGCGGTTCGATGTTGGCATCGATGGTGGCGTATTTGGCTGCTCAATTCTGCGATGTGTTCCTGTTTCATTTTTGGAAGAAATTGACAAATGGCAGGCACCTTTGGCTACGCAACAACGGGTCGACACTGGTGTCCCAGCTCGTTGATTCAACGGCGGTGATCTTCATTACATTTTGGGCTTCTTTCGCATCCGGCGATCGCACACTGGCCGCCATGTTCAGCCTTGTTGGTGGCTGTTATCTGTTCAAGGTAGCGGTTGCCGCCGTGGACACGATCCCTTTCTATTTCGGCGTCCACTGGCTCAGGCGATATTTGCAGATTGATCCCACGCAGGAAGTTGATTAGAGCGTTGTGGTGGATGGAGTGCTTCGTTGGCGAAGTAAGATCATGAGTTGAAGTGAGAATATGCGATATCCGGGCCGATCGGCTTGCATCTTGGCGTGAGAGAAGCACTTATGGGTGACTTGCTGGCAGCACTATCTTCAAGCTAAGAAAAGGCCTTCCTCTCCAGGGAATTTGGAGAGGAAGGCCAGGTCGGTGAGAATTGAAAGTTGCCTCGAGCCGAGATTATGTTTCCTCGCCGTGACCAGCTCCGACGGGTTCCGGCTTGTCCGTCTCGACGAAGACACCCTCGAGTTTGAGTTTCGATTTTTCGTCCTCGCCATCAGTTTGATCGACGGTGACCACCACTTTGTTCTTGCCAGTGAAATCGCCTCTCAGCATTGCCTCGGAAAGGGCATCTTCGACATGGTGCTCGATGGCTCGTCGCAGTGGCCTGGCACCAAACTTTTCGTCTGTGCCATGCTCGATAAGGAAGTCTTTGCCTTCCGATGTTACTTCGAGTTCCAATCCCTTTTCCCTCAGCCTCTTGGCAAGCTTTTCCAGTTCCAGATCGACGATGTGAATTAGATCGTCATGTTTCAGCTTGTGGAAGACAATGATCTCGTCGAGGCGGTTCAGGAATTCGGGCCTGAAATAGTCTTCGAGTTCAACCTTGAGAGTTTCTTTCATCTTGTCGTATGTCACGTCCTCATCACTTCTCTTCTGAAAGCCGAATTCTTCCTGGTGCGTAATGCGATGGGCACCAACATTACTCGTCATGATGAGAATGACGTTCTTGAAATCGACGTGCCTGCCGAACGAATCGGTAAGCCTGCCTTCCTCCATGATCTGAAGGAGCATGTTGAAGACGTCTGGGTGGGCCTTTTCAATTTCGTCCAGCAAAATGACGGAGTAAGGCCTGCGTCGAATTCGTTCTGTCAATTGGCCGCCTTCTTCGTAGCCAACATATCCGGGAGGCGCTCCGATGAGACGCGACACATTGTGTTTCTCCATGTATTCCGACATGTCCAACACAAACAATGCGTCGGGGTCACCAAACATGAACTCAGCTAAGCATTTGGCCAGGTAGGTCTTGCCGACGCCTGAAGGCCCAACGAAAATGAAGCTACCCATGGGGCGGTTTGGGTCTTTCAAGCCACTTCGGCTTCGACGAACCGCTCTCGCAAGCGCCAAGACAGCTTCATTTTGACTGACGATGCTCTTGTGCAATTCGTCTTCAAGAGCGAGCAGCTTCTCTCGTTCGTCGCTGCCCATGCGAGTGAGCGGAATGCCCGTCATCGAACTGACGACTTCCGCGATCACTTCTTCGTCGACGACCCCATCTGTTTCCTTCGTGCGGTCGCGCCATTCTTTTTGCATGGCGCGTTTCTTCAGTTTGATGGAGTCTACCTTGTCGCGAATTTCAGCGGCTCGTTCGTAGTCTGCGTTTTTGACGGACTCATCCTTCTCGCCGCTAAGTTTGTCTATCTCTCTTTCAATGTCGGTGAGATCTGGGGGTTTGGTCATGGTCTTCAAGCGAACTCGTGCACCGGATTCATCAACCACGTCGATAGCTTTGTCCGGCTGAACTCGGGCGATATAGCGATTTGACAATTCCACGGCACAACCGAGCGCATCATCTGTAATACGCACGCGGTGGTGAGCTTCGTATCGGTCGCGAAGTCCCTTCAAAATCTCAACGGTTTCGCTCGTGCTGGGCGGTTCAACAAGAATCTGCTGGAAACGGCGCTCGAGCGCGCTGTCCTTTTCGATGTACTTGCGATATTCATCGAGCGTTGTTGCACCAATGCACTGAATTTCACCTCGGCTGAGAGCGGGTTTTAGAACATTTGACGCATCAATGGCACCTTCCGCGCCACCCGCGCCAACCAGCGTGTGCAATTCGTCGATGAACAAGATGACGTTGCCTGCCCGCCGAACTTCGTTCATGACGGCTTTGATTCGCTCTTCAAACTGACCACGATACTTCGTGCCTGCAACCATCATGGCCAGATCGAGAACGACGATTCGGTGGTCGGCCAATAGTTCCGGTATGTCGCCCGCAATGATTTTGGAGGCTAGTCCTTCTACAATGGCCGTCTTGCCCACGCCCGCTTCACCGAGCAGGACGGGGTTATTTTTCTGTCGGCGACAGAGTATCTGAATGATCCGCTCGATTTCCGCCGAACGTCCAATGACGGGGTCGAGTTTCCCCTGCTTGGCAATTTCGGTTAGGTCGCGGCCAAACGAATCCAAGGCAGGCGTCTTGCTCTTGCCCTTCTTCCGTTCGCCTGGCATGACTGCATTGTCTTCTTCTGTCTCTTCGCTGGCACCGAGCAAGTTGAGCACTTCTTCGCGCACGTCTTCCAGACGGAGGTTTAGATTCATAAGCACTTGCGCCGCCACCCCGTCCTGCTCACGCAACAGGCCTAGCAGCAGGTGTTCAGTGCCAACATAATTGTGGTTCAGGTTGCGAGCCTCTTCGATGGCGTATTCGATGACCTTCTTGGCTCGAGGTGTTTGTGGGAGCTTGCCCATCGTTACCGTCTCGGGACCGCTCTTGACAAGCTTTTCGACCTCGAGGCGCACCTTTCGCAGGTCAACCTCAAGGTTCTTCAGCACGTTTGCGCCAACGCCCGAGCCTTCTTTGACAAGGCCCAAAAGAATGTGCTCTGTTCCGATATACTCGTGGTTAAAGCGTTGGGCTTCCTGATTGGCAAGCGCCATCACTTTACGAGCACGGTCCGTAAATCGCTCGAACATATCTCTGCTTCTCCTGTGAGTCGGGGTCTTGGTCCACCAACGCCTTATGGGAACACGAAAGCAACCCGTTACCTTAGTGGATCAGACTCAGCGAGCACGACCTGCCAACTCAATCCTGCATCCAAAATCAGATGCCAAGGCAGGAACAGCGTTGGTCTTTGAGAGGCCGATAGTATCGGCTTCAATCGCTGCTTGCCGGTTGAATTCTAGCATCCGCGGAAGCGTCCATCAACTAAACGGGTGCCCGCTCGCCGCATGTATCCACCAATTTACTATCGTCATCCTGTATGAAGCAATGAATATCTCCGTTGTCGAAGTGTCGGCAATTTCAGGGCATAAACAACGGCAGGTCCGGTTTTGAGTGTTCGGGACTACGTTCTGTGATCGACGGTTCGCGGGTATTCCGTTACACTTGCCAGCCTTGAGTTTAGGGGCCAAGCTTATGAAATCCCGAGGCTGGCCGTGCCGAGTCGGCTTTCTGCCCTCGACAATCAGATTAAGCAGGTAGGTGAGACCATGCAGAGTTATATCATTTACTACAAGTACAAAAATGCCGGCGACAAGAAGCCCGGCCCAGTTCGGCAGTATCGCATTTATGCTGGCAGCTATGACGAGGCGCGGCAACTAGCTACGCAATATGCCAACTATCCCAATATCGAGGTTTTGCGCATTAAAGAGGCGTAGTCAGACGGAGTTGATCTGACCAAGCTCGCAGAATTCGATGTCTTGATAAGATATTGCGGACGACGTTAATTCGGCGTGTTTCTCGGGGGATGGGCCGTATAAAAAAATGAGCACGCGTCGGCAGGTTTAATATCCCCCTTCGCGTGCCCAGTATTTTCACTGCCAAAGCTTCTGCTCTTCTGCGATCAGCTTATCCGTTTCCAGCCCGAGAGATTGCCGCAATCACAGCGAGCAATGAAACGTGATAGAAAGCAGGGCGATCTACCTATGCCGCTAGATAGCGGTCTTCCAGAACGACTTTGATTTTCTTAAGCGCCTTGTTTTGAATCTGCCGAACACGCTCTTTGGTGACGCCAATAATATGACCCACTTGTTCTAGCGTCTTGGGCGAGGCGGCTGATCCATTCTCAGCCCGTCCCATAGCGAATCTTTCGCGGATGACTGTGTTTTCGACTTCGCTTAGCTTCGCGTGATTCTCCATGATAATCTGTTTTAACTCGGTCACGCAGTCATCTATGATGCAGCTGCGCTTGCTTTCGAGAAAATCGCTGCGTTCCATGGCTGGATCGAATTCCGTTGGGAACGTGCCACGATATCGGCTCGCTCTCATGGCTACGCGTGAGAAACTCTTGAGAATCGCTCGACAAGAGTAGGTGCTGAACTTAAAGCCTCGAGAGCAGTCGAATTTTTCGACGCTTCGCAGCAAAGCCATGTTTCCTTCACTGACTAGCTCGTTGAAATCGATAACGGCTAGCCGAGTACGTTTGCCCATGGCTAACACCAACGGCATGTTTTGGCGGACAATCATGGCCCGGGCTGCAAGAACGCGATGGCCCCATGCGAGCAGCCTGCGCGTTGTGGCGCGTGTCAAAGACTTGCCTGCGAACGCAATAATGATTTCCCGCACTCTGGATCGAGCGTAGTTGAAACGCATGAAAATGTGTTGCTCGTCGGCGTGCGAAAGTGCTGGCATCCGCTCCCCTGTACGCAGCGCGTCTGATACGGGGTCTGGTGCATCGAGAAAACGCGTGGCATCTCGGCCCGTAAACTTGGCTTCGCCTCCGAAGAGTTTCTTTTCGATGCCCCTCTTGGAAAAATCGGGATGATCTACAAAATCTGTAGGCTCGGTGAGCAGTTTTGTTAGCAGTACCTGATCTTCTGCCTCCAGCGAAGCGATAACGGCTGCGCTCGGAAGTTTCGCCGATGGGAGTTCGCTGCTGACATCCTGTGCCTTAACAGCCTCAAGTAGGTTTGCCGTCATAACAACCCTCCTTCCATGATATTTCACCCGCATCCGTTCCGCATATCGGGCCCTATAACCAAGCGTCGCTACATATTCTACGCATGGCAATATGCCCAAGGTGCATGAATCTTACGATTCCTCACAAAATGCGAGCGAGCACCGTCCGAATTCCGCGCGCATTACATCACTCACCAGCTCAGCTGGCTTCTCAATGGGGAGAAACTATTGGCGGGGGAACCAACTGCACCCTTAGTATACTACATTTCGAGTGTCCGGCCAATTTACGATTTGAGACGTCTAATAAACACACATGTTCCTACAACTCATCCTGCGGGGCTGTAATACATTGTGTAGAGCGTGCTTACTCGTGGCGAAGTGCGTCAATCGGGTCCAGGCGTGCGGCTGATATCGCGGGATACATGCCGAAGAAAATACCAATGAATACGGACAGTCCGAAACTCACAGCTACCGACCAGGCGCTTACGATCGTTTCCCATCCGGCAAAACCCGAAACAAAATGAGCGCCGAGAATGCCGAGAATCGCACCCGCCATGCCTCCCGCCGTGGAAAGAACAACGGTTTCTACAAGGAATTGAACTGTGATATGGCGTTGCTTAGCGCCGAGCGCACGTCGAACGCCGATTTCGCGTGTCCGTTCCGTGACGCTGGCCAGCATGATATTCATAATGCCGATCCCTCCGACCAATAGAGAGATACCAGCGATGAAGCCAAGGGTAATCTGATCGTTGTGTTTCTTTCGTTGCGCTAACTCTAATGCTCTGAGTGGCACCTTGATTTCATAGTCTGCCTTCTTATGGCCATAATGAAAAACACCTTCCACCATCGCGGCCACCTTCTTGACATATTCTCGTTCATCAACGGCCAAATACAGGCCGGAGTATTGCATCTTGATAAATTCGCGTGAACCCGCGCCCATTCGCCGAGTCGTATCACTGAATTGTGACGTTGCGGTTGAAAGCGGTATCAGAATTTCGCGATTGAGATTGCGCTCATGCACGTCTCTCGCTGGTGCGCCAGCCGTTTTCACCCGGCCAAGAATGCCAACGACGGTAAAAGGAATAGAAGTCGGGTAGCGTTCAGCGAGAACGCGTTCGCCGATGGGGTCTTGCGTTGGGAACAACTGCTTTGCGACATCTGCGCCCAGGACGCAAACATTGCTTTTTTCCGACATGTCCTCTGCGGTAATCGGTCTGCCACGACCAATGGATACTTTCACGATGTCAAAAAACGCCGGCACTGTGCCAATTACGTTTGTGTTGACTTGGTGCTCGCCTTGCCGAGTCTTGAACGCGACAGTTTTTAGTGGGACTACGCTCTTAATGTGAGGAACCGTCTCGCTGATCCGAGCGACGTCTTCGCGGGTCACGCCATACGCGATTAAGCTCGAATTCCTTTCTGACGATTGCGCATTCTGAGGTGGTTTTACCGAATTGACAATAATGTTCTGCGTGCCAAGCAGTTCGATCAACCGCATTGCGTCTGCCGACGCGCCTTCACTAATGGATAACATGCAAATGACCGCGGCGACTCCAAAAATGATTCCGAGTGAAGTCAAAAGTGAACGCAACTTGTGCAGCCGAAGGTTGTTCACGCCAAGGCGAAATGTTTCAAGACTCAAGAGTCGCAAAGATCGATACCTCGGTGCATAAAGCGTACGTTCAATAAGTTGTTCGGACTGTCGGAGGCTACGCTAGTCGCCGAATTGGATTCCTTGTGCCAAGGGTAGTTCGGTAGACCAGTTGATCGTATTCGTCTGCCGTCTCATGTACGCCTTCCAGGCGTCCGACCCGGATTCTCGTCCGCCGCCGGTTTCCTTTTCGCCACCGAACGCACCGCCGATTTCCGCACCGCTTGTGCCGATATTGACGTTGGCTATGCCGCAATCGCTTCCCCATGCGGAAAGAAATCGCTCTGCTTCCTGCATGTTTCGAGTGAAAATGGAAGAGCTAAGGCCTTGCGGAACGCCGTTGTGCAAAGCGACGGCGTCATCCAGCGAATGGTAAGGGATGATATACAGAATCGGTGCAAACGTTTCATCTTGAACAACGGGAAACTCGTTCTTGGCTGCTGCGATGCAGGGGGTCACATAGCACCCGCCCGGATATTGCTCGGATTCGAGTCGCTTTCCTTCGACCAATATTTCGCCGCCTTGCTCTTTGATTTTCTCGATAGCATCCATCATCGTTTGCACCGCACCGGTATCAACGAGCGGGCCCATGAGGGTTTCCGGCTTGGTCGGATCGCCGATGCGAACTTGCTCATAAGCGGCTATCAGCTTGGTTACCAGTTCATCGCGGATGGAGTCGTGAACAATGATCCGTCGAGTAGATGTGCATCGTTGCCCCGCAGTGCCCACCGCGCCGAATAGAATTGCAAGAACAGCCATTTTCATGTCTGCTTCCGGAGTCACGACAATGGCGTTGTTTCCGCCGAGTTCGAGAATGGTTCCACCGAGCCTTTCGCCGACGACGCTTCCGACGCGATAGCCCATCTTGCAGCTTCCTGTAGCCGATATGAGCGGTACGCGACGATCTTGGATTAATTTCTCGCCGATCGTGCTGCCTCGGCCAATCACAAGGCTGAAAAGCGCTGGATCGACTCCGGTTGCATGGCAAACTTTTTCGGCAATTTTTGTGCAGGCGATTGCTGTAAGGGGTGTCTGTGAGGAAGGCTTCCAAAGTACCGCGTCTCCGCATACGGACGCAATCGCGGCATTCCATGCCCAGACCGCGACCGGGAAGTTGAATGCGCTGATGACGCCGACAACGCCAAGGGGATGCCACTGTTCGTACATCCGATGGCCCGGTCGTTCGGAGTGCATGGTCAAGCCGTATAGCTGACGGGATAAGCCGACTGCGAAATCGCAGATGTCGATCATCTCTTGAACTTCGCCCTCCCCTTCGGCTTGAATCTTGCCCATTTCGAGTGTCACCAGGGCGCCTAGTTCTGACTTGCATTCACGAAGCGCCTGGCCAAGCTGGCGAATGGTTTCGCCACGGGCGGGTGCGGGAGTTTCTCGCCATTTCAGAAAGGCCGCTTGAGCGCGTTTAATCGTTTGCTCGTATTCTTCGGGTGTGACTTGATTGACCGTTGCAATGACCTTGCCATCGATCGGCGATACAGATTCCAGTTTCTCGCCACCGCCAATCCATTCTCCGCAGAAACCCCCGGCGTTGACATTTTCAATCCCCAATTTTTTCAAGATGTCTTTCATGGTTCTTTCCTGGTTCGTGCCTAAAACTACATGACGCTATTTGCTCATTGTGTATCATTATTTAGAGGCCGATTCCTTTGGAAAACAGGATTCGACCGCCGCAATAAAGAGAGTTTACTCTAGTTACGAAGAGTCAGGATAGGCCCTGTGCGTTACCCGTCAAGACAGCCTCAAGTCAACAGTTGTCAAAGTCTGTAACGGGGAATGCGATGCGAAATCGAAGTTGTTGGCGAGCCGATCCTCGTTATCATATTAAGGACGTAAACGCCATCAATCGCAGTTGCGTGGTCGAATCGTGTCATGCCGGGTTTGGGCGCGGGTGAGTCGAGGTTTTCCGAAATTTCACGCCGCATTCCGGGCAACGCCCGCTACGGTTGCCTTCTAAATTGTAGCCACACTCAAGGCAAAGCCCGTTTCGTTTCCTTCTCCATTTTTGTACGGGGCCATGCGCCAATGGCAGCGTACCCAGCAAAGCAAGAAACGACGTGCTAACCCAAAGAGGGAACACGAGCCAGGTGACTCGGTAAGGGCCGTTCTTACGCGTAACGAAGAAGAAACTTTGTTTCCTTGGCCGTGGGTCATACTGTAATTCGTCGAAGAATTCGCTTTTCCCAGCAACGCGGGTTGGCATGGTTAGCAGTCGCAAGCTGCAAAAACCATCGTGCAGATATACACGCATGGATTGGTAATGAGTGATGTCGAATCGTTGGTGTTGCTGGCTGTATACGCTCTTGTACCAGAGCGTGGCCGAGAACGGGAGGAGAAGAAGCGAAATAATACCAATGATTTTCGTGCCCATTCAGGTTTCCGTCATGTGGAAACGAACCATTTCCCATTTGCTCCGCGATCGGCCCTTGATCGCTTCCACCGTCGATGGGTTGCCTTGGCTGGAGCCTCTCCACAAGGTGCGACGGTGTTCTTTGCCCCAAGGAGACATCTTACCTTCCACATGTGACGAATCCAAGCCTATACCCGCTGGCGCACAATTACGGACAATTGAACTACACAAGATTGGAATTTTAGCACGCCAGGAGGGGAGCGCGGCTGTCTTTGCTAAGCCGATTCAATGAGAAATGTACGAGTCTTGTTTGGAATGGTTTCCGCGTTGGTCGATTCGATCCAGCCTGTATTCCCGTCCGGCAAGTCGATACGCCACCAGGAACCTCTTTTTTCGTGGATCGTGAACTCGACGCCTGGCTGCAACGGTTGTTCAAACTGACGTGAGTAACTCGGGCTAGGCCCTTTACGCACAATCACATCAAGGCTTGTAATGACGCCCGGTGCTTTGTTTCTGTCGCTCCATTGACTTGTCGCCAAAGAAGCGCCTAGCGATAGCGTGCAAAATGCGAGCACAATACTTGTAACGATGATCGCGCGACGTTGCATGAGGTTGCGCAGCATGAGCACCATCCAAAACCCCACATAACAAACGATCGCGATCCTGGTTCGCTCTGACACGGAAGTGTCGTAATGCCAAAAGAAGAGATTGCGCAATACGGCGCTTCGACGGCTAAGCTCGATGTTGGTGACGCACCGAGAGCGAGCCTCGGCCAGATTCTCGGCTAGCATTTTGTCGCGAGGGCTGAGCCGTTGCGCTCGGCGATAATGAAGTATGGCTCGTCCCACGTCGCCCGCTTGCAGATGGCAGTTTCCCAGGTTGTATTCGAGGTGGCCGTTCGTAACTCCTGACGAAATGATACTCTCGAATCGCTGAGCTGCGGATCGAAAAAGCTGCCTCGCCTGCACCGGCTCCGATGACTGTAAGTCGTAGGCTTGTTGGTACTCATCAACCGCTCGCTCGAAATCATCGCGAACTTCCGATGTCGGTGCGGCTATTAGTGTTGGCGTAGACGCAGCTACGATCGAAAATAAAAGTGTCACGAAGAACGCACGCTTGGATCCATTATGCTGATCGCCACGAGCGACCCTTTTCTCTGTGTGGTTACATACCAAGAAGCATTCGCCAGTTGTATCCTTCGCGATCGGTTGACGAAGTTGATGCAAACATCTCATCGCAGCGCCCTCTCGATCTGCCGAATCCATTCTCTGACATTTGAAGCTGATTCTGACGGCGACGCGGCATCCAGTGAATCCGGGGCATAGCGGATGGCTTCACACCTTTCGAGAAACTCGACGATCTCGTCCGTCAGGGTTCCGTTCACGCCTTGCTCATTGAGTAACGTCTTGACTTCTGCAGGTGTCTTGGCGCCCGGCGGCAGGTTCAGTTGATCCGCAACGAATCCTCTTAGCGCAGCCGCGACGTTTTGCATTTGATCGATCGGTTCGCCATCCTGCATGGCGAGTTTGAGTTCGTTGTCGGCCGTCCGAATCGCCTTGTGTCGCCGAGCATAGCCGCCATCCGCAACAAGCCTGGCTCGATGGCGCAAGGCAAGCGTTGACACCAACCAGAGGATTGGTGGTGCAAGAATCCAAACGGCTGAAGCCGTTGTCCAGCCCGGCGATTGATTCGCAAGTGCCTGGCCCGCGTCAATGTAGTTTGGCGAAATCCCTCCAGCCAGGACTTTCAGGTCGACGCTGTCCTTATCCGGCGTTGTGGATTCGGCACTGCGAAACGCAGTGGTGCCAGGAGCAGCTGCGTCAACGGATATGTCGATCGGATCATTCTGAAGCGTAACGTATTTTTCAGTGGTCGAATTGAAAAACGACCAGCTAATAGGCGGGATCGTTTGTTCTCCCGCTTGTTTTGGGAATATTGCCCTGCGAAAAACCTTGGCTCGACCTTCGATGTCGCCGACCAGTTCATCTTTAGCAAAGTCAAATCGACTTGCGAGTTCCGCTTGTGCGGAAAGGTCTGGACCCGCTATGCTATCGAGCGGAGCGCCACGAACGGAAATGATTAGCGTTGCGGGTTGGCCTTGTTGGATGCGCTTGGGCTTAACGTCTACGCTCATCGCATACCGACCGATCGCACCGTTGAAGTCCGAAGGACGCGAGTTGATCGGTGGAGCTTTGACCGTTACCGATGCGCCTTCTGCTCGGGCGGTTTCACGCCTGGAGCCAGCTACTTCGAGCCTGCCGAAAAAGCCTTGGCGCAATCGAGTCGGAAAGTTGATTTTTAGAAAAACAGGATCGATCGTCAGTTCGCCAGGCGTTTCCGCGAGGATACTTTTTTCGATTCGATACACATCGTAGGGGTTTTTCCGGTTTCCGGAGTCTCTGAGGTTCACCTCTTTCTTGGTGGCGTTCCCATCGATGAAAATGCCCGTTTGCTGTCGCATCTCATTCAGATTGTTCAAGCTGTACATGCGTCGGTTGTGCGAAACCTTCCGAATGCCAATCACGAGGGCGGCTTTGACTCGCTGTGACACATAGCAGGAATCCTGCTCCACTTCGATATATGCGTACAGGGTCCGATCGCCTCGCTGGCCGGTCTGTTGTTTCGACTTGCGCACGACGATGGTGACGGAATCTGATTGGTGGCTCGCGCCTCCCGCAGTGACGAACATCGGCCCGAGTGTGTAGGTTCCCTCTTTGGTTGCCGTGAGCCTTAAGCTGAAAGTGTGGGTTTCAATGCTCGAGCGCCTGCCATTGATAATCGATGTTCTTGATGAATAGGACGGACTCGAGTTGACGAGTTTGAGCTGGAGACCGGGGGGGACGTCTGCCTCGGGGATGCTAGGTGTACCAATGTTGTTGCAGATCAATTGGACATTAACCGACTCTCCAGGCTCGATTATTCGCGACTCCAATCGAAGCTCGACCCCGGACTGCTGGCCCAAGGCTGCTGCGGTCAGGCCTAGAAAAATGATGGCGGGCTTAACAATCACCTTTACCAATCCTTCTCGACAGGCTGAACGGGAATCCGCTCCACCGGTTCGCGTCGATTCTTCTCTCGGTCTCGAATAGCCTGCATCATTTCGCGAAGTCGCCGTTGTGCTTGCTCTTGCGTATTCTGTTCCTGCTGTTCGGCGAGTTGTTGCTGAGCATCTTCCTTCTGTTTCTCGTCTTCGTTCTGCTCAGACTGCTCCGATTGTTGTTGCTCTTCGTCTTTTTCCTGCTCGTCGCCTTGATCTGACTGTTGCTGTTCCTTTTCTTCCTCGTCCTGCGATTGTTGTTGGTCCTGTTCCTTCTGCTCTTCGGACTCTTCCTGTTGATCGTCGCTGTTTTCGTTCTTCTCTTGCTCTTCGTCTGATTCCTTCTCTTCGTCAGAAGGCTGTGGATTGTCGCACTCTTGCTTTTCCTGCTCTTGCATCATCTGCACCAGCTTGCGCCGCATCGAGGCTGCCTTCAGATTGGCATCACGAGCCGCCTCATGCTCTGGAATATCCGCCAGTACGGTTCGATACCGTTGCATGGCATGTTCGAGCTTTTCGACAGAGGCCTTTGGGTCTTCCATATTGGCCAGCGCTTCAGCATGATACGTCGTGCCCACACTGTACAGCGCGTCGTGCGCCAGCTTCTCGTCGCTGGATGTCGCCGCCTTTTGAAAAGCGCCGCGAGCTTGCTCGTATTCTCCAAGCTTGAAATGACCCAAGCCCGTAACAAACGGAATTTCCACGGCTTCCGGGTCGAGTTTTTCAGCCTCACGATAGGCGACCAACGCTCCAGCCGCGTTGTCTTCAAGAAGAAGGACATTGCCCTGATGGACCGCTTCGCGCGCGCTCGTAATTGGCTTCGACGGTGGCAATTCCTGCTCTTGGGCATAAACCATTGTGACGATGGC
>JAJDEA010000020.1 GCA_029260035.1 Phycisphaerae bacterium
GAGATCGGCGCGGGGCACACTGTCACAGCTCTCTATGAGATTATTTCTGCGGGGGCTGACGTCGAAATGCCAGCCGTTGATCCGCTCAAGTATCAAGAACGTTTTGTTGAGACCGCGCCCGCAGAAAGCGGCGAGATGATGACGGTCAAACTTCGCTATAAGGAGCCTGACGGCGATACCAGCAAGCTGATCGAGGTGCCGGTGTTTGACGAAGAGCTTCTACTTAATGAAGCGTCTGATGACTTCGTTTTCGCCGCGTCGGTGGCATCGTTTGGCATGCTCCTGCGTCATTCCGATTCGGCGGCGTATATCGGTCTTGATACGGTAGTTGAATTCGCCGAGCCTTGCATCGGAGATGATCCGCATGGCTATCGCACGGAGTTTGTTAATCTGGTGCAACTGGTCAAAACGATCCGCGAGCGACAGCCATAGCGCGAACGATTGTCGCCATTCTGCATTTCGCCAGGACGAAGCGGCGGTGCCTATGTGTAAGAGGAATCGACTCTCGCGCGATGAACCTAGCCGTTCCAGGAAGCCCCTCCACGTTGAGCGGATTGCTGCTGAAGCCGACGCATATAGGGAGAATCCGATAGCTTGGGTGCCTCGGGTGCGACTGCATCGGCGGGTACCTCCGGCGCTGCTGGCACTTCAGGTGCCTCCGGGATATCGTCGAATTCATTGGACTGTTCTTCATCGATTGCGTCAGCAGTACGACGGTCCTGCCTCCGCCAATGCTCGATAGTCTGGTCAATGTTGCAATCCGGCGTGTTGGCGCTCCACAATTGAAAGAAGTCGAGGTTGCCACTCTGCGGTGTTGGGCTTGGAATGTCTATGAGAGTACGCATGGGCATGATGACACTATCGCCGATGACGAATGCCTCCCCCGGGCGAAGAATCGGTAGCATTTGGATCAGCCCTGTAAAGTGATCGCTGACCACTCTAGAAATATAATTTTGATCTTCCGGGTTGCTGAGCCTCATAGCGACAAAACTGTTGCACTGTGCAAGAACCGTCTCAGAGAGATCGGAAGGCCTTTGCGAAATAATCATGGCACTGACGCCATACTTTCGACCTTCCTTGGCGACGCGCTCAACAGCTCTCTTCGCAAAGTCGGTCTTCTGCGGAACGCGGGGTATATAGTTATGCGCCTCTTCGAATGCCAGCAACATTGGGTGCCGTTGTGATGGCGGTGTCCAAAAATTGAGTTCGAAGAGTAGCCGAGTGAGAACGGCGACGGTTATATCGACGATTTCATAGGGGATGCCGGACATGTCGATGATGGTCAAATTGCTGCGCGGTTCAACGCGTCCGGTCAGCAGTTTGATTAGGTGGTTCATAAGGTTGGAACTCTGCCCCGCTGTAACATCGGTTTTGAGTTCGTCACGGAAGTATTTCGACTCGCGACCGTGCTTAATAGGCTTGAGCAGGAATTCGTATCTGCGGTCGCTGAACTTCGTTTCGATTTGGTCGATCAAGCCCAGCAGCTTGCCGAAAAAGAGCGGATGCGGAGTTTCGCCTTGTGGGTTCCCGCGATTAAACTGGCAACGTTGGGTCCGCATCAAGTGCTGTTGTTCGTCTGGAGGTAATGCCCGAAGTGCGAGTTGACTGAATGCCAGGTGATCGTCGTTGAGAACGTAACGTGACTCGTTGAGATTCTCCGCGTACATCTTGAGTTTCTCAAGCGAAAAATAGATAGGCGTGTCCAACGTAAATGTTTCCGTAAGTCCCAATTGCTCGGCAGCGTCTTGCTTGAACTCCATTAGTGCGGTTCGCAAAAAGGATATCTGAGTCGAAACGGTCATAGGGTTGGATTTGTCAACGAAAATCTCCTCAAATTCCTGGTACTTAAGAAGCCAATAGGGGAGGACGAGATCGTCCGAGCCGAGGTAAGTGACATTTGCGTTGATCTGGCCGTCGTCGTCGGAAAATGCGGTGCGATACTCGCCATGCAGGTCGAACAAGACGACCTGTGACTGATTGAGATCGAGTACTTCCTGCAATATTTTGGCGGTTGTACAGCTCTTGCCGCTACCGCTGTTTCCGACGAGGGCAACGTGCTTGGAAAACATTTCAGAGCCAAGAACTTTGACTTCAAAATCAGTGTTCAGCGCAAATCGTCCTAACGAAAAGCTCTGCGGGTGCTTGGACCCACTAAGAAGCTGATCAAAGCTGCCAAAGATCGCTTCGAAGTCTCCCCGCACCGCGACCCAGACGTCGTCGCCGATAATCGGGTATTCGTTGATACCTCGTGTGAATCGCCCAGCCTTGATGTCTCCGAGGAGCTGAATCTGCATGATCAGTTGCGGCTCGACATCCACAACGGTTACTTCCTGGCGACCGAATCCCGTCACGAACCCAACGAGCGTCCTATCGTCCATAGGAAGTGTCACATAGCTTCCAAGCTGTCCCACTCGGTAAGTACGATCTTCGTGAAGTAGGTTGAGTTCGGACGCCGTAATGACAACGTCTACGCTGCCACTTGTAACCTTCACTACATTGCCAATTTTTAGCTGACTCATGCGCGTTTCCTAAAAGGCCCCGTATGGGGCTGGTCGTTTGGTGCCGAGGCGACTGGCATCGAAAGCAGACTCCTGCGGCCTCACTCAAAGTGTGTCGCTGATTCGAGACAGTCGCTAAGCGTTAGCCCTCGTTAGAACCCTATTGATACGAGCGGAACTTGCCGGCTACCAGTTAAGATATCGAATCGGTTCCCTACCAATCGAAGGTACGATTTATTCATTTCGATACCGGAATTTCGTGCAGTTGCCAGACGTTGTTATCGGAGTCTGTCCCAGCAGCGTAGGCTCTGCGACGGCCCAAGTTCTTGGCCGGAAGAGTGTCTTTTTCTCGGAAGCGAGAATGTGTGGCGAAACCAAAGCGCTGTAGAGGCAGATAAAGGGCATTGTTGGTATTTCGACGAGTCAGTGCGATACGCCGGGCTTGCTTATTGCCGACGCGACCACTATCATTACGTTGGATTATCGGATTACTTCAACGAATCAGAATTGCCTAAGAAACCTGCATAATGGTTGTTAACGGTAGGCTCGGTTGCATTCTGATTTACTTAATCCGCCAGCAGTTGTGACACGGCGTTAACCCTACTCCCCGTTGGGTTCAATTTCGAAGTGTAGTTTGCCGAATTCGCAGCGGATGATTTCCCCAGAATCGCTCGTGACATGCGGCAGTTTTCGGTGCCACTCCGAAGTTATATGGGAATCCTGCCCTGGGGGGGAGCGCATGCTATTAACCAGCACATTCGTCTTTTTATCATCGATGCCCTTCCGGTCATTCGGGATGGTCTTTCCGCCAGATTGTCCGAAGAGCCTGATTTCGTAGTGATTGGTTCAGCAGGAGGATCGGAGGCGGCGATTGCTCGTACCGGCGAGAATCGTCCCGATGTTGTTATCATTGATCCGGACCTGCCAGGTTTGTCGGGTGTTGATGCCCTGCGATACTTGTGGGCTTCGACAGGCGATGCGGGCATTGTTGTTTTCACCGCGAATCCATCGGATCGAGAGATTAGGGCGGCAGTACGGGAGGATGTCGCGGCATTTGTTTCTAAATCCTCTAGTATTGAGAATCTGATAACGAGCATCCGGCGGGTCGAAGCTGGCGAGCGATATTTCTGCCCTGCGGTGCAAACTCGCATCATTAGTATGCGTCGAGATGGCCTGGAAAATAAGGACGTCGATTCAAGGATCGGCCTGCTGACTGAGCGGGAGCTGAGTGTTCTGCGACACCTTTCTCATGGACTATCAAGCAGGGAAATTGGCGCGATTCTGTCCATCAGCGCCAAGACCGTCGATAACCACAAATCTCGCATCATGCGTAAACTGGATATCCATGATCGTGTTCAATTGAGTCGATTTGCTCTGCGCGAAGGAATTGTCGAATTGTAGGGGGTATTCGACGTCCATGTGATTTGCGTGCGCTTTCCGTCGAATATTGCGCGTAAGCATCGGCCCATAAGGATGTTATGCTCGGCCGGTGCAGCCATCACCCTTGCATTTCAAGTCGGTTCCTGATAAAATTCAACAACTTCGAACCAGCTTTTTGGTTCGCTTGGATAGATCATTTGCTCAAATGAACGGCAATTCTCCTGGTTTTGTTTTTCGGTGATGCAGCTCCTCATTCGTATTCGGCAGAAATTTAGAAAAATCCGGTGGGGCATCTTGACCAAATGGGATGATCTGACATAATGTTACTGGGTTGCGCGACGTGGCGAAAATCGTTATTTCCCGCCTGGTATTCAATTAGCAAACAATTCAGCTTCCACTCGTTGCGGCACCCTTTGACCGCGCCAATGTCTTTCCGGGGTGCCGCACGCCTTTTATAGGGGCAGCAAGAGACTCCAATAAGAGATTGCCCCGCAAGTTCGTCCATGTCACTGTATTCCCTGTCGAAAACTGGGTCACACAGCTGATTCCGTGTTTGAAGGCCGGATTCACGATTCATCGAGAGACGTAAGACTGTGGGGCCTTACAGCGATGATTGTGAAATCACAGTGAAAGTCATGATAGGTAAGGCATAGTATGCAAACACAAGTCAAAATACGGACCAGTTCAAATGCCGAAATATTGCCTATAGAGGGCATGGACAGTTCGAAGATCGCGATCCAGGTGGGCTATCGGCCCATTCAGTTGAGCGTCGAGTAGATCTAAGGGTCTTCGTCTGACAGCCCGACAGAATGGCAGGTCTTCTCGGTTAGTGTTATTTGAGTTGCGCGGTTTTTTCGGCCCGTGCTTCTTAAGTTCTCAATGCAAAGGAGTATTGTCATCGGTGGAAACACGACGAAGAAGATTCCAGACTTGGAGGCCTGCGAGGCTCAGTTGACGTATTGCCTCAAGAGGGTATACGGAAACATTTGAAGACAATTGGTTTGATTTGTGCCCAGGAGGGCGACATTTGCGTTTCTTAGCAAGATTGATGGATTCGTATGATTGTTGAAAGACGAAAGACAGATTCGCGCAGGCCTTTGCGGCAGACACTGCTGCTAGCGCTAGTTTTGATGCTGCTTTCTGAAGGCAGCGCGCAAGCGTACATCGGCCCCGGCGCCGGCTTTGCAGTAGGATCGACCGTCGTAGCCTTCTTTCTGGCATTTCTTTCCGGGCTTGCGGCTATCTTCCTTTGGCCGATTCGTTGGGCGCTGCGGTCATTTCGCGGTCGACGGGCTATGGCTCGGGCGCGCGTCAAGCGATTCGTGATTCTCGGTTTGGATGGCATGGAGCCTACGTTGGCTGAAAAATTCATGGCTGAGGGGAAAATGCCAAACCTCTCGCGCTTGAAGGACGAAGGAAGCTACAACAAGTTGGGAACAACCGCTCCGCCACTCTCGCCTGTCGCGTGGTCAAGTTTTCTTACGGGCTGCAATCCCGGTAAGCACAACATTTTCGATTTTCTAACGCGCGACAAGCGAAACTATTTGCCATTGCTCTCATCGGTTTCGATTGGCGACGTTTCGCGCAAGCTCAAGATTGGTAAGTACGAAATCCCAATGGGCAAGCCCAATATCAGGTTGCTGCGAAAGGGGAAGCCTTTTTGGAATGTACTTGGGGAGCATGGCATCTTCAGCAACATCATTCGCGTGCCCATTACCTTCCCGCCCGAGCGGTTTCGTGGTGTGCTCTTGTCGGCGATGTGCGTGCCCGATCTTCGCGGCAGCCAAGGGACGTTTTCCTATTATTCCACCCGATCCGCAGACAGTGCAGAACATATCGGCGGAGAACAGATTCACGTCGAGCGTCAGGGCGATGTCGTCAAATCGTATTTGATCGGTCCGGACAATACCATGAAGAAAGATGCTGGCTCGATGAAATGTCCGTTTGAGGTGCGGATTACGGGGCCTGGCGAGGGAGTCTTGAAGGTGGGCGGGGAGACTATTCGACTAAGAAAGGGCGAGTATACCCCTTGGGTTAATGTGACTTTCAAAGCCGGGTTGGGGATCAAGGTTCAGGGAATATGCGAGTTCCTGCTGCAATCGACAGAGCCGGAGTTCGAGTTGTATGTGACGCCCATTCAGATTGACCCAAACAAACCAGCCATGCCGGTGTCACATCCTTCGGTCTTTGCGACCTATCTTTCCAAAAACCAGGGGCGATTTGCAACGCTAGGGCTGGCCGAAGACACATGGGGGCTTAACGCAACGCTTCTGGGGGACGATGATTTTCTACATCAGTGCAACGAAGCGGATGCAGAGCGTGAAGTCATGTTCTTCGATGCGCTCGAAAAAGTTCGGCGCGGTCTCTGCGTTTGTGTGTTCGACGGAACGGATAGAGTTCAGCACATGTTTTGGCGGTATATCGATGCTGAGCATCCGGCACATTCAGGCCAAGCTGAGGAACAACATCGCGATGCGATCGAACAGTTGTATGTGCGGATGGATGACCTGGTTGGTCGAACCATGAAGAAGTGCGAAGGCAATGGCACCGTCCTCATGGTGATTTCCGATCACGGTTTCAATTCCTTTCGAAGAGGGATTGACCTCAACGTTTGGCTTGAAGAAAACGGATATTTGAAGCTCAAGCCGGATGGTCTCGGAAAGAAATATTTGGCGGGCGTGGATTGGTCGCAGACGAAAGCATATTGCCTCGGGTTGGCTGGCATATGGTTGAACATCAAAGGGCGCGAATCTCAAGGAATTGTCGAGCCGAGCGAGGCTGATGCACTTCGCGATGAAATATGCGACAAACTGACCGGTCTTCGAGACGAAGAAAAAGGCGAGATGGCTATCAGTCGGGCTTTCAATTCGCACAAGATTTATCGAGGCCCCTATAAGGGAGAAAGCCAGGACATCATCGTTGGCTACAACAAGGGGTACCGCGTCAGTTGGGAAGCTGCCATCGGCCAGCAGACTGATAAGCTGTTTCATGACAACACCAAGGCATGGAGCGGCGATCACTGCATCGATCCAAAGCTTGTTCCTGGTGTCCTGTTTTGCAATCGTAAAATTAGGGCTGAAAATCCAAGGCTTATGGACCTTGGTCCGACTGTACTGGATATGTTTGGCGTTGATGTGCCTAAAATCATGGACGGACAATCCGTCGGTGTATCTGACGCGGATGGGTCATTTTCGAGTAACGGCCATTCTACGAATGGCAAGAATGCGCCAACTGAAGCGGTCGGCGCGTCTTAATCGGCTTGGAGCAAGATGGAACGGAAAAGGATGTCAAGTTTGATGAGAATTCTGAGAGTAACCGTTTGCAGCGTTTGCGCGATGGCGGTCTGCCTCTCGATGCTCGGTTGCAGCGAGCGAACTCAGGCAGAAAGCACGGCAAACGCGAAGAAGGTGATCGTCATCGGCTTTGACGGCATGGACCCGCGACTCTGCAAGCGACTCATGGATGAGGGCGAGCTTCCCGTGCTTGCCAAGATGCGTGACAATGGTGGATTCAGCCCCCTACAGACGAGCATGCCTCCGCAAAGCCCGGTCGCCTGGTCGAATTTTATTACAGGGGCGGGGCCTGGCGTCCACGGCATTTTTGATTTCATTCATCGCGACCCCGCGAAGCAGTGCAGCCCGTATTATTCGGCAGCCAAGACGATTGTTGGCGAAGACGGGTGGGAAGTGGATCAGCATAAGATTCCATTGGAATTTTGGCCTTTCAATCACAATCCAACGCAGACATTGCTTCAGCGTCATGGCACCCCTTTTTGGGATTATCTCGACGAAGCGAAAATCCCCGTGAGGATATACGACATACCGTCGAACTACCCGCCGAGCGAATCCAAGCATGGGCATATGTGCTGCCTTAGCGGCATGGGAGTCCCCGATCTGCTTGGAGGCTATGGTTCCTATCAGCATTTCTCGGAAGAGACGCAGATTTTCATCGATGAAGACGGTGGAATGCGCAGCCGGATTGTCTTTGATGACAATAAGGCGACAGCAAAACTTTTCGGCCCACATCATACTTATCTTACTAAGCCAAAGCGCGTTGAAACGGAGTTTACGGTTTATCGTCATCCGTCCGAGCCAACGGTGAGGATTGATCTGCAAGGTCAGTCAATATTGCTGAGGGAAGGTGAGTGGAGTGAATGGAATAAGGTTGACTTTGAGCTTGCAATGCCGTCATTCTTGCCGAATGCGCACGCCAACGGAATCTGTCGGTTCTACTTGCAGGAAGTCAGGCCGAAGTTTCGCTTGTATGTATCGCCTGTCAACATCGACCCTTCCGATACCGGCGGTCAGAAAGTCAGCGAGCCGGTGGATTTTGTCGAGCAAATCTCAAAAGAGCTTGGACTGTTTTACACGGCTGGGTTTCAGGAAGATCACAAAGCACTTTCCAATGGTGTATTCAAGGACGAAGAATATCTTGCGCAGGCGAACTATGTCTTGAAGGAACGGCGAAATCTGCTTCGGTATGCGAAGGAGAATTTTGATGATGGCTTCCTGTTCTTCTATTTTTCGAGCACCGATCTTCAGGCGCACATGTTCTGGTGGGATTCCGACGATCCTCACCCTACGCGATCGCCGAGCGAAGCTAAGAAGTACAACGCGGTTATCGAAGACTTGTACAAATCCATGGACGCCGTTGTCGGCGATTTTGTTCGTGAGTATGGCGATGATGCACTCATCTTTGTAATGTCCGATCATGGGTTTAGTAATTTCGCGCGGCAGTTTAATCTCAACACCTGGCTGCGGGACAATGGCTATATTGAGCCAATCAACTGTCAGTCGTTGATTGGAACGCAGCCGGGAGCTACCCCTGATTGGGAACGAACGCGGGCATATTCCCTCGGCCTGAACGGTTTGTACGTCAATCAATTAGGGAGAGAACGCGACGGAATCGTACCGCCCAGCGAAAAGGATGAGTTGCTGAATGATCTGACCAGAAAGCTTCTTGCAATTCGGGATCCGAGAACAGGTAAGCCGGTCATCGCGCGGGTCTATCGGTCAGATGAAATCTACGCAGGACCGCATGTGAAAGACGCACCGGACCTGCTGATTGGCTACCATCGAAACTACCGTGCTTCCTGGGCGTCTGTGCTTGGGAGCATTGAGCGGAATGTTCTGGCAGATAACGATAGCGCCTGGAGCGCTGACCACTGTATCGCGCGAGAGGAAGTGCCTGGCGTGTTGTTTAGCAACAGGAGAATCGAAAAAGTTGATCCGGCGCTCATCGATCTGGCTCCGACGATATTGGAGGAGTTTGGGATTCCAAGGCCCAAGTCGATGACGGGGCGAGATGTGTTTGACGCTAAAGTGACAGCGAGATGAATGTGGGGCCATAATATTGGCACCCATTGATCGTTTGCTGCCACCTTTATCTTAATAGATCACTTGTGGTGAACGCTGCTGCGAGTTGGCGAAGTGTGAATAGGGAGTTGCGTAAATGGCGAAGATCAAAATAGACCCGAGTTTGTATGATCGAGTGAAAAAAGTGGCTGAGCTTGCAGGCTATTCCTCGGCTGACGATTTCATCGTGCATGTGATTGAGAAGGAGCTGGATGCGATCGAAAAAGACGGTGACAACTCAGCGGACGAACAGGTCATCGAAAGACTGCGCGGATTGGGATACCTGGAGTAAGGGTCCCCAAACGCTATTTTTCCGTCTATGGGTGGCGACGTCGAATTCGTATGCTGCGTGAGTAGGTGAAATCGATCGAACCGTTAATAATGAAACATTAGACGCCGTATGAGTACGATTAACTGGTTATTACTAAGTGGCGGGGATGCGGCTCTTTGGCTTTTGGATTGCGCGCTCGATATGTTCCTGTGGCTTTTCGCCACAGTGGATGTCGTGCTCGCTCCCGTTCTGACTCCGCTGTTAGGTGTCTTGAATCCCATCGCGACGTTCCTTGGTGACGCTGTTTACGCCGTGCTTGACCCGGCACCGGTATGGGTGGGGTTAGCGGTCATTTCTGTTGTAGCTGGCGTGGTGATGTTGTTCGCATTCAAGGTAACCTCCAACCAAAAGGCAATCGCCAAGACAAAAGATTCTATCAAGGCCAACCTGCTGGCATTGAAACTTTATCGCGATGAATTGCATGTGACATTCATCGCCCAATGGAGGCTGCTAAAATCGATTCTGAAACTTCAGTGGTATATGCTTAAGCCGGTCATCATCTTGGGCTTGCCTATGTTGATTGGGATAGCCCAAATGGGCATTCGGTATCAGTGGCGAGCGCTCAAGCCCAACGAAGCTGCGCAGATCAAGTTAGTTGTCGATTCTCAGGAGGAAGTCCTTCCTCCTATAGAATTGCAGGCTGGTGATGCGTTTGAGGTGGAGGCTGGTCCCGTGCCAGGCGGCGGCGAGGTTTGGTGGCTCATTCGGGCGACCGAGCCTGGCAAGCATTCGCTAACGTTTCTGGTGGGTGGCGAGACGGTGGAGAAGCAGCTTGTGGTCGGGGAAGGTCTGGATCGGGTCAGTGCAGAACGAGTTCGCGATCGTTGGCCTCTGCAATTGTTGCACCCCGTGGAACGCCCCATTCCGAGCGACTCACTCGTAGCATCGATCGAAGTTTTTTATCCCGGGCGAGAGTCGTGGTTTCATGGCGCCGATTATTGGATTCTTTCCTTTTTCGTTATTTCGATGTTGGCAGCCCTTGTCTTTGCTCCGGTCTTCAAAGTGCGATTCTAGGTCAAGCCCTATGCGTTTCGGTTTGCGTGTCCAAGAGAGGTGGTTCCGTTGAGTCGACGCATTCGGGCGGTGCTACTGGATTTTTACGGTACTGTTTGCTCTGGCGACCGAGATGCTGTGCTGCGTGTTTGCACATGGGTCGTCGATGCGCTTGACATTCCGATGTCACCCGAAAAATTTGCAACAGCTTGGGGCGAATTCTTCTTCCAGGAAATCGAACGATGCAATCAAGGGCGTTTTCAAACACTCCACGAATGCGAACTGGCCAGCTTGGAAGCTATGTTCCTGAGTCTCGGCGTGAATGCGGATCCACAGCCATTTGTGGCGGAGTTGGAAGCATATTGGGCAGATCCACCGATTTATTCGGATGCTATTGAGTTCTTGCAACATGTGGACGTTCCAGTGTGCTGTGTTTCCAATGCAGACACGAAGCCTTTGCTGACTGCAATGGAAAACTCCGGCCTCGCTCCCAGTTTTCACAGCGTGGTTTCTTCAGAAATGGCAAGCAGCTACAAACCTGATGAGCGGATATTTCAATCGGCACTGGCAGGGTTGGAAACCCGCGATTCAGACGTCATCCATGTTGGAGATTCTCTGCATAGTGATATAGCAGGCGCAAACGCAATGGGAATTACATCCGTCTGGATCAACCGTGTGGAGCGAATCCATGACATTGGCACTGCTGATCCCGATCACACAGTGACTACGCTAACCGATGTCTTATCACTCCTTGCTTAGAAGACGGCATTGTTCTAGAAGCTATGCACGGTTATTTGTTATCGCAATCGCGTCACTTTCCCGTAACGAACGACCGTCTGCTCAGGGTGGCAAGCCTCGATGAATCGCGTTGAACCGCTTGCCATGTGCACAGTTGTGTTTTCCTTGCATTTTGCCGAAAGACGGGGTATCATTATAAGTTGGGCGATCGTTGTTTCCATAGCGGCATAAGTGTTCGATTGCGAGTGCCGCGCATCAGGAGGTAGCCAGCCATGAATGCCAAATTGACAAGACGTTGGACAGCCATAGCGGTCATGACGATTGGCCTTGTTGTTGGTTCCTCTAGTGAAGTCCTGGCGGGATCCTCCAAGGATAAGCGATCCTCAGCTAGAGCCAGTCGGTCAAATGGCTCTGCAAAAAGGTCAACAAGAAATTCAAGATCAAATTCTGCCAGGTCTGCGTCACGGAAGCGATCCAGTAATCGTTCCAGTGTCAAGAAATCACGTGGTTCGAAACGTTCATCAAGTGGATTGTCACGAACGAGACGGCATTCCGGTTCTACTCGTAACGCAAATAGTGCTAGAAGATCGACGCCATCATCTCGGAAGTTCAGCAGGACGCCGTCGAATCGAGCGGGACGCGCCACGACATCGAGCCGACCCCGTACTCTCAATCAGGCAAGGCGGCGTACGTCGCAAGGCTCGGGCAGGAGCAAAGCACTGAACCGTGGGCCGACGTCAAGATTCCAGAGGACGCCGTCCACGAGGGCGGGGCGGTCAGCTGGTCCCGCATCGCAGGCCCCCAGGCGGCTTTCCAGGCCGTCGATCTCAAGCGCTGGCTCAACAGTCGGCAGGAGAATTGGCGCAGCAAGAAATGCCTCTCGTATCTCAGGCAGTGGAAATCAACCAGCAAGGCGTGCAGTACGCTCTTATGTGCCTGGATCTCGCACGCAAGGATCGGCGACAGCGCCACAAAGGCGTTCCGGCAGAAGAAGCTCGCCGGGTGTCGTAACGCTGGACCGTGGTCGAACAAGCCGATCGGATCGAGCAGGCGGGCGCAGTCATGAAGGTGGTATGGTCAGTTTTTCGCGTACGCCTATTCAACGAGTCTCGCCGGCAGACGCATCTTCTTCTCCAAGACGCAAGGCCTATGTAGGCGGTGGTCGTTCGAGCAATCGTGGCGGTTCGTCGCATGGGACGGGCGTTGTCACTTTGGGTGGCCGATCGCATTCGGATCATTATGCCAATCGTGGGGCACACACGGGCGTCTATGCTTCGATTGGATTAGGCGGACGCCATGGACATAACGGCTTGGCCTTCGGATATGAGCGACATCGTGATGGCGATCATGGTTACCATCATGGGCGCATAAAGAGTCTCCATGACGACCACCATACGTCCTATCGGAGATCGTACGGACATCACAGTCCGCACTATGGATATGGTCATTATGATGGCTTCCCGTATCGGCGCAATCATGGCCATTACGAGGTTGTTTATTACTCCGCATACCGAAATGCAGACTATTATGGGTACGGTTCTAATTTTGGGTATAGCCCGTACCTATCAGGAAGATATTCTTCCTTTGGTTTCGGCAGTGCATTTTCGTACCCGAGCGAACCTGCAAATTATACGACCATCTATACGACGGAACCGGTAATCGAGAATTACTACGACTACGACGATGGTGTCGATTCGACAAGCACGCAAGGCTATCAACGTGCCTCAGTTCCCGGTGTTGCGTATTCGCGAGAGGCTGTGGATGCACCTGTTGCGCAGATCGTTATTCCAGAAGAAGACGCGTTGCCGGGTGATCTGGAACAGGATGACCGGGATAATACGCTTGTCTTTGGTCACGGCGCGTTCGTCGCAGGGCGATACGAAGAGGCCCGTTCCTATTATCTTCAGGCTATTTTGAATGATACGGATGATTCATTTGCGAAGCTTTTCTACAGCTTGGCTAACATCGCCGTTGGTGATTACGGCCCTGCCTATCAATCTCTTAGAGAGGCGCTGAGCATCAATCACGAGTTGATCGACAACCCAATCGATCTTCGGCAATTCTATGCGGATCGTGAGACGCTGGATGGGCACAAAACGCGACTGAGTGTAGCCATTCAAGGTGCGGTTGATGCCAGCGAAGAGCAATTCCTCTTGTCGTACCTTTATTTTTCGACCGGAGATCCGCAAAACGCGTCGGATTGGTTGAATCGCTTTATGGAACTTGCTCCTTCGGATGACATTTCATTGGCATTGAAAGGCTCGATGGGTAGAATACTCCAGGCGACGCAAGCCAAGCCATAGCCGGTCCGTCGAGTTTCAAATGATGATGTTTCTACATCTTCTGCCCGTGGCGGATGCATGGTGGAGGGGGAAGCACGCGCGGCCATTCCTTTTATTTATGCCATGAGCTTCCAGTGTGGGTGACAATAACTCAAGGCCATACCCGCTTCCACGAAGTTGATGCTTCATCAAATCTTTGTAACGAGGAATAACCTGCAAATAGATTTCCATCGGAATCATGCCGAATCGTCACAGTGCCATGGTCGGTCGTAAATCGATCGGGAAAATCAGGAAGTGTGGTTACAAACCCCGCTTTTGACAACAAGTCGAAGGAGATGAAATTCCGAACGTTCGCGCGTGCCATCACCAAGTGTTCCCCGATGGGGTCTACGACCAGTCTGTCTACGCGTTCCTTAAGACGGTACACTTCATTGACTTCGCCTAGTGATGAATCATATAGCAGAATCGCCCTTTCAAGCGAGACGGCCCATAAGTCCCCGTCGGACGCACAACCAAGCCAACGTACGCTTTCGGTAGGGCCTCTCACTGCCAATAAGATCCAATTGTCCTGGTTGATGTCGGTGGACCACAACTCTGATGAATCCTGCAATTCAATCCAAGAGAACAACATGCCGTTGCACACCGCGCTTACTCTTGGCCATTCAATCGGTGGAGGATCTTTAAAGGCATCAAATGAGTTGCTATCGAACTCGTCGCTGCCATTATGGATGCGAAGCTCCGAGACAAGCGCATCCGCAATTAGCGGTGGACGGCCTTCGAATTCGATCAAATCACTTGGTGCGAATCCACCCGTATCCGTTCTAATCACCAACTCGCGAAATGTCCTGGTGTCTTCACTGAATGCCAATGCAAACGGCACGATTTGCGTTGTGCGAATGCTGGTTTTGCCTACTTCGGAAATAACGTTGTAATCGTAAAGACCCCAAAGATTTCCTTGTTTGCCCTTCACGACTTTGCGGAGTGAAACGGAATGTTCGGTCGAAGGGGCGGCAAGGCTTCCGCTGACATCCCATGACTCACCATTGTCATTGGTTCGGAGGAACTGACCGTTGTCTAAGACTAGAAGTATTCTAGATGGTGCTAAATGGACAAAATCATTAATGAATGCCTCCGGTTCGTCGTTAGCAGGCACGCATCCGGATATGAAAAGCACACCAGCAGTCAACACTACTAAGTTTTGCAGGAATCGTCGGATAGGCATGGGGTGCATTCTCCTTATTCGATGCCATCGCTCTTATGAGCAGTCGCACCGAAATTCATTGGATGGGGCGATTCTCATTGTATCACTCTTATACGCCATGTATTGTTGTATAGATGCAATTCCTCGAGAATCATGATTCGACGGTCCCTGAATATTAATGAGCGTTTTAAACCTTTGTATGAACCCACTTGCCGCGGGCAAAGCGGATGCTCGCTGCGAGCGCCCGCCAGATCATGTCGCAGAACATGCCTGCCCAGACGCCCAGCAGGCCACCTTGTAGAACGATGCCCCCGACATAGCCACCTGTAATACGGATGACAACTCCGACAAGCGTTATAAGCATAGGATAACGGGTATCTCCCGCGCCGCGCAACCCGCCAACGTAGACAATTGAAACCACAAGCAACGGCGTCATGATGGCCAAAATGCGAAAGGGGGGTATGCCAACTTGGCGTACCAGTGAATCACTGCTCATTATGCCAAAGATGGTTTCCGCTCCGAAGAAAAAGCAGACTGCGACCAGAATTCCCAGCGCCCCGCATTGCAGGACGCCTTCGTGACCTGTTCGTTTCGCCCGTTGTGGATCGCCGCTCCCGAGGGACTGCCCGATCATCGTCGCGCACGCTGCCGCCCAGGCAACCGCAGGTAGATAAGTGAATGCTTCAACGCGAACCGCGATAATATGGGCTGCGAAATAGGCTACGCCGAGAGGCGGGTCAGCCAGACGCGAGATGATGGCGAGATAAATGAAATGCCCGCTCCACATAATTGCGCCGTCTGCCGCAGCGGGAATGCCGATTCGAAGAATCCGCTTTGTTCGTGCTGATGAAATGCGCAGTTGCTGACGTTTGATTGACAAACCCGATCGGCCCCGCGCCAGTACGAGTGTCATGATAATTGCGCCAATCAGTTGAGCGGTGACAGTGCCGACAGCAATGCCTGTGATCCCAAGTTGCGGAATCGGGCCGAAGCCGAATACGAGAGACGATGAAACAACGATGTTTATGGCATTGACGAATGCGAATATCAGCATGGGCGTTCGCATGTTTCCAATGCCACGAAGCGCCGCGCTGCCGATTAATGTCACCGTAGTAAAAGCAAGCCCGATAGCGTTGATGCGTAAGTAATCGACGGTGATGCGATAGGCTTCGCCCTCCATTTTGCAATATACGGCAAACCATGGCGCAATGACGTACACGAAGCCGAATGCAATTACCCCCAGAATAAAAGCCATCGCAATGGATTCGTTTGTGACGCGATTGACTTCCGCGCTGTCTCCCTGGCCCGTCATTCGTGCGATGAGTGCCGTCGTTCCCGTCCCGACGAGCATCGCCAGCATGGAAACGAGCCAGGTTAAGTATGCGGCCAACCCGATAGCCGACGTGGCAACTGCGCTGATCTTCCCGGCGAGGAAAACGTCAAACGTGCCGACGAGGCCGTTAAGGATTTGCTCGCCCAAGACCGGTAGCGCAAGGAGGAATAGCGTCTGCCGAATTGGCCCTGTTGTTACGAGTCGCCGACTTCGCTCTTCAGGCATTGAACTGATTGGCATTGTGTCGTGGCATTCCACAGGCCCCTGACGTGTTGTTGGTTGTGATTCTTTCGACAAATGGGGAGTCCTTGCGGCTGGTCTAATCACCTTAGAGGCTGAGCCAATGTCCAGATTTTAAGGCAATAACAGGCCGGGCGAAACAGAAGGCAGGTGGACCGGGAGCCTGCGAATTGACATGGTTTTACCCTCAATCAACGGTTCAGCCATCGGACTCGTAGGCTGTCTGGAGTGTAAAAGCCGATTGCAGTGAGCAAGCCAGGCTGTGACACGATTGATTAGCCGTGTTTCGTGGATATACTCGTTCATGCGACGTTCTATCGGAATTCTGCCGCTGTCGCGACTGAGCGCATAGCTCGGTCAGGCCTTCGAGCATGGTGAGTCTGGATGAAATAGACGTGGACGATATATCACGATACGAGTCGCAATCGCAACAGGTGCGTGCAAGCGCATGGTCATTGTTTGGGTTACGATTGACGTTTATTCTTGCATTGGTCGGCGTTGGCTGGGGGCTTGCCCGCGATCAAAGGATCATCGGGGGGTCGTTGGGCAGCCACGGCGATCTGATCTTGATCGGGTTCATCGGTGCAGCTCTCATCTCCATAGCGGTCGATATTTTTGTCGCTCGAAAATCGTTGACTGTTATTGCGGGACTATTCTTTGGCTTGGTCGTTGGGATGGTGACGGCATTTGGCTTGTCGCTGATTATCGATTTTCTGATCGAAGCAAATACGCCCGGCGGCCTGCTTTCTGAGACGGCGGTTTCATTTGTGGGGGCGATCAAGCTGGGAATCGGCGTTGTGTGCTGCTACATGTCCGTGAGTTTCATACTTCAAACCAAAGACGACATCCGTTTTGTGATTCCGTACGTTGAATTTGCCAAGAACACGAAGGGTTTTAGACCTATGGTTCTTGATACTTCCGTGATTGTCGATGGTCGAATTGCTGACATCGCGGATACACGCGTCTTTGATGCAGAGTTGATCGTGCCGCGATTTGTCTTGCAAGAGTTGCAAACGATTGCAGATAGCTCGGACAAGTTAAAGCGCACACGCGGTCGGCGCGGGTTGGACATGCTGAACAAGCTGCAGACGAACGACAAGATCGACATCAAGATATTGGAGGTCGAACCCGAACGCAGCGCAGGGGATGCAGGAGTTGACGAGATGTTGGTCGATTTAGCCAAACAACTGGATGGCAAGGTCGTTACCAACGACTACAACCTGAACAAGGTTGCTCAGCTTCGCGGCGTTACGGTTATCAATATAAATGACCTCGCCAGCGCGCTGCGTCCCGTCGTACTGCCTGGTGAGCCGATGTCCATCAAGGTGGTCAAACCTGGCGAAGAGGCCGGGCAGGGGATTGGTTATTTGGATGATGGTACGATGGTCGTCGTCGAGGGCGCGCGTGATCGCATTGGAGAAATTATTGAATTGACAGTGACAAGTGTCTTGCAGACCTCGGCGGGGCGGATGATTTTTGGTCGCGCCATTGGAGCCGCGTCAGGTGGCCGCCGGAACTGAACCGCCGGAAAAGTAAGGTGATTCGGCAGGATTGACTTCTGATGTTTGGCGTATTGATTAGTCTATGACAGGTTGGTTGCTCTTTCAGTGTCAGTCAACAATGGGGAAAAGAGTCAAACAAATGCCGAAGTTTTCAGTGATTATTGCAGCGGCTGGAAAAGGGGAACGATTCGGCGGGCAAGAAAAAAAGACGCTTGCCAAGCTCGATGGTCGAGCGGTATTTCTTCGCACGATCGAGCGATTTGTTCGGCGAGATGACGTGTGTGAGACAATCCTCGCGGTTGCTTCTGAAGATACCGAGGCATTAAAAAAAACATATGGCGCAAACCTGGGTTTCATGGGCGTCAAACTGGTGGAGGGTGGTGCAACACGAACCGACACGGTGCTTGCAGCTCTTTCCGTTGTTTCGGGGGAAGCGGAGTTTGTGGCTATTCACGATGCGGTCAGACCTTGTGTTTCTCCGGAACAGATCGATGCTGTATTCGATGAAGCGGGCAAAACGGGAGCCGCAATTCTCGCAGCGCCTATTGTTGGTACGATCAAACGGGTTAGCGGTGCTGGCGTGATTGAGGAAACGGTGCCTCGATGCGACCTGTATGAAGCGCAAACGCCACAGGTTTTTCGCAAGACAGTTTTGGAAAAAGCGTACGCCAACAGGGATGAAGACTCGGAAGATGCAACGGATGACGCCCAAATGGTTGAACGCTTCGGACATCCCGTTTCGGTTGTGATATCTGACGGATCTAATCTGAAAATCACTACGAAACCAGACCTTATGATCGCTGGCGCGATTCTGAAGGCCCGCCCGAACAAGCCCAAACCGCGCTTTGGAGCCTTTGACGAAGCACAATGGTAGCAATCAATCGAGGCCGCGCTGATTGACAGGTCCGTCGGCGCTGGTTGTAATACACCGTGGAGATTGAAAGGCTCGCTAATCAGCCTATTTTGCCAAGGAGCGGTCATGCTGACACATCGAAATATGAAAACCTTGCTGGCTTGTTGTGGGATTGTTTTGGTCGGGACGGCGACTGGCTGCAACGTCGGTTACGCGTTTCCAAAAAAACATGCACCTCGCGCACCGGTTGAGAGATGGTCGTCGCCGTCAGCCAGGAATGGTGCGGACATTTCTGTCATTGAAGTTCAAGAGGTTGACTTGGTTGAGCAGTTGGCGGCTAATCGGCGTGCCTACCACGAAAACCTCGCAAGCTTGCGCGAGTATTACGAAGCTCACGGTTATGCAACGAAAGCGTCCTGGGCAGAATTTGAACTCGATGGCTTACGCCGGGTTAAGGCATTTAAGTACTTGCTCGATGCGGAGATCGCATCAGAGTCGCTTCGGCCTACCGATTCGATTGCGGAAGCAGACGCACTGTATGATCGCGGGTCGGCCTTGATGCGCGAAGGGCTTCATGGCGTACCTGCAATCTATCGGCGAGGTAAGATGGTCGAGGCCGCTGGCATATTTCGTTCTGTCATTGAACAATATCCAAGTAGTGACAAGATCGATGATGCCGCGTTCATGCTTGGCGAAATTCATAAAGAATACCTGCCGAATCAGGAAACCCTGGCTGTGAGGTGGTACGAAAGAGCCTGGACATGGGACCCGAACACGCCGCACGCCGCACGCTTCCAGGCAGCGGTTGTCTATGATTATCGATTGCAGGATCGTGATCGGGCCCTTGAGCTTTACCAGGATGTTCTCGAAAAGGAAACGATGATCGAGAGCAATGTCCGAACGGCTGCACGTCGCATCCACGATCTGACCAAGGATACAAACGCTCGATCCGCAAGTCGCGGTTGATGCAACTACCGAATTACAGTCGCAACAAGATAGTCACTCCCAATGCTTCGTGTATTTCAAGGCTTGGCAGCTAGTACGGTCTTGCTGATCGTAGTCTCCGCAGCGCTAGGACTGGGTTCTTCCGGGCCGGGCGCCGAGCGGCACGTCCTGTGTGCGGTGCTTACACTCATACTCATCTGTTTCGTTCAGGTTGTTGTATTTACGTATTTCGCTGTTGTCGGAAGGACGGGAGCACAGGCCGTTCATCTGGGGCGTCTCGATCAAGCCCCTATTGCAGAGATGCGAAAGATAAAAGGAGCCAACGTCCGGCTTGTCGGCTTGGTTGTCCTCGGCATTGTTCTGACAACGTCAAGCGGTGCAATTCATTGGCGCAGCGGCGGGCAGGGCGGCATTCATTTCATCTTGGCGAGTGCTCTTTTTGCTGTGCTCGTTTATGTATTTTTCAAGCAATACGAACTGATTTTTCGGGCTTCGAAGCAACTTAGGGCTACGCTTTCGGATTACGAAGTCTCACGCCAAAGCCGAGAGTAGTGCGCCTAAAGGTTTCTTGGTCTCCTCCTCAATCCTGCGGCGCTTTTCTTTCTCGAATCTTGGCCAGCCGCTCTTGGAGACCAATTCTCGAGCTGTGATTTTTGTCTGATTTTTGGCCTAGGTTAGTAAGTTGCAGGAGCTTAGGGCGAGAAGAAATGAGAAGCTTTCAATGATGAGCTGGTGAAGCAGAAGGCTCATGCGCCAAAGGACTTGCCCTGCGGCTCGCTTAGAGTAGACTCCTGATACTGGGTTGACGGCTTGCCGCAACTGCCAAAGATGCCATAAAGGTGGCGTTTTCATCGCGACGACGAGAGGACGGAGCCTCTATCAATTCGCAAGTATTTGAACTCGATCGAGGACTCGGCGCAACAGGGAGGTTGGTCGCCGTGACATATTGTGGGATCCTGTCCAAGTAAGGAGTACTCGCCATGCTGCTCTGGGAAAGTTTAAACGCACGCACGCCGCATGTAAAAGAAGTGGCCCGTATTCCTGTGAATCGAGCTGGCGGAAACCGTCGGCTTCCATTCGAGACACGGTGCATAGCTATTACGAAAGCGGGTAAGCGCTGCAAAGGGAAACATCGCCCCAATTGCGAGTATTGTGCGTTTCACGATCCGGAGCTTGCTGCAGTTCGCAAGCAGAAGGCCGACGCCGCCCGGGCAGCACGAAAACGACGTCAACTGACTCATCTCCCTGACGGGTATCTTGGCATGCTGAACAGCCGACGGACGATCGGTGACGCCATGGATCGACTTTACCGAGAGATTCGAGTCGGGCGAGTTAACCTGGAGATGGGTAAACTACTGTTTTCGGTATTGACCAGGCTGATGGATTCCGGTCTTTGCAATGATGGACTGTCCGAGGATGGTGCGTGGGACAGGACGAAGGCGCTTCGTGTTCGCCCCAAACTCAAAGAACTTCTGACTGACGCTGAGAAAGTCGCGTTGCGACGGGCGGCGGACAGAATTCCGAGAGTAGCCGAGGCCGATAAAGATCGAAGTGTCAGAATATTGAAACGGCGTGATCCAGAGGTGGGCAATCGCTCAGCTCAAACAAAGCGTTCCACCGGCGCAGCGTAGGCTTGCTCAATGAGCGGATATCTTGTTGGGTTGCAGGCCCTTGCGACGCTTGGCGTTGTCGTGTCGTAGGCTAGCTTTCTTCCATTTCTTCCGCCAGTTCGGCGGGTAGCTTCTCAAGAAGCCGAATGAATTTCGGCTGATCGGATAGGCCCAGCGCACAAACGACGTCGGAATTCATCAGGTCGTAGGGAATTTGCGTTGCATATCCAAGCATGGAGCAAAGCATATCGGATAGTTGGAGCTGCAAGCGTTCTTTCTTCGCCGGATCATCTTCTGAAGGAAAGCGGTGATGGTCTGTGATCAATTCACGAACGGTTTGTGGCAGGTTCCAGTCAGTTGCCAGCAACTCACCGAATTCCTGGTGCGATTCGTAGCAGAGGTAGTCAAACGTATCCAAATCCAGGCCGTTCGGGCACACGTTTTCATATTTTGAAACGATCCGCAGAACGACGACCGAACCGATATCATGCAATAGGCCTACCAGAAACGAATCCTCTGGATCAGTTCCGACGAGTGGGGCCAGCCGACTCATAATATGAGCGCTGGCGTATGAGCGTAGCCAAAGCAGGTCTGCAAGTTCCTGATGCGATTCGGTTCCCTGAAAAGTCGCGGCACGCATCGACTCGCGAACCAGTAGCGTGCGAATCGCTTTGGTTCCCAATCGTGTAACGGCCGGCTGAAGGGCTGCGATTCT
Source organism: Phycisphaerae bacterium (assembly GCA_029260035.1). GTDB lineage: Bacteria > Planctomycetota > Phycisphaerae > UBA1845 > UBA1845 > OFTM303. Next base: position 21,976 of record JAJDEA010000020.1, read on the forward strand.
ATCGACGCCTCGATAGAGGGGCGAATTAGCCATCCGCAGTGTAGATGCAGCGAGTATTTGATCCTCGGCAAGCTTGTCCGCAATGTCCCGCAAGTTTGTTTTGGGCTTCTTGAGTTTCGAGAGAATCTGCTCTGCAATTTGCAGCAATGGCGGGATGTTCAAGTCGTGCCCATCGAAATAGGTCACGATGATATTTTCCAGGCCCTTGATTTCGGGCGACAGATCCGGCTGCTTGACGGGCTGAGCCTCTGTGTAAATGGCGTTTGCTGGCGCCCACCACTTTGCCTCTTCCGCTTGAGCAGAAGTCCCGTTCTCGTCTTGTGCTTCGAGTGTAGCCACGGCTGAGCCGCCGGATAAGCGAGCGTTCGCCTTCCTCGATGGCGTTGGTTGGCCACCTTCCGGTTCAGTTATTTTTTCGAGCATCCACGACCAAAGCCCCATGGCCCTAGCCCCCCAAAAAGAACTTCGATCGGTCTTCGTTGCCGGGCGCTGACGTGCGCACGCCAAGTTTCGATGCCATGCGAGCGTTGGCGTTAACGCCCATCGCGGGTGTACGAATGCCAAGGATCGCGATACATCACAAACCTATCATCGTCATCTTGTTTTTGCTGGTTTTGGTACGACGCAAAGTAGAGTTTTCGGTGTTGGAGGGAGCGGTGCGGGCCACAATGTATCGTTTTATAGGACGTGTTGCATGGTGAAAGCGTTTGGTCAAAGCCTTTCTTTCGAAAGGACGTTATCGGTCTTTCTTGGATCTGGTAGCCCGGATTATAAAGTTTAGGAACTTAAATAAATGTTGAAAAAACGTTGGTATTCTCAAGGGCGTCGCGTTACGATTGCGAACGCGGATTAGCTTAATTGGGTATTGTCGAAAGAAGCCCTTTCAAAAACACACTTCTTCGAGAAGGAGCACGGTCATGGCATTAGGTAAGCCAAGTTTCTTGGTGGTGCTGAAGGCGGGTATTCTTGGAGTCTTTATTTCCACGGCTGACGCCGGCTTGACAACTGTCGCGCCGCCACCAACAGGAGAGGCGACGCACTTGAGTATACTCGATCATGTTTACGGCTCAGGGTTTATGGATATGGGAGGAGGAGTATTGTCCAATGGGGCGCATACCGCCTCGCGCATAGACGATTTTGCGGCGGGTGGAGGGACTGGCCTACCATTGAACTTAGTGTTCGGAACTCCGGGTCTACCTGTTACAGATCAGATTTGGACCGATGGTATTGCGCAGGCCAGTGCGGTGGCGAAGTATGCCGCTTACTCTCAGGAGTTCGGCTTCGATAATGGTTCAGGATATCAAAAACTATTCGATGTCAATGTCACAGGCCCGTCTGGGTTTGATATTGCGGGGGCGAGTGCTGCGACCTTCTCGCCAGGCTCTTTATGGCAATGGGCACGATCGGGGACGGGGGGAACCTTCTATTCCAACGAAGCGAGCAATGTGGATCAGCTCGATCATCTCGTGAGCTATCAGATTACTGGTGCATCAATCAAACCCAATGAAACTGTTTGGCTTTTGATGTGGGAGGACTTGCCGGGACCGCTTAGTGGGATGCGGGGTTCGGATCGAGATTTTAATGATCTGGTGGTGGAGGTGCATGCAAGGATAATCCCGGTGCCCGGCTCGGTATTGTTAGGTGCCGTTGGGCTTGCGTTTGTAGCGACGGTACGTCGCAAGTTTTCCGCCAAGCCGTAGCTCTCTCGCGGGGCGGACGATTGAAGGAATCCGTATGAGTTTCTTACCCTCCGCCAAAATGCAATTGGCTGCTTTTAGCCAAAGGTGTTTCTCCCCTCGCTTGCATATAATCTCAAGGGGTTAGTCCGGCGAGATGAGTTGGATTTGGTGCAGCTAAGAGTAGCCCACCTCTCTATGCGAATGCGCATTGACTGTGCGCGTGCGGCCCTCCAAAATACTCAGCATAATCGAAATCAATGACCCACTGGCATGGCTGCGTCAATGCAGATCAAACAGCCTGGACAAGCACTGGCGGCCAGCTGCCTAGTTCTTACTATCGAATGACCTAGCAAACAATGGTGAATGACATGGTGATGGCGAAACGAACAAACTGGGGATTACAGCGAACGCTTGGACAGGTTCTTGCTCTCTTGACGATTTCTTCCGCATCACTTGCCGCAGCAGGCGACAACAAAATCGAATCGAAGTGGACCGAGGTTGATGCCGGGAAAGTCCATTACTTACAAGCCGGTTCACCAAAAGGCCTGCCAATCCTCCTGTTGCACGGCGGGCGATTTCAAGCGGAAACGTGGCGAGGTACGGGCACACTGAAGGCACTTGCCGTCCAGGAATATCACGTCATCGCGGTAGATTTGCCGGGATTCGGTAAAACGCCAGCGGTGAAGTCCAAGCCCGGCCCCTGGCTTGGGAAATTGATTGACGCTCTGCATCTCGATAGGCCTGTTGTCGTATCCCCGTCGATGAGCGGCCGATTCGCGATGCCGTTTGTGGTGGAGCATTCGGATCGCCTGCGTGGATTTGTCGCGGTGGCGCCTGTCAGTATCAAACGCCACGAGAAATCGCTCTCACGAATCAGCGTTCCACTTCTAGCCATTTGGGGTGAGCGCGACAGTGTGATCCCGCTCAGCCATGCCGACCTCTTGCTCAAGCATGTTCCGAACAGTCGTAAGGTCGTGGTTCCTAAAGCAAGCCATGCACTATACATGGACGACGCTGAAACATTCCACAAAGAATTGATCCACTATTGCAGAGAACTGACCGACTAGGGTCAACAACGTAATAATGGGCCGGTTCTGCCATCGGAAAGTGGAGCTCGTCTGTTAGGCGTTGATGATTCCACTTGACGGATGTCTTTCGCAGCCTGTTTTGTCTCCAATTCTTTCCTCACTACAATACACGGCCAAGCAGCAACAAGATATTAAAAAGGCCGAGTAACGCGATAATCTGCGAGGCTATGATGGTCGCGAGTGGATGGTCAAAACGCAAGTACCGCTTATACGCTACATAGACGCGAAAGGCCATCACGACGATTGAACCTATTACAATCAAGGACGCCGTAACGGGTACGATGTAATACAATGCACCGGGTGCCAAGCAAAGAGTTGTCAGTTCAACACCCATGATTAACAACACTCCGCACATTGCTGCATCAAAACTGTATACCACGCACCGTATGACATGCGTCGGGTTGACTTTTGTTCGCCGCATCGACCATCGAAAGACCATGAGCGAGGCAAACGTAAGCCAGGGCCAGGCGATGTAGCAGATCATTAGAGGAATGAGTGCAGGAAATGTGTCCGAGATTAGGCTCACAAGAAAAGCCCAAGACGCGACCGGAGGGGCTATCTCATCGTAATATGCGTCCAGCGATCCGTGGGATTGAACAACCATCTTTACGAAGCCTGGATCATTCGGCGTGTTCATGACCTGCCGGATCGCGCGATTTCGGCTGGCGAGGCTGATCGCGTTGGGGATAATAAGCGATAGGCTCAGTACCACACAAAAGACTGCAGATGCCACGAGCCAGTACAATAAGAGTCTTCTGGGATGTGAAGGTTGTGCAGGGTGCAACGACTGCCAAAACCGTTTCGGTCGAAGCCCGCCCCAGAGAGTTCGCCGAAACGAACGAAAGTTACTTTCCGGATGATGCTCAAAGACGTACGGGTGAAGCCTGCGCGCGGGATCAAGAAGCTCCGGCCAATCAAAGCGAAACCCGCATTCCGGACATCGCGGCTCGACCAGGCCACGCAGGTTGTAGGCACAAAGCGGGCAGAAGATGTCTTCATCAATGCTATCCCAGTTTGGCGGGCTGCTTGCGTTTTTCGGCGATGGGTCTTCCATGGGCTGATCGCTGCAAGTGGAAAATGATTTCCAATAATCACGAGTCATGCCTCGACGTCATAGATTCTCCACGATTTTTGCCTGTTCGACAATACGCCAATTGGGCGACATTGTTTTTTCGGGACAGTGACACAATCGTAGCTGCGCGAGATCGATGATCGCGGTGAATTGCGGGTGCTAGCGTGAACGGGTCTTCATTCTGTTGCAACTGTTGAGCAGAGCTTGCCCTAGCTTGCTGTGGCGTCCCCAGCCATCTGTTGTGATTCGGCGCTGGCGTCGGACGGCGCATTGTTCTTCTGTGAGCTTCGTCGCGGCCGAATGACGCGGGACAGGCACAGCAGCCGAGATCCGGAAAGCGTAGCGATGATGGCCAACGCAAATAGGCCGGAATTGGATAATAGCTTTTTCCAAATAATGACCGGCCCACCGCCACAGCCGCAATCAAAGGCGACTTCCATGAAGGGAATGTTGTCGACTGCAACGATGTTCATTGCGCGGAAGAAAATTACGGGCGTGAACACGGCTAGCATGATCGCAACAACGGCCGAGCTGCCGCGAACGAAAACTCCGAGCAACAATGCTGCTCCACACACAACTTCAAGCCAAGGTAGGATGATGGCTGTCGCATTGAGGAAGATCGCAGGCTGGTCCGGCAACATTTCATACATGCGCACCAATTTTAAAAAACCAACCGGGTCCCCGATCTTCTCCCAACCCATTTGAACGAACAGATATCCCAAAATTGCTCGTGCCACGAGCAATGGAAGGCCGGTGCGATCGATTCGTTTTATCAACGTAGGCTCTGTCATCACATTTACATTCCACTGCCGATTTCGGATCGAGCGCCCTTACTCGCCCACTCTTCCCAGCCACCAACGTACAGGTAGATCGACTCCTTCGGCACGCCCAATTCAAACAGATCGGTACACATGAAAATGCTATCCTCGCAGTCGCCCCCGTTGCAATAAACGACGACCTTGTCCGCCGGGCCAGCTCGCTCCAGCAGTACAGCCGCAAAGTTTTCGATTTCGTAGTGGTTCGCTTGAATGGCTCCGGGGATATGGCCCTCTTCGAATTGTTCGAGTTTGCGTGCATCGACAAAAATATTCAAGCCCATGTCGGTGTCTTCATGGTTTAGTAAGGCCAGAACATCATCGAACAGGATTTCCTGATAATCATGATCGGGATGATCCGTCGCAGTTGTGGAGTCCGCTTGCTCTGGTGCATGCGCTGTGCCTCCCGATTCTGAATCCTTAGTTAGCGCGGTGGAATCATCGGGCGATGATGTGGCACTCTTCGTGGCGTTGTTCGCAGGAATCCTAGTCTGCCCCGATCCTCTGTCGAAGTAATTCTTTGACCATCTTAATTGTCCTTTACTTCGCAGGGAATTGCCCGCAAACGCAACTCCGCAGCCGATCGCAACAACTACAAGAACCTCGAAGATTGTACTTCTGATGGCTGTCATGTTTCGTTCTCTCAGACCTCTGCTCGGTAAATCTTCTCAGTGAAGCAACGCACTGTGATACTTCGTACATTCCCTTGCAATAATGATGGCCAACGATTCTACATGGGTCAACCGAATAGCTGGTGACGTTGCGCACCGGTGACAGGTGAAATGATCAGTGTCCATCGATGCTTGAGGTCCGATAGCAGCAATGCAATGCGTTCGGATAGATCGCGGATGACGTAGCTGCCTGAGTCTACAAGCACAAGATTCAGGCGATAGGCTTGGCTGAGCGAGCCTCATAGCGACTGTTACTTTCGGTTCGTGCGGGGTTTTCGCAGATTCCCATTGAAACAGGCAGGGCGTCCGGGTATCCTGTTAGTTATCAAGACGTTTTCTAAACTTTGTTTCCGCCCATGGATGCGTCAGGCTATTTTCCTGTATTCAGGAAGATTTGTCGAAGGCGGATCCTGAGATTGGTTCATTTAAGGCTGAGAGTGTGCATTGGTCGCGCTTTCCCAAGCGTAACGCTCTTGCGCGACCTAGTTGAAAGGTGACGTATGCAGAATGTAGCCAGGATGAGTGTCCAGACGTTATCAGCTCTAGTGATGATCTCGTTCGGCGTATACGTCTCGCCATCTCTCGCTCAGGTTTCCGATCCTGCTTCAGTTGCAGTAGATGTTCGGCCAACGACGCACAAAATTACTGACGGTACGGTGACCATACAATTCGATGAAGTATCGTTAGAAGCGTTGGGCTGGCAGCTTCAGGCTCGGGCGGAAAAAGGAGCCGATCACGCTGACGATCTCGCCAGTTTCAACTTTCCGATTACTCGTTCATCGACCTTGGCGGTACTTGCTAAAGAGGGTGTTTTCGAAGATTGGCAAGCTGGTGTTGTCGCGATGGAAGGTGCTTTTCTACTTGAAATCGACGGAGAACGTGTCGCGCTTGGCAACCTGCGACTTGAGCATGAAGACGGCGGTAAGTGGTCTCTATCGAGCGGGTTGACCGGCGACAAGACTGGAGCGATTTTCGAATTGTCGTCGCTTCTTGTCGATTTCCATGCGCCTTCTCGCTCGCTTCGTATGGCTGGCGAATTGGTCGTCAGTAGCGACTGGGCACGACTGAACGGCTTTGGCGGCAGCGCGGGGATGATCGTCGGGTCAGCGGTTATCGAGGCTGGAGTTGGCACAGATAATGCTATTGATATGGCACTTCAAGGGCCGGGCTTACAGGATGGTTCAGTAGCGCCTGTGGTTTCGAACGAGCTGTTGGCTGTAGGCCCGGACGTTATCGTCGGCGATCTCCACGAAACCGGTAACTATGGTAGTTCTAATGGTATCTCGGCGTTTTCCGTTGGCACGGTTTCTTGCAACATTGGCTCACACCAACTCAATTGGTTCTCGAATACAAGCGATCATCCCGTGATCGGGCAGAATATGTATCGTTTGGCGAACGGCCGCTTTGAACAAGTCGGACAAAGCTGGCTTAAGCATGGTTTTTTCGCTCTCTCCGGCACATTGTGTAGTGGCGTAAATGGCTGCGCAGGCGACCCGTCGGGCGAGCACCTGGGCGTGGGTTGTTCCGATCCCTACTCTGCGGGCCTGAACGGCTCGCAAAGCAATCTCGGCCCACGTTCCGAAGTGAATCCTCTTACCGGCATATTCCCGTATCCTTTTTCCGCACCGCCAGCACCCGCCACCATTGGACGGAGGTTGCAGGTCAAGAATACGGATCTCGATCCATCGCTAAATCCGGGTGCTTCGTATTTCGTCGAAGGGCATTATATCGCGGCTGACGATGCTTCGGCAGGTAACGGAGCCAATAACGTGTCGTACCGGCCGATCAGCGTCAACGGCAGTGGTAGCTCTTTTACGATCAGTGTCACCGGAACGACAAAGCGAGAACGGGCTGCTGTCTACGCGTGGCTGTCCGATGACCCACAGGTTAAGGTCAACCAGGTCAATGTTGCTGGCGTTGGGGTCTTCATTGTTGCAGGCAAGGCGACCGATTTGGGTAATGGTAATTGGCATTACGAATACACATTACATAATCTTAACTCCGACCGTTCAGCCGGAGCATTTTCCGTTCCGATTTTCAACACTGCGACCGTCCAAAATATAGGATTCCATGATGTGGATTCTCACAGCGGCGAACCCTACGACACGACGGATTGGGCCAGCTCGTTCGCGGGTGGTTCTATTGATTGGTCGACGGATAGCTTTGCAACGAATCCGGATGCAAACGCTATACGCTGGGGGACCATGTACAATTTTTGGTTTGATGCGAATTCGCCGCCCGAGCAAGGGGATGTCACCATTGGTCTCTTTAAGCCGGGTACCCCGAGCACTTTGACGGCGAGCATGATCGTCCCGGCAAGTCAGCAACCCGACTGCGACGGCGATGGTGTCACGGACGATTGCGAAATCGATTGCGGGCCAACTGGGGGAATGTGCGATGTAACGGGATGCGGCGGCAGCGCTGACTGCGCGCCGAACGGCATACCCGACGAGTGCGAATCTGACAGCGATGGCGACGGCGTTGTGGACTCGTGCGATGTCTGTGCTGGGTTTGATGATACCGTGGATAGCGACGGCGATACGATTCCCGACGGATGTGATCTTTGTCCGGGATTCGATGATCTGCTGGACCCGGATATGGATGGTTTTCCAAGCGACTGCGATAACTGTCCGAATGTAGCCAACCTTTCGCAGGCTGATGCCGATGGCGACGGATTGGGTAACGCTTGTGATCCGGATTTCTGTAACCCGATGCCAGCCAACGAGCACTTTGCAGCTGACCCCGGTTGGACGGTGGACTCGCCGAGTGCGACTGCGGGCATCTGGGAGTGGGGGGCGCCTGTTGGGGGGGGCGATCGATCGGATCCGCCTGACGATGCAGATGGGGCGGGGGCATGTTACCTGACGGGCAATACGGACGGCGACTCCGATGTCGATGGAGGCACCACTCGTCTGACGAGCCCTAATTATGATCTGTCGCCGGGAACGGTCACGCTGTCGTATGCTTACTGGATCGGAAACACAGATACGTCCGGGGCGGACACGCTCGTTGTAGAGCTATCTGGAGATGATGGCGCTTCCTGGACAGCCGCAACGTCGTACAACGCGAATAACCAAGCTTGGCTGACGGAAACCATCGATGTTCGTGCTGTGTTGCCGGTCGCGGAAACGGTTCGCGTTCGATTTTCCGCAACCGATGGCGGAAATCCGTCGGTCCACGAAGTAGGGATCGATGCGTTTGAAATCACCGGCGACTGCTTTATCGATTGTAGCGGCGGCGGCACATGTGATGACGGCAACGTCTGTACGGACGATGTTTGCCTGGGAGGAGTATGTCAGTTTACGAACAACTCCTCTCCTTGCGATGATAACGATTTGTGTACGACAATTGACACTTGTTTCGACGGCAGCTGCGTGGGCGGACCGCCGCCTGCGTGTGCGGGGGATGATTGCACGGACTGTAACCTCAACGGCGCCAGAGATGACTGTGAAGGTTTGCCGGATTGCGATGCCAACGGTATTCCCGATGAGTGTGAGTTTGGAGACTGCAACACGAATGGTATCGCTGACGTTTGCGACATCTTCAACGGAAGCGAAACTGATTGCGATGGCGGGCCTATCGGAATTATCGCGGACGGTGCGACGATCTTTGGCTCGATCTGCTTCTCATGTCACGGTGCAGATGGGTCTGGTGGCTTAGGCCCAGACATCCGGGATCACAGCCGAGTGCAGATATGGGATATGTTGCTTGCTCCCACAACGCATCCTGGCGGTGCGTTTCCATCCTATGATCAACAGGATTTCGCGGACCTGGAGGCGTTTCTGTCGACGATGGGTAGTCGAGGCAGGCCTGACAAAGTGCCGGACATCTGTCAGTCGTTGTCCGATTGCAATACGGATACTGTATCTGACGCGTGTGAATTGGAAGCTGGCTCGCAGAGCGATTCGGATTACGACGGATTCCCGGATCAGTGTGCATCACCCGATTCACCCGTAGCGGACCCCATTCCCAAGAATAAATACATTTCCTTTACGGCAGGCATGTCCAGCGGCCAACCGGTCGTGCAAGCGCTGCGCGTACAGGCAGTTGAGTTGCCGGGATGGGAAAAATGGGTCGATGTGCCGGACGGTTCTGGAATAGCGAGGCTAAGCTGCTTGCCTGTTTACAGGAATTGGAGTTCGCTAACAGTGCATGTGGGCGACGCGGACATCATGACGGGTACAACGTACATCGTTCAAGGAATTCTTGATGGCTTTGATCGGGCCAACGAGAATAATTATTCCTCGCCAACCTCAATGCCAACCGTGGCGGAATGGGGAGACGTTGCAGGGAGCTTTGTCGATGGAGCGTGGACACCGCCCAACGGCGCGGTGAACGGTTTCGATGTCACGGCGGCGCTGAAGCGGTTCGAGGCATCGCCAAGCGCACCGCCGTTTACTTGGGTTGATGTTGACGGATATACTCCGAACGGCGCTGTGAACGGGAATGACGTTCTTCGTTTAGTGATTGCATTCACTGATCGGGTCTATCCCTACCCAACTCCGATTCCGTGTCCATGACCAAAGCCGCTTCACGTTAATGGGCGGCTTTGATATGGGTGGTATCTCCGCAAAATGTTGACTATTTTCACAAATCGTTGATTCGTCGCCTCGGTTTTGGTAAAATCGGCACACCTTCCCCATTCTCTCAAGGGGCATAAGGCATAGGAGAATGACGGCAGTGATTGGTTTTTATGGGCCTTGGTGAGATAGGCTCCTCCCTGATGAAGGAGGCATTGCCGTTGCCGGAGTATGTGGTGACGGTTGCTTTTCCGATCGCCAGGACGATTTAAGGGGGAGAAGTTATGGACCAAGCTGCTATTTACGCATTTTTCAGTCGGAAGTTGAGGATCGCGTTTTTCGCCGTGTTGACATACGCAGCGCTGTGCTAAATGCGGTGCATTCTCAGAATTCGAGGAAAATGACGGCATAGTATTCACGAGTTTATTTAGGTGTCCCTCGCGCGACTCGGCGCTTGCCCTTGTTCTTCGTCCGCACCCGATCCCATACCGAACCCCGGTGTCGTTCACGGTTGCGCCGAGACGAGGCAGCGTCAGTCGCCGTTTTTTTATCATTAAGCCATCCGCTCGTCGATCCGGTTAGACATCGGAATCCGGTCAGGCTATTCTTCCTCTCGTGAGCTTACATCGTAATAAACTGAGCTGTGTATTGGCTCTTGAGGATGGAACGTTCTTCCCAGGCGTCAGCTTTGGCGCACGCGGGACGCGTGGCGGCGAAGTCGTTTTCAATACGTCCATGACTGGCTATCAGGAGATTCTCACCGATCCGTCGTACTACGGCCAAATCGTGACAATGACCTATCCGCAGATCGGCAACTACGGCGTAAACGGCTCAGATTTCGAGTCTGCTGGGCCGCACGTTTTCGGGTTTGTCGTAAGAGAATGCGCAATGAAGTCCAGCAACTACCGCGCGACAAGCGATCTGGACGACTTCCTGGCTGAGCACAACATCATCGGTATTGCGGGGATCGATACGCGGGCACTAACAAAGAAGCTGCGCATTGATGGCGCTATGCGAGGCGTGATTACAACGGAGATTCTCGAGCCGCAAGCGTGCATAGCCGCTGCACGCGAGGTTTCGTCTATGACCGGTGCCGATCTGGTTCGCCATGTTGCGCCGAGTAAGTCGTTTTCGTGGACGGAGGGCATCGACTCGGAATTTCCCGTTGGACGAACGGCGACAACGACCAGTCATAAAATTGTTGCGGTTGATTGTGGCATGAAGCGACAGATTCTTCGCCAGCTCGTAGACATCGGCTGCTCGGTGACGGTTGTGCCTCCAACGTTTTCTCCAACTGAGGTGCTCGACCTAAAGCCGGATGGTGTTTTCGTTAGTAACGGCCCCGGCGATCCGGCTGCCGTAACCAGTGGTATCGAGCTGATTCGTGGGATCTGCGGCAAGATTCCACTTTTTGGCATATGCCTGGGCCATCAACTCACCGCGCTCGCACTGGGGGCGGAATCATTCAAACTAAAATTCGGCCATCGCGGCGCCAATCAACCTGTCAAAAACCTGGCGACCGGGCGTGTCGAAATCACATCACAAAACAACGGCTTTGCGATCGCCCGCGATTCACTGGACAAAATCGGCGCACTTTGCACGCATGTAAATCTAAACGACGACACGCTCGAGGGGTTTGTGCATAAGGATATGCCGATCCTCGCCGTGCAATACCACCCGGAAGCAAGTCCAGGCCCGCACGACGCATCCTATCTATTCGATTGTTTCAAGAAAATGATGGAAACGGGCCGATCGCCATCCGCCGAAGAGATGTCAAAGGCCCAACAGTCGCTCGAACGTCAATATCTCGTCGCTAATAATTTAGCGTGAAAGTGCGAATGTCAAGATTGGTTCTCTGAGCTGGCAAAGACTGCTCTTGTGCTGCCCGACGCTGCACTCGATAAGCAGTCAGTTCGGATTTGGCGTTCAAACGCGGGTATTCTCGCTAAGATGTCGTAAGGGTTTGGATCGGAGGCGAGAATTCGGTACAATGGAGGCGGACAATGGGGATTCTCGATTGTGACATAGATGGAGGTATCACGTTATAGCTAAAGACTTCTCGGCTGTTCGTTTCACGATACTGCCCTTTGTGGCTTGGCTTTGTATTGGCGAGGCCCCGGCTTATGCGGGTGACTATGTGGCCTGCGGAACGCTGACTGAGCCTACTCCGCAGTGTTTTGAATTCACCCCGGACGATGGTGGATTTCCACTCGGAATAGAGGTGGACAACGTCGGCGGATTTGGCAACGGGGACCATGTACGCGTAACTGGAATGTTGGAAATAGGCTGTCTTAGTGTTTGCCAAATTGGGGAGGCGTGTATATTTGGAAATACAATCGAAGATTGCGCTGCCCCGGCTGTCTCCGAATGGGGACTCGTTGTAATGACGCTTCTTGTCCTGACCGCAGGATCACTGTTGTGCGCTAGATGCAAACCAATTCAAGAATAGCCTCCGTTTTTCGTTCTCTTGTTTTATTTGCATGTTTCATTTGGTTATTGTTTTTTTATTTCCTGTCAATGATCTGGCATTACTCCTTTGTCCTTGATTTGATCTCTTTCTTGTGCAATTCCTGTGTGTGTGGACTCCATCCCCCGCGGTAAGTACCTACGTTCCTATCCTTTTCTTTTTCAGGAGAGACCATGGCCTGTCCGGCAAGTGTAGGCTGTGTGTCAGGGCAATCGCATCTTAAGTCACAATCGCATTTTCTGAGCGTGAATTGCGAATCATGCAATTCCATCGGAGCAAGTCGAGATACGCTGATCTGCATTTGAGTGCTACCAAGCGTGGACCATGCCGCCCGGCCAATAATGTGTTCATTAAAACTTTGACTGCCAAGACACTCTAATCGGCTCTGGATGGAGTCTGTGCCATGGGCAGGGCAGGTGGCATAAGCTCATATAGAAATCCCACAATGTCGCTGGAATCTGAAAAATCGATCATCGCACCGTCGCGTGTATGCGTTCCAAGTTGGACATCGTCCCAACGATGAACACGTTGCAACCTGAGACCAAGACAACAGACATGGGAATAAGGTAATGGGTTCCGATTGATGTGTAGGTCGCTAAACAACGCGTCCATTCGGTCAGCCTCTTGTTCCGTCAAGATACGTGGCGGTAAATAGATCAAATCAAACTGATGATCCAAGATGCCTGGTGGTTTCTCCCCGTAGCTGAACTGATCGTTGCTGCTAACTGCGAGTTCCGCCACGTAGGCCCCGTTATCGTTTCTGGTTATTGTGGCTTCGCATATTGTACCAGAGGACTCAAGAGAGCACTTCCAATATGTAGGAAACGCGTCGGTGGTGAGGCGATATTCTTCAAATTCGGGAACAGCGTAGGCTTCTGGATAGACGGCGATGCTTCCGAATCCACCCCCGCATCCAAGGAGACTTGTGCTTGATAAAAGCATGACGACGCCAAATCGTTTACGATCAATGATCATATTTTGCTATCATCCAAGGACAGTCCCATTGCATAATTGAAAGTTGGAGAAAAAGCAAGGCGTCTCGATCTCGCTTTGACCTTGAAATGCCGACCCTTGGATTGAGCCTCTATTTCTCCTGTATTTGACCAATCGCGTTCCGCAAGTGGCGGTTGAATTCGGAAGGCTTCTCCAGCATGAGAAAATGTCCGACACCTGACATAAGAACCGCGTCAAAATCGCCGTACTTGCGGTTAATCTTTATTTCGGTTCCATATGGTTCTGCCGCATTGATCGCACGGACTGGAACATCCGCCGCCGTGAGGGCCGACTTGAAATCAAATCTATTGTAGTCGGCTAACAGTAACGTCGCCGCCTTTTGGTCGGTCCCGTTGGGCTTGTCCAGAATTGATTTGAGAATTTTGCTCTCACGATCTGCAAAGAACCCGGTCATGAATCGCGTCCATGCCGCCTCGAAATCGTCTTCAAATTTCTTGACAATTCGTTTGGCCACATCGGGTGATGCAACGTATTCAACATTATGTAGAGAGTCCACGGCCACGATGCCCTGAATGATACCGCGTAGTTTGGGCGCAGCGGCAAGCGCTACGGGGCCGCCCATGGAGTGGCCAACAAGGACCACCTGCTTAAGCTTCAGGCCGCGAACGACAGCCGCAACATCGGCGCCCAACCCATCGATCGACCACGTTTTGCGATTCCTTCCCGAGGCGCCGTGGCCCGGAAGATCCATAGTGATAACACGAAACGATTTGCGAAATTCTGGAACCTGAAAGCGCCAATGAGTGCGATCGCAGGTCCATCCATGGATAAAGACGATGGTCGGTTCGCCATGCCCCTCTGATGCAAACGAAATGGAAACGCCGTCTTCTGCACGAATGCTGTCAATATCAGGGCCGTCTTTGGGGCCGCCGTTAATGCTTATGCAGATCAGTGCCAATGCCAGATGAATGACCATTTGAAGCCTCCTGGTCGAACCTTCCTTGATTGGCCTTCGCCCAGGCGAAGCTAGGCCAGCAATGCGAGCCAACATCGTACTCAAACGAACCGAAGTCTCAAAGCCCTTTCGCTTGACGACTCAATTCTCGTCGATGCCCGCTTCTTCGCATGCTCTTTTCCAATAATGCTCCTCTGTCCATTCGAGTATGATATCTATGAGTTCGATCTTGACGGAGGGCGAAAGAGTCATCGTGAAGACGCAAACGCCAAATTCGGCGCGTGCCAGTATGGCTTCGCGTAAAATTAACAGCGGATTCTGGTCTATAATGGCGATCGCCTTCGCTGCCAAGTTCCGCAGAAAGAACATCGGACAAGACCAAACGATGTCCAGAAAAGCCAGCTATGGGAAAACACGATTGCAGCAATTACGGCTGTGATGACGGCAACTTCCAGGATGGTGATGCCAACGATCAAAAGTACCAAGGACGCTTCAAACGCCAAATAGCTGGTCCAACCGCGTTCGTACGAGCCTGGAATCCGGGCTCCACAACCCTTACACTTGGGATGTCTGACGTGCCATTGCTTCCCGTTTTGAACTTGCTCCCTGGCATCAATCATCTCTTGATGTCTCAGGCCTTTGACTCGCTGACTTCATTGATTGTCTCAAGTTGACCTTACTGCCGCATTCCGGGCACACGCCGGAGACGTTGCCTTGTAGGTTGTATTCGCATTCCTGGCAGAAGCCTGGAGGCGACATTCGGCTTCGACGCCACAAAAGAATCGACGGCGAAAGGATGATTACGAATGGTATCCAAAGGGGAATGAGGACGGTGCTTTGTGTGAAGACGGGCCACCAAACGTAACCGCTCATTGGTATAAAGCTGAAAGTGCTCCAGAACCATCCCTCGTAAGTCAGCGGGTTAAAGTGAATCAAAAACGCACCTTGGCCGAAACCCAAGACGGTCGCGTCGCCCCAGTACCCACATGAATGACTGCGAGTAAGCACAAAGAGGGCGGCGACACCAGCTGACAGGAATTGGCCAATAATGGCGAGTAGGCCAATGTGGCGACTGCGTTGGCGAAACAAGGTCGGGTCGCCACAGTTTGAGCAAATGCCGGGCGTGTTCTCTTTCGTTTCGTGTTCACATTCCCTGCAGAGGCAGTGGAGCGACGTTGCGGGCAAGACTCGCCAGAGCACAAGAAGTGTGGCGATGAAGATTGAGGTAGGCCCAAAGTAGAGAATGCTGGTCACGACATTGCTTGGCACATCGGTCGGTTTGAACGCCAGGAAGTGGGCATGGCCGACCGCAAATGGTGCCAAGACGAATCCCAGCACGAAGAAGGCTGGTTTGAGGGGCCTTTGACGTAGAATCGGAATCGCAAATAAGGACCAAGCGACTCCAGTCAAACTACCGTAGAAGACTGAGAAAAGCAGACCAATTACATAGGTGCCGAATATCGCCCAATGTTGCGAGCTAGCGTACCACAACACCAATACAAGAAAAACAAGCCAGACCAACAGCGCATAGCCTATGCCAAGACTCAGACACCAAAGAAACGTGCTGGTTTTGCTATGCGCTGTCTTGTTCATGGCGATGCTTTCGTGCCGCATTCTGGGCACACGCCGGAGACGTTGCCTTGAAGGTTGTAGCCACACCGCTGGCAGTGGCCTTTCGGGTAAGGCTGAAACCATGGAAATCTTGTGACAAGGCGGCCGATGCCGAGCGCCATGAATAACGGTACGATGCTGTAGATCGGAATGAACACGAAGGCGACTGCGTCCGTTGAACCCATTCGGCCCGGGCCGTATAGCGGATACCACACCATGAAGTGGGTGGGAATCACTAACGCCAGGATGCCGACAAGTCCGCATGCGCATATTACAACGCAAGCGCGAAACGTGCGGTTCTTCGTGTCGTCTAGCAGCTGTACAACTAGCACAACAAACGGAATCAAGCCGAAGAGAGACAATAAGAAAAGATTGTGTCCGGATGCGAACTGTTTTTGGAGAACGTCAGCTACCGCTGCTCCAAGCGGAATGCCTCCGACGAAACACTGAACCAGGGCTTTCGTCAGCGAAGGAACGATAAGGCCAACCACCAGCGGTGAGGCGAGAAGAACAATTCGCTGCTTTGTTGTGGGGCGCGCTAGTCGAGGCCTGTTGATCATGGCGAAGTATTATACCAGCCAATTTCAGTGTCATACAATTGCATTTATGGGACTCAGGTGCATGGATTGTCAGAGGCAAAGCATTGCCATAAACGAATATCGTGATTAACCTGTTGATAGCCAGCATTGGGTTCCGCTGCAGGCAGAGGAGAGGGCTGAATCAGCCGATACGCATTTATGCCGATCAAACAAGCCATCTATACTTCACTCGGTGTTGTGAGCGTCGCGCTTGGAACTCTCGGGATTCTTCTACCGCTGCTCCCGACGACGCCTTTCCTGTTGCTCGCCACTTTTCTTTTCTCTCGCAGCAGCCGAAGGCTTAATAGTTGGCTCCTTGAGCACAAACATCTAGGCCCGTACATACACGCCTTCCGTAGCAAGAGTGGGTTGACGCGATCCCAGAAGATTCGCTTGGCTACTTCGTTTACGATCATGTTGGGTATCAGCGTGTGGTTCGCGCCTTCGCCTGTTCTGAAGATCGCAATTGGCACCGGCTGGTTGTTCTGGATGGCCTACATCTACCGCATGAAGAACTCGCCTGCGTCAACCCCAACGTGCCATTCTCCAGCATAGTAGTGACTACAGGCTTGGTTGGAATCTTGGCTGGGCATCTGCCAACGGATTTGGCGATTCTTCTTGCGGCGTGCTTGAGATGTTGACTCTGTAGGGTACTCCAGCTACGGTACATAGCCCGCCGGGGCGTAGCTCAGCATGGCTAGAGCGCAGCGTTCGGGACGCTGAGGTCGCTGGTTCGAATCCAGTCGCCCCGAGTTTGGTCGGCCGGGTTGTTCTTGCCAAGGCCTGTGAGCATCCATTCGCCGACGTGCCATCCACGCGACCAGCTCAGGGTCGTGTATCATTCATTCTCAATCAATGGTGTCACGGTAATTTGAGCCACTACGATTGCATCCCGCGATCGTTTTGCCAATACCTTATAAAAAACAAGCCACCTCAAAACGAGGCGGCTTGTAGTTAAGCTATGAGTTATTCTGAATCGGGCGCGAAACGCAAAGCGCCAAATTGCGAATGCCGCTGATACCCTTGCGGCCAACGGTTAGAAAACTAATACTTAGCGACTCGTTCGGTTGCGCTTTTCCAGACGAGCGGAGGCGCCTACTGCAATTTGTGCAGCCTTGCCAGCTTGGAATTTCACCGGCGCGCCGGACGAATGAATGAGCAGCGTATTTCCTTTGGTGTTCACATTAATACTGAACGTGCCGCGTGCATCTGGCGAAACCCGAAAGGTCGCCGTCGCGAGGTAGCTCTGTTCATTTGCGCCAACAGATACGCCTTTGCTGTCCTGGCGAATAGCCAACAGTTCGCCCGTCGCCGGAGACATCGTTTCCAGCAGTGCCGCCTGTCCGAACAGCGTGTTGCGACGGCTCTTGTCGAGCGCGATGTCTTCCAGTGTCAAGCTACCCTGATCTCCACCTGTCGCGTCGATCTTTACTTGGAAGCCGCTCACACTATCCGCATTACTGAGCATGACATCAACTGTCACCAAACCTCCAGGAGTCACTCTCGCTTGAGCAGTCTGAACTGAGACGACCGCTTTGGCTGAATCTACCGTGGGCTTGGCCAACGTAGACCCAACGCCGACGAAACACACACAAACCGCGACCAATGCGACTGCTGTTATGACCTTTCTCATCGCTCACTCCCTAATATCAAATAACCTGATTCCTCATGTGATGTGTTTGCGTCCCAGACGCACCCACTCCATGCCCCGCAATATCCAGGGGAATTCTACTCCAAGACGATCCTGCAAACAAGGAAATCTGACAAAGCCCCAAAAAAGGGCGAATTTCGGGCATCTATACGGTCGTTCGCACATTTTTTCGTACCCGGGCGAGTGGCTTATCGGTAGATACGCGAAGATCATTTCATCGTCATATCAGCGATAGCAGACATTCAAGATTGAGTTTGTTGAAACGAAAGCCTTGGCCGTTTTGATCCTTCGAGAATAGGCGGACCTCAAGCAACGCGGTTGTCATTCATGAAGCAGGTGAAGGTGTCGCCAAGTCCGGCGACATACCTGGCCCTTGCCCGTCTTGTCGTGCTCGAGGAGTGGTTCTTCTTGGTGGACAGATTGGTCAGGGGCTGCTTCAGTCGCGCCTGATTACGAACAGTTTGACAAACAATTAGTATACACTAACTTTACAAGGATGAGCTAATTTAAGCGGAGGTCGAGGTAAGAGTTGGTTGACGTTGTGATAATCAAGGAGAAGACTCGTGAACCCTAAAATGATCAGTTTGCTGACGGTGTTGTTTTGTTGCGCATTCACTGTATTCGCCCATGCGACTGAGGCGGAAGTGGATGGGCGGATGAGCGAACCGCTTGTCACAGATAGGCCTGATTTCACTGAGAGTACAGAGACCATACCGCCTGGGCATTTTCAATTGGAATCTGGCTACACATTTACCTACGACCGCGAGAGCAAGGAAAGATTGCGGGAGCACGCAGCGCCGGAGTTGCTGCTTCGCGTGGGTATGGCTGACAACTTGGAACTTCGGTTCGGCTGGGATGGCTATGCCTGGTCGGATACGCAATTCGAGGGTGAAACACGAGGTGGGCGGGCGGTGACCAGAGAGGCTTCGTTCCAAGGCGCACAGGACTTGTCACTGGGATTCAAGTATAAGATGGCTGAACAGGATGGCTGGGTGCCACATTTTGGCGTCATCGGAGCGATCACCGTGCCGTCGGGAAGCGACGGCGTTTCTTCTGGCGACGTAGACCCGGAATTGGTTTGGCTTTGGGCGTACGATCTCAGCGATAATTTGTCGGTTGCCGGCAATTTCGGTGTAGGTCTACCAAGTAATGACGGCGGTCGATTCTTTCAAGGCTCCGCGTCACTGAGTGCAGTGCTCGCTCTTTCCGAAAAGGTTGGCGCGTACATTGAGTACTTCGGTTTTTATCCAAATGCGGAGCAATCAGACGCCGCTCACTCTGTAAATGGCGGCATTACATTCTTGGTTAACAACAATTTTCAACTCGATTGGCGTATCGGGGCTGGCTTGAACGAGGAAGCTGACGATTTTTTCACCGGCTTTGGCTTTGCGTGGCGGTTTTGATGACGGAGGTAGCTATATCATGGACGGCGTCACGAGTAAGGACAATGCGAGAATAGACGCTCTCATGTTATCCCACCCGAACATGAATGGCATGGCGGCCAATTGCTTGAACGATAGAGTCCCGTAGTCTAATCTACGGAATCGGAAAATCTGTAGCTATATTGTTGGATGGCGTTGCATAGCCGTCCTCGCGGAATTTGGAAACATGACTGGGACATCAGAAAATAAGGAGCCAGCGAAAACGGTGAGTCGTAACCGCCTTCGCCGGATTCAGGAACCTTTCCGGCGTACTCGGAAAGACCATTCGATGGAAACGGCGGAAGATTATGTGGAGCTTATCGATGACCTGATCCTCGAACAACGCGAAGCACGCATCGTGGACATTGCAAGACGTCTTGACGTCTCGGCGGTAACAGTGAACCAAACGATTAGTCGCTTGCAAAGAGACGGGCTTGTCGAGAAAGAGCCGTATCGCTCCGTTTTTTTGACTGCCAAGGGACGGGAATTAGCTCAAGCAAGCCGACGGCGGCACGAGACCGTATACCAGTTTTTGTGCCGACTCGGCGTATCGGAAAAGCAGGCTCGTATCGACGCCGAAGGTATTGAGCATCACATCAGTGAAGCAACTCTGCGGAAGATGTTGGATTTCTTGAAGTGATGGCGCCTTGACACTCGATGAGCGGGGCATGAATGCAGGGGTTTCTCTTCCTGTCCTAACAATGCAAATCGCATTATAAAACGTGTACTTAGTGCATCGGGACGTGCCGCCAGAATAATGCTTTCATTCGTGGCACTTCCACCGGGCTTGTCGCAGTTATCGTCGCATCAGCGACCGTAGACGGCCAAGATTGACTTTGTCGAAGTCGGCACGCCGGCCGTTCTTACCCTTCGGTGTTTCGAGAATCATCGGCATGCGTGCAAAGCGATTGTCATTCATGAAGTGCGCAAATGCTTCTTTACCGATTTTTCCCTTGCCGATATGATCGTGGCGGTCGACCCGGCTGCCGAGTTCGCGTTTTGAATCATTGACGTGGATGCAGTAGATGTTTGACAGGTCTATGACACGGTCCATTTCATCGACCATGCTGTCGTATTGGCTCTGTTCTCGAAAATCATAGCCTGCGGCAAACAAGTGGCAGGTATCCAGGCAAACACCAAGCCGATCATCTCGTCTTACGCCATCAAGCATGTCGCCGATCTGCTCGAACCTGTAACCTAGCGAAGTACCTTGGCCGGCGGTCGTTTCGATCAAGATTCGAGTGGCAAAGCCAGAGGTTGCTCCGATGGCTTCGTGGAGAGATTCGACGACGCGCTGAATTCCCTCCTTCTCGGAACTGTCCATGTGGGCGCCGGGATGGAAGACCAAACCGGAGACCGCGAGCGCTTCGCAACGCTCCAGTTCATCAACCATTGCCAAAACACTCTTTCTTCGGCTGGATTGGTCAGGTGATGCTAAATTGAGGAGATAGCTTGCGTGTGCAATAACCGGAGCAAGCCCGGTCTCGCGCTGCGCAGCTTGGTATGCGTCGATTTGCTCTTTCGTTAGTGGTTTAGCCTGCCATTGACGCTGATTCTTGACGAAGATTTGCAGGCAGTCGCAGCCGACTTGTGCTCCGGCGTGGAAGGCGTTCTCGATGCCGCCGGCTACCGACATATGCGCTCCCAGTGGCGGCCCTGAATGGCAGGAAATGTCGGCATTCATAGTGTTTCCGAGTCATTTTGGAGAGTCTGGCACGGGTCCCAAGCTAGCGGGCGGAGAGAGTTTAGGCAATGCGAGGGCGGCAAAAGCAAGTAGATCGAGAAAATTCTTTTCAGCCGGTTGACGCGTTGCCATCCGACGCTAAAGTACGTTGCTCAGCCT
Organism: Phycisphaerae bacterium; assembly: GCA_029260035.1. Taxonomy (GTDB): domain Bacteria; phylum Planctomycetota; class Phycisphaerae; order UBA1845; family UBA1845; genus OFTM303. Next base: position 43,301 of record JAJDEA010000020.1, read on the forward strand.
GCCGGGAAGCACTTGTAATGCGGTGGGTTGATGTAAGACTTGCTCTTTGACAATTGAAGAAGCGGACGCAGCTTTGTTGAAATGTAATGCTTCGTAGCCTGAAAGCGTTGCGATTCAGCAAAGCAAAGGTTTGTGGTCAAACACAATCCAATTTACCGCGTACCGTAGTCGGCAACTTGTTTTATCGAGTTGACGATTGTGGATCATACGCGGATCTCAAGCGCTAGAATGTTAGGTTTGACCGGTTGTGATGCTGCAACTTGGTGCCGCTCGGTTTTCCGAGTGGCGTTGAGGGACAGCCTCTCATGACTGTGGTCAAGTTATTAAGAGTGCATGGGGGATGCCTAGGCGTCGAGAGGCGAAGAAGGACGTGGTAGGCTGCGATAAGCCCCGGGGAGTTGTCAAACGAACATTGATCCGGGGATCTCCGAATCGGGAAACCGGGTGTCACTGGGCAACCAGATGGCATCATCTGCGGGTGAATGTATAGCTCGCAGAAGCCAACCCAGGGAACTGAAACATCTAAGTACCTGGAGGAAAGGAAATCAACCGAGACTCCGTAAGTAGCGGCGAGCGAAAGCGGAAATAGCCCAAACCGTGGTGCTTGCACCGCGGGGTTGCGGGTCCTTGAGGAGTTACAAAAGCGTCGTTAGCGGAACGGCTTGGAAAGGCCGAGCATAGAGGGTGACACTCCCGTACGCGAAAACGATTGCTCTCCTTTGAGAGGATACCCAGAGTAGCGTAGAGCTCGTGGAACTCTGCGTGAAGCAGGGGGGACCACCCTCCAAGGCTAAGTACTACTCGACGACCGATAGTGGACAAGTAGGGCGACTGAATGGTGAAAAGAACCCCTTTAAGGGGAGTTAAAAGAACCTGAAA
>JAJDEA010000191.1 GCA_029260035.1 Phycisphaerae bacterium
CGTATCACACAACACCGCAACGCCAAAGCACGCCGATCGCATCGTAGAAAACGCATCCGCCAACTCCACGCCCTCGGGATCACCATCAAGAACTGCCGCAAATGCATCCCGCCAGATCCGTAACCCGCGTTGTCGTGCTAAAAACTTCCCCACGGAGATTCTCAACCAGAAAGCATCCTCGGTGCAGGTTGTTGATTCGTACATCTTGGCCGTCGTTCCAGTAAAGGTACAGGGACCGAGTCTTGATTTGGGAATTGCTGGCGCCGATGCAGAGAAGTTGGCGCCGGATGAACCTATTGGATACATTCGACTGGTCTACTGCCTTGACGACGAACTCGCCCGACTCACTAGGCGAGTGTTTGTCAGTTCGTTGACCGCATTATTGATCATCAGCCTCGCAACGATTCTCACGATTGTCTTTGCGCGAAGACTAACGCGCCCGATCAAAAAATTGGTTGCCACAACACATTCCATCGCAAATGGTGATCTCAGCCATCGAGCCGAGGAGTCGACCTCGGGAGAGATAGGGGAGCTTGCTGTCGCGTTCAACGACATGGCTGACGAACTTCAACGGAGTTACGCATCGATTGAACAGGAGGTCGAGGAACGAACACAAGAACTCAACATGGAACGTGAACGACTCGCTTTCGCGAAAGACGAAGCTGTCGCGGCTAACTTTGCCAAGAGCGAATTCCTTGCCAATATGAGTCACGAGCTGCGGACGCCGCTTAACGGAATACTCGGGTTCGCTCGCTTGTTGTCGCGCGGGGCGGACGCAGGTAGCGAGGAGGAGCGCAGGGACTGGGGCGATACGATCAACAGATCTGGGAAACATCTGCTTGATTTGATTAACGACGTGCTGGATCTATCTAAGATTGAGGCCGGACAACTGAAACTCGAACGGATCGAGTGTTCGCCTCATTTAATCATCTCGGATGTCGCATCGCTCCTGCGCCCGCGTGCTAAGGAAGCCAATCTCAAACTCGAAGTCAGTTTTGAGACAAATATCCCCGAGGTAATCGAGTCTGATCCGACGCGTTTTAAGCAACTTCTCGTTAATCTTGTAGGCAATGCCGTCAAGTTTACGAAAACAGGCGGCGTGCGCCTCCTTACCCGACTCATCAAGGAGGACGACACTCACTATCTCGCAATCGATGTCATCGACACTGGTATTGGAATCCCTTCCGAGAAGCTTGATACGATATTCTATCCTTTCATACAAGGTGATTCGTCGGTGACGCGCAGATTCGGGGGGACTGGGTTAGGGCTTGCGATCAGTCGTCGGATCAGCGACGCGCTCGGCGGGAGTATATCTGTCACCAGCACGGAGGGAGAAGGTAGTACTTTCACATTGAAGATTGCCACCGGTCCGCTGGCCGGAGTCATGATGATCGACAAAGCCGCTGGCGAGGCGATTGCAACGCCATCCGACACGACGAATACCGTCGAATCGTTAACGCTTTCTGGACGCGTTCTGTTGGTGGAGGACGGTGACGTCAACCGCAAATATGTCAGCCTAGTACTTCGACGGGCAGGACTCGATGTTACGCTGGCAGAACATGGGAAGATCGGCATCGAGTTGATGCAACGATCGCAGAGGATCGGGACACCGTTCGACATTATACTGATGGACATGCAAATGCCCGTCATGGACGGTTACAATGCCACCCGAGCGTTGCGAAGTCATGGGATCATGACCCCTATCATCGCGCTTACCGCTAACGCCATGCGCGGCGACGAAGAGAAGTGCAAACGCGCCGGATGCTCCGGGTACCTAAGCAAGCCAGTCGAAGAAGAGGCACTGCTTCGCGCAGTTGCAAAAGCACTGGGTACGGGAGGCCGTAAGGCGGGCGACTCCGACGCGACGTGCAATGAAAGTCGCGACACCGCATCCAAGGTCTACTCGACTTTACCCACACACGACCCGGAATTTCGGGAAATAGTGGAAAGTTTCATGGATTGCCTTCCTGGCCAGCTAGAGGCGATGGTCGCGGCGTGCGCGAGACACGATCGTGTCACTCTTGGGGAGCTAGCTCACAGGCTGAAAGGTGCGGGCGGGACAGTGGGATTCGCCTCCTTTACCGCTCCCGCTGAGCGATTAAGCCAGTTGGCAGATGAAGGATCCTACGCACTGGTCGAGGCTGCGTTAGCCGAAATTGTTGAACTGGCCAGCCGGATCGCAATCGATGCAACCGATTGCGTTCAGAATCCGAACGCCCAAAGAGAGGATGTCTTATGACAGTTAGAACGGAGAACTCAACCGCCTTGCTCGCCTCGACAGCAGCGTTACCAACGCAAAAAGCACCGTCCCCAGCGCTGCACGCAAGGGTCATGATCGTCGATGACGAACCACTGAATACTGCAGTTGTTCGAAAGTACATGGAACTAGAGGGATATACAAATTTCATAACGACTCACGACGCCACGAGTGCCCGGGGACTCATCGAACGCGAAAACCCAGACATAATCCTACTGGACATTATGATGCCAAATGTCAGTGGACTTGATATCCTCAAAGAGCTTCGCAGCACCAGTGCTTCATTACAGACACCGGTCATCATATTGACTGCTTCGACCGATCAGGAAACCAAACAGCGGGCGTTGGATCTTGGCGCGACGGACTTTCTCACAAAGCCTGTTGATCCGAGTGATCTTCTCCCGCGAGTACGGAACGCTCTACTCATCAAAGAGCAAAACGACCAACTGAAAGATTATGCTGCAACTCTCGAACGAAGAGTGGACGAAAGAACCCATGAGCTCGCCAGGACTCGACTTGAGATTATCCACTGCCTCGCCCGTGCAGCGGAGTATCGAGACAACGAGACGGGCTATCATGTTATTCGCGTAGGACGCTATGTCGGCATCATCGCGAGGGCGTTGTCACTGGACGAAGCAAGAGCTCAAATCATGGAGCACGCTGCTCCACTTCATGATGTTGGAAAAATCGGAGTCCCTGACTCGATCCTTCTTAAACCCGGAAGACTCACTCCCGATGAATTCGGAATAATGAAAACCCATTCCGGACTCGGGAAGAGAGTTTTCGAATGCATCTCAGACGATGAGTGGAATATTTTTCGACATCACGCCGATATCGGGGCAAAAATTTTGGGCGGTACTCAGTCTGAACTATTAACTATGGCCGCCCGAATTGCGATTACCCATCATGAACGATGGGACGGCACCGGGTACCCGTTGGCCCTAGAGGGAATAAACATACCCCTCGAAGGCCGGATTACCGCCGTCGCTGACGTCTTTGATGCGCTCAGCAGCGAAAGACCTTACAAGCCTGCTTTCCCACTAAAGAAATGCCTCGACATCATGGAAGAAGGCCGCGGAACCCACTTCGATCCGGATGTCCTAGATGCTTTCTTGGCAAACACCAAAGAGATTGTTGCCGTTCAAATCGAATTCGCTGATACTGATTGAACTTCAGAATGCTGATCGACTCTGCGGACGAGCAATTGATTGACCTATCCCTGTACCTTCAGTTTAACTCGTTGTGCCTCCCGTTTAATCCGTACTCATTGCTGACCCGCTCCCCATTTTCATACCGGTTGCAGGGTTAGTTTTTCGATTCATGCGGTCTTTGTATTCTGGCTCAGTTGAGCGTACTCGCTGGGAGCCAGGTTGCCCAGCGCGCTATGAGGTCTTAATTCGTTGTAGTCTTTCCTCCAGGCCTTGAGCTTGTCATTTGTTGATAACGTGTGCAAGACATACGAATCACGCAGGTCTTGCTGACTCCAAATCTGAAGCGTAGTAGAAACCCCAAGGCTACTTTTCACAGGGAGGTTTATGCCACATAATAGTCGATTAATTTTTCTTGACTCCAATTATCCATGTCGTTAGCTTAACGAAATCTCATCTTGTGTTGCAACATTGTGAGGCAAGCGTCAAAGTAGGTCATGCGTATCACACGCTCGGCAGCCTCCGTATTTAATTGGATGCCAATAGCTATGCACTCTAAGGTGCAATTCTTCCCGCGCGTCAGTCGCCTCGCCACAGACCCACTACCGTGGCAAGGTGTCGTTCTGTTATGGTCATTTCATTTCTAAGAGGAACGAACGAATTATGCACAGAAAACAAGGGCGATGGTTTGAATCCTGGCTCCGGTATCTTGTCGTGGCCACTGTAATAGCGGCTATGGCAACATTGTCAGCCGAGAGGTCCGCAAATGCAGGCGGCGGGGAACACCTAGAAAGCAATGCGGTTCAATTACAGCTAGATGGGTCAAATGACGCTTGGGCACCGGACGCGGTACGCGTTCCGGGCGCAGCATCAGCTAACGCTGTCGCGGCGCCTATGACAAAACACCCGCTCACCTACGTTGACACGACAGGAGCAAAACGCGTCAGCGTGCTTGTACATATGGACCCAACCCTCACAAAGCACGCTGCGCAGCGCAAGGGCGTCCGAGCTTTCTCAGCCAACATGGCAGGTACAGTGAAGTATGAATACGGGGACGTTATGCCCAATGTTCTCAATATTCGTGATCTGCCGGAATCGCAAATCAACGCTTTACGCAAGCTGCCTGGAGTCTCCAAAGTTGAATTAGACGAATACCACCCCAATGTCATCCGCCTCGACGAGTCAACACCGCTCGTTCGTGCCCTTCAAAGCCAACTAACCGCGGCCAGCCTGCCATACGACGGCACGGGCGTTCGGGTGTGCATTGTGGATACGGGAATCGACATGGACCATACGATGTACGCCTCACGCATCGATGCGGCGGCCAGTTTCGATTTTAACAACAACGATTCGAACCCTGACGATGACAATGGACACGGGTCTCATGTGGCTGGTATCTCTGTGGGAGGTACGGGTATAACGGTGGACCTAGGATGCGACGGTGTCGAAACCTTTCAAGGTATGGCTCCTAACGCCACGCTGATAGGTGCCAAGGTGTTGAACTCTGCAGGCGGAGGCACTACCAGCAACATTATCGCAGGTATTGACCATTGCGCAGACCAAAGCGCTTCCGGCGGACGTGCTGACGTCATCAATCTCAGTATCGGTACGGGTAACTTCGCCAGCACATGTGACACGCATAGTTGGGCTGTGGCGGCCAATAACGCTGCAGCCGCAGGTGTTGTGGTCGTAGCGGCATCAGGCAATGAATGTAACTCGAATTCGATGGGTTCGCCAGCGTGCGGTTCAAGCGTGATCGCCGTTGGTGCGACCTACAAAGCAGCTTATCCGAATTGCGAGAATTCAACATCAAACTTTAACTGGGGTTGCTGCACGAACAACAGCCCAGCCGCGGACAGCATTGTTTGCTTCAGCAATCAAAGTGATTTTCTGGACGTGTCCGCTCCAGGGTCGGTGATTCTATCGGCCAGCAACGCAGCCGGGGGATCATCACTCGCTAGTCAGAGTGGCACCAGCATGGCATCTCCTATGGTTGCCGGGCTCGCTGCATTGGTGCTCGACGCCGACCCAACGCTCACTCCGGCCCAGGTTCGCCAGATTCTTCGTGATGGAGCGACAGACTTGGGCGCAGCAGGGTTTGATCGCGCTTATGGCTATGGTCGCATTGATGCGATTAACACGCTGTCGCTCGTCACGCCATGCGTTAACAATTCCGACTGCAATGACGGTGACCCTTGCACCACAGATGTGTGTAATACTGGTACTTGCTCGAATACGCCGATCTCATGCCCGATTGGGCAAACCTGCAACGGTGGTATTTGTGAAGGTCAAGGCGCTTGCTGCGCGGGAACGGTCTGTGCAATTGACAGCCCGAGCAATTGCTCGACCGGCGGCGGCGTATATTTGGGAGATGGATCAGTCTGCGGGAGTGGAACAGCGGGCAATCCTACCGTTTATTCTGCGGCACCGGGTGCAGCCATTCCTGATGGCGGTGGTGCAGGCAACGCAGCGACGGACACCATCAACGTACCTGACACGTTCACGATCGGTGACATAGATGTTGACTTGAACATCAGTCACACATGGGTAGGTGACCTGACCGTGACGATTTCTCACCTGGGCACTACAGTCACTATAGTCGATCGACCCGGCGTCCCCGGCTCCACTTATGGTTGCAGTTCAGATAACTTCAGCGGCATACTCCTGGACGACGAAGGCACGGGTGGTGCGATGGAATCCCAGTGTGTCGCAAACATGACATCTCCACCTAATTATACGCCAAACAATGCATTGGCAGCGTTTGACGGTATGGATGCTGCTGGCGTTTGGACCATCACTATATTTGATAGCGTTTCCGCAGATTCCGGCACACTCAACAATTGGTCCTTGCACATAGACGCCCAAGGCTCGAATCCTTGTACCGGTGGGTGCACGACCAACGCAGAATGTGACGACGGCGTTTTCTGCAACGGTGCGGAAACATGCGTAGCCAGCGTCTGCCAACCTGGCACAGCTGTGAACTGTAATGATGGGGTAGGTTGCACGGATGACTCATGCAACGAGGGAACCAGCAGTTGCGACAACGTAGCCAACAATGCGAATTGTGACAATGGGTTGTTCTGCGATGGCACCGAAACTTGCGATACCGTGCTCGATTGTCAGACGGGCACTGCTGTGGATTGCAATGACAGTGTGGCATGTACGATGGATGCATGCAACGAGACCACTAACGCCTGCGACAACACGACGAACGATCTCGCCTGCGACGATGGCCTTTTCTGTAATGGCGCTGAATCCTGCAACGCGACTCTTGGCTGTCAAACTGCTGCGGCTGTCGATTGCAACGACGGCGTGGGATGTACAGATGATGCTTGCAACGAAACAACCGACGCTTGTGATAACATCGTGAACAATGCTAACTGCGACAATGGTCTGTTCTGTGACGGCTCTGAAACGTGTGACGCTGCACTCGACTGCCAGGCAGGCGCAGCCGTCAACTGCAACGACGGAGTTGGCTGCACGGATGATTCATGTAACGAAACAACCAACGCTTGCGATAACATTGTCAACAACGCGAATTGTGATAACGGATTGTTCTGCGACGGCAGTGAAACTTGCGGTGCACTTCTCGACTGCCAGGCCGGAACCAACCCGTGTTTCGGACAAGCCTGTGATGAAGCTACCAACACCTGCGTAGCCTGTGTCATCGACGCGGATTGTGATGACGGGCTGTTCTGCAATGGCGCTGAATCGTGCGTGAGCAACACATGCGTCGGCGGTGCAATTGTAGACTGTAACGACGGCGTGGGATGTACTGATGATTCATGCAACGAAGCAACCACGTCTTGCGATAACATAGCTAACGATGCCGTTTGCGATAATGGATTATTCTGTGACGGCGTTGAGACGTGCGATGCACTTCTCGATTGCCAAGCCGGTACCAGCGTAAACTGTAGCGACGGCGTGGGTTGCACGACGGATACTTGCAACGAGGCTACTGACTCGTGTGATAGCGTGCCAAACAATGCCGCCTGTGACAACGGCTTGTTCTGTGATGGCGTGGAAACATGCGACGCATTGTTAGATTGCCAGGCAGGTATTTCGGTTGATTGCAACGATGGCGTTGGTTGTACGGATGACGTCTGCAACGAAGCGACAAACTCTTGCGATAACACAGCGAACAATGCCAATTGCGATAATGGCATATTCTGCGATGGCGCCGAGACCTGCGACGCAGTAAACGATTGCCAGGTCGGGTCGGCGGTCAACTGCAACGATGGTGTCGGATGCACGACGGATTCCTGCAACGAAGCCACTTCGTCTTGTGACAATCTGACCAACAACGCTGCGTGTGATGACGGCCTTTTCTGCAACGGGGCAGAAACGTGCGATGCACTACTCGACTGTCAAGTAGGTGCCGCTGTGAATTGTGACGATGCGGTTGGTTGTACAACGGATTCCTGCAATGAAGCAACAAACAGTTGCGACAACGTAGCGAACAACGCAGCATGCGATGACAGCGTTTTCTGCAACGGCAGTGAATCCTGCGATGCCGTACTCGATTGCCAGGCTGGTGGCGATCCATGTCCTGGCGAGGTCTGTGACGAAGCCACATCATCGTGTGTCGCTTGTAACATCGATAGCGATTGCGATGACGGCCTATTCTGTAACGGAGCCGAAACCTGTGTCAGCAACACCTGCGTAGCAGGCACAGCCGTAAACTGCAACGATGGCGTAGGTTGCACATCAGATTCGTGCAATGAAACGACAAACAGTTGCGACAACATCGCCAGCGACGCAGCCTGCAGCGATGGCTTGTTCTGCAATGGTGTCGAGACCTGCGATGCCATACTCGATTGCCAGGCTGGAACAGCGGTAAATTGTAACGATGGCGTTGGTTGTACGACGGATTCGTGCAACGAAACGACCAACAATTGCGACAATGTGGCTAGCAATGCAGCCTGCGATGATGGTTTATTCTGCAACGGTAGCGAAACATGTGACGCATTGCTTGATTGCCAGGCAGGCGTGTCGCCATGTACGGCTGGTCAAACGTGTGATGAGGGAACGCAAACCTGTACGACCACCGGATGCCTGACCGACGCAGATTGTGACGATGGCAATGCCTGCACGATTGACGCATGCACTGCCAATGTGTGTAGCAACGAGTGTGCCACCGCAGTATCGACATTCCCCTACACGGAGAATTTCGATACAGGGCTTGGATTGTGGACCAATGTGACCGGCGATGTCTTTGACTGGACAAGGCGAAGCGGCTCGACGCCATCGTCGAACACAGGGCCATCCGGCGACCACACGTCCGGCAGCGGATTCTATATGTATACCGAAACGTCCTCACCGCGCACGGCGGGTGATACCGCGATACTGGAAGGGCCATGTCTGGACCTCAGCGGTGCAAGCAGTTCTACCATGACATTCTGGTACAACATGTTTGGCGCGTCGATGGGAACGCTGGAGGCGGAAGTGTCTACCGATTGCACAACATGGACAAATGCGTTCACGCTGTCTGGCAATCAAGGCACATCCTGGTCTCAGGCGACTATCGATCTAACGCCATATGTCGGCGCTTCGTCAGTAAGAGTTCGCTTCCGGGGAACGCGTGGCAGCAGCTGGCAAGGTGACATAGCGATCGATGACGTCAACGTCACGATGGTAGCTGCAGCCAATTGCATCATAAACGCGGATTGCGATGATGGGAACGTATGCACAGACGACGCATGTGTCGCCAATGTCTGCCAGAATACTAACAATAGTATCGCCTGCGACGATGGTACGTTCTGCAATGGCTCTGACGTTTGCCAAAGCGGCACTTGTACGCCAGTAACCAGTCCGGGTGTGGCGAACGGCACGTTCGACGGCAATGCGGACTGGACTTCTCAACTGGGTGGCGGTGCAATCACGTTCCCTGGCAACCTCAATGTGGTCGGTGCGGACGCCGGATCGGCTAGCTTCACTTGGGTGAGCCAAGGAGGTGTCACATTCAGTGGAAGCAATCTGGAGTTTGATCTATTGAGCTACTCGAGTAGTGATACGGGAGGCTGGGACTATCCGGTATTCTATGTCGATGGCACCTATTACGGCCTGAATCTTAACGGTACCCTCGGGGCTTCGACGACGGGTGGGAATGGCAACGGAGGCACGGTGGATAACGCTGGTCAAGTATCAGCATCTATCCACTACGTTGTCGATGTCGATGCATTGACCGGGAACGCCGGGCCTCACACCGTTGGCTTTGGTGTCCATAGCGTTGATGGTGCTTTTGGCGCGGGAATAGCCGTGTTCGATACAGTCCTGCCAGCTGGTGGCGTTATCGATCCGTGCCCTGGCCAAACGTGTGACGAGGTCAATGACATCTGCGTTCCGTGAACAAGGAGCAGAGACGAGGCAGTAATCGTCGAAGTTTGATTTCGATAGGGTCAAGTCTTGCGACTTGCTTGAACCAGATCGAACGTGATTGCGCGGGGCAGGTCATCACGGCCTGCCCCGCTTTCTTGCTGCGCCATGCTGTTCGCAGAGACTTTATTGATCCTGTGCTATACCGGTCCACCGATTCTTGCGGTGCACCTGACCTTTCGCCCAATTGCTCGTAATGATCTTTTCCCTCAGACCTAGTCCAGGTATAGGATTAGGGTTGTTCTTCTTAGACCCGCTCCCCGGCGGTTGACCCCACCATGTTAAGTCCGCCATGCTGCATGTCATTTCGTTGGCCCAATATACCCTTTCCGTTTGGCGAATCGGTTGCTAGCAAAGAAGGAAGATTGTCCATCCGAAAAGACTGCTCGACAAACTCTTAAAAAATGCAGGAGCTTGGGGGTTTTCAATCAGCGAATCGACGGACACTTGTCAGTCCATTCCTCAGCCTTTTTGGGTTTTTCCCAGAGCGTGTAGAGCGCACTCAGCTTCTTACACACTACTGTTAGCGCACTATTGAGGTTTTCATTCGAATTTTGGTCGAGTTCACGATAGCACTTAGCCAGCAGAGCTTCTTTTTCATTGAACCGTTGAGACTGTATCCAACATTCCGCCAGGATACATTTAGCTTGGATCATCAGGCTGGTATTCGGATGCGATGATGATGACGTGCCCCCCAGGTCATACGAACATTAACCCAACAAACTAACTCTACCGGTGGATCAAGATACGGGGTGAATGTCACCTGGATCATGGATTTAGAGGAGGTCAGATGATGAGCAAGAAGAGATTCACGACTGAACAGATCATCCACAAGCTTCGCGAGGCTGAAGTAATCATCGCCAAGGGTAAGCTTGTTCCTGAGGCGTGTCGGCAAATCGGCGTTACGGAGCAGACATTCTACCGATGGCGTAAGGTCTACGGCGGACTCAAGTTAGATCAGGCCAGGCAATTCAAACAACTCGAGCGCGAGAACGGTCGTCTCAAGAAGCTGGTCGCAGACCTGTCGCTGGACAACGCGATCTTAAAGGAGGCGGCCAACCCAAACTTCTGAGCCCGGCGCGCAGGTGTAAGGCGATCGAGCGTACGCAGGCAGTGTTGTCCAACGTCTCGCAGCGTCGTGCGTGTCGGGTACTCAATCAGGCCAGATCCACACAGCGTCACCGGCCAGGGTTCGCGGTGATGAACCGAGATTGCCGAGCGGATCATTGCGTTGGCGTGCCAATATGGTCGGTATGGTTTTCGCAGGATTACAGCGCTCTGGCGGAGCCCAACAAAAACCGTGTGTTATCGGTGTGATTACGAATCCGGCTGCAACATCACGCAGCTGATTGCTGCTGGGCTATTCGATGACATAGCCGTCATTGTAGTCCTTACGGCAGAGCCCGCCCCTTCCCATAGTGGTTTTACAATCAACTCTATGGGGCAATCGCCGACTCCAGCGGCGGAATGCCACACGGTCCAGAAGTAACTGGATCGCAGATCGGACAGCCGGCACCGCCCACATCTGGATGATCCGTCGCATAGAATTCACGACCGGTGCCGGTGGCGAATGCATTGACGGCACGAAGAACATCGTTCCCGTTGGTCGCCCGGTTTGTAACGCTCGACGGACCACCATCGATGTCTGTCCAGGTAATGTGCGGCCTAGTTGGATCTCCGGAGTCGGTGCCTCGCAAGACCGCGGTAATATCAAAACCGTTCATGGCGCCGTTAGGCGGCTCCCAGCTTAACGGAGGTGTATTTGGCCTCGTTTCAATATTTCCAAGTACGCTGAATGCACCGACAACGTCGGACCAATGGCGACCGTTTGTCGGCTGAGCGGTAGTAGTAACATCGAGCGGCACTGAAAAGTTTAAGCCATCAGTCGCGCGGATTTCAAAACTCTCACCTGGCGCGATGTCACAACCACCAATATGAACGACTGGCAGCGTACCAAAGTCAAAAATCGGCGGAGTGTTGTCACCAACCAGAAATGCAAGGTTCTCCCCGATGACTGACGTCGGCGTCATTCGAGGTGTACTGATATACCACGCACGACCGGAGTCCACATGTGTAACTTGGTAACCATGTGGTAATCCTGCCGCTGCAGGGTTTGGGGTGAATGAGATATACTTGTTTTTTGAAGCTAATTGAGGGTAGCCGTTTGCTTTCAGCGGCGCGGGAAACACGTCATACTCAACGAAAGCGCCTTCCTGGCCACACACGACCGCCGTTTTTCCACTTACGAATCCGGTTGCGCAATTGGGAGGGCCAGTGCGGTCGAAATCCTCGCCTTCTCGTAGAATTCCAAATATTACGAAACTGTCTATCGCAGCAATGCGGTCACAATCGGGCTGTCCAGTTGGATCACAAATAGTGCAAGCGGGGCCGCAATTTCCTGCGCCATTGCTTCCGCAACAATCATCGCGAAGAGTAAAACGCAAAGTCCAGGGTGTATTCGAGAGCATTATCGATTGATCGGAGTACATGTTGTCGTTTGCATCCCATGACAGGGTCGCAAAAACGAATCCTACACCAACATCAATTGCCCTGATAGTGATTTCGATGCCATCAAGAAATCCTGGTTTATCATTTAGGGCTGTCACCGTAAGCAATTGCTGGGCGCGAACAGGCTCACCGGATAGCAACAGAATACAAACAGCCGACGCAAACCATGTAATTCGCAGTCCTGAAAAATGACACATTGACCTCACCTCCAAAGCAAAAAGCACATGCAATGCCGCTCAAAATGACGTTCCCGGATGGCATAGCAGCGATCAACCGAGAGTTTGCTTTTGTTCCGCATCGAAAAGATGACTTATCTGTCACTATCCCAATAGCATTTCCAGTTCAGCCACTTGGCGGGGCAACATGAACTCGTGTACCACTTATCGTTGCTCTTGAGTTGGAAAAGGTACGGATAAACCACTGTACATAATACGATTTTCGCCCTTTTTTTCCAAGGTTCAGTTTTGATGGACGATTTTCGTCTTGTTCTCGGTGGACTTCAATGACTAACCAAGCGAATCCAACGTCCAAAACGGCCATATTGCCCTTTCTAATGCGTATTCATCGTGTCGCATTTGCCACCTTAGGTAAGTGCCATTTTTTTGGCGTATCCACGCGTGGGAGTTCGAATGTAAGGAAACCATGCAGAATAAGTCGAACTGAAAAACACTGGACTATGCTTCGACCAACTTACAAACTGGTATGAAACGAGGGGGAAGGTCAGGGCCTGATACTCAAAGAACACACCCGCCCGACCTCGAACCTTAATCTGAATCAAAACGACTGTCATTCGTAGCCAGACAGAATGCGGTCCATGAAATCACAACCGCATGGAGCGGTAAGGCCGCCGCGCACATCAAGTCAAGAGTCCTTGGTTGACAGACAATACGAAATGATGCGGGCATACCCCGTCGGCAAATTAGTTACGAAACTCCCTGTCCAGCTCAAAACGCCCCTGCACGGTGGAAACGCAATTGAGTCAGAGCTGAAAGTTTGGTATGTTGATTAGGTGACCTAATCTAAACATGGCTGGAGAAACTGCATGGCTCCTAAGGTGTCCATTCCCGCCGAGGCTGTCGATGATTTGTACAATGCTCTCTCGGTTCTTTCTCGTACAGTAACCCATGTTCTGCATGATCGTGCCGTTGAGGAAGCATTGGGGGCTGCGGTGTCGCACTCCAAGGTTCAGGTTCTTCGACTTTTGAGCCATCGTGGAGGTCAGACATCGAGTCAAATTGCCCGGTTTCTGGGAATCCGTCGGCCTTCCGTAACCCAGATCACCGACGCTCTTGAGCAGGCTGGCTGGATCAAATGTCGTGTGAGTGAACGGGACGGGCGCGAATCGATTCACGAACTCAGTGACGAAGGTCGACAGCGATTTAGCGTTGTGCGACGACAACAGCGACACCTGCTCCGAAACACTATCCGACTGGCAGACCAGCGCGACTTGCAGGCATGGACGAACACGTTGCACTCGATTGCTGGTTTCCTAGCCCGATCCGACCGGGCGTTCAAGGACTTCTGCCTGCAATGCGGCGCCCACGCCAATGGCACCTGCGTCCTAATCGGCGCCGACACCGACTGTCCTTTTCTTAGCCGCCGTGAATCGGGCCGGCCTGCAACTGCTCGTAAGCCCCGGTGACGCCGCGTTTTAAGGGCGCACGCGTGGTTTGGCGAAATAGTGTGCCTGAGCTGCTGGGATTCCCATTCATATTTCGACAAGGTTAGCAAATCTCCAGATCACAGATTGATCGGACATTGCCCTTTCAATGCCCCTCAATTCCATCGACAGAGCTAGAGTCCAATATCCGGTTCAGGCTTGACTTTCGAGGTCGCTTATGATTAGATAACCTAACTAACTTGTGATAGGTGTCGCCGAATGGAGAGCTAATCCGACAGGTTTGAGCCGGGTGTCGCAATGTGCGGCAAATCGACGCTTGCCTCAACAGCTCCGTCAGTTTGGTACGCGAGCCACCATTTCAAGAAACCTAGGAAGCAGTAAGCACGAGTTGCGAGCGAGTTATTTGAGAGGGAGTCTGTTTTACCTGACAGGTGTTGTGAATTGGGGAGACGAATAAGAGGGGAGAGCAAATTGACATGATACATATTCCGATGTGTCTTAGTACTATTGCTCTGGTTCTCGGGCTTGTCGGGGCACCGGCAGCTACCGAATCTTTCCCTTTGGCGTTTACGCAAGCTCCCAAGTCATCGTCACTCACCGCCACCGATGTAAGGCGCACGATTCTTGCGACCCGATACTTATCCGGTATGCGTATAGTCGCCTCTAAATTCGGAGACGGCGCCCATAAAGTGCGCGTCCTGACCGAAGGATTCGCAACGGCTGCTGATCCCCATTTCCACCATGACGGATCGAGCCTGATGTTCGTTGGGCAACGAGCGACGGGCGAGCCTTTGGAGGTTTGGGAGTTAGAAAAACTTGACGGTCAGCCTCGCAAGATAGTTGCGACCGATGCGGACTGCGCCAACCCGGTTTATTTGTCGGACCAGCGTATCATTTTTTCTTCCTTACTCGGACGGGAATATGAAGAACACGGCGGCAAATATTCGTTCTCACTTTTTGCCCAATACCCAGGTAACGAAATTCCGACCCGCTTGACGTTCAACCCGAGCAGCGATTTCGATCCATTGATATTGCCCGACGGACGCGTGCTCTATTCGTCTTGGCAGCACATAGGGAATCACCATTGGCCACTGGGGACGGTAGCTCTGATGCTAATCAATGCAGATGGCACTGGCGTGTTTCCTTTTACGGGGAATCACCGCCCCCCCTGGCTCAAACGAGGCGCAAAGTTTATCGGTTCAGACGAAATCGCGTTTGTCGTGGCGCAAGGCGCTTCGGAATTTGGTTCGGGGACGCTCGTGGCGACATCCTTGAACGACTCATTTGCAAGCTATCGTACCCTTGTATCGGCAGACAAATACGTTGTCGCCGATTTGGCACCACTTCCGGACGGGCGACTTCTGCTTTCAGCAAGGCCATCGGGCGTACCAGCCGCAACGTTCGGCTTGTACATCTACGACGACGGCGCGATTACCAAGTTCTACGACGATCCGGAGTATGACGAGTTTTCGCCCACGATCGGCGTTCCGCGGGTTCCGCCCGAACCACGCATCAGCACGGTTGTGGCCGATATGCCTTACGGTTACTTGGCGATTCTCGACTGCAACGAAACTGACCGAACAGATCAACGTGCACGGCAATCGAACGCAATTCGCGCGGTTCGCGTCATCGAAGGGCGTCCGATTAAATATATGGAAGGTGAAGTTGCATTTGAGCCGCCGCCGGGCCAGAAAGGCGAACCGCTCGTGCATCCGGCATCGGCGACCGGCTTCATCCCGTCTAGGATTCTTGGTGAAGTTCCACCGGCGACGGATGGATCGGTCTATTTGAAAGTGCCGGCGGATCGTCCGTTGCGTATCCAACTCATCGATCAGGACGGGTTCGCAGCCATGAACGAAAGAGCTTGGTTCTGGGTGCGTCCTAACGAACGCCGAGTTTGCATTGGTTGCCATGAAAACCGTGAACTCTCGCCGCCCAATCGGGTTTCGTTGGCTACCCGGCGGGAACCGACCGATCTGACCGATCCATTGAATTGGCGAACCGTAACATTTCGGCACGACATCAGCCCAATCGTAAAAAAAACCTGCGCAACTACGGACTGCCATATTCCACCTTACCCAACGGCTGGCATGAATTTGATACCCGATCACATAAGCGGAACGAAAAACGCGCCTCTGGTGAATCGGTTTGGTCCTGCTTATGCCAGCATTATGGCACATCAAGAAAACAAGCCTATGTCGATTGGCGGTCGCCGCGTTCATCCGGGGGATGCTCGATCCAGTCCGCTCATTTGGATGCTTTATGGGAGAGCCCTTGCCAAACAGTACTCACCAGCCCCTTTCGAGAGGCCTATGGTCGAGGCTCATCCCGGCCCCATGCTGCCAGCCGCACAGCTCGAGCTCTTTCGAACGTGGGTTGATTTAGGGGCGCTTTATGATGACGTAACAGTGCCCGGCCCTTGGCCGCATGAAATCCAAAATGTCGAAACAGTTGTGATGGAGAACTGACCGGATGAGCGCAGGAACGACTAGTTTGATCTTTGCACCGTCAGCGCGACTTTGTAGATATGCTCATAGTCGGTTGATGCAGTTCGTCGTTTGGGCTGCGGTGATTCTGAGTTTCGCGGCTCCGAACGGCCATGCTGAATCAAAAAAAGAAACGCCCATTTTGTTTACAAACGTTACAAGGCAAGCCGGTATCGATTTTGTTCAAACGATCGGCGACGATGATATGACCAACATCGTTGAGTCCGTCGGCGTTGGCTGTGGCTTCCTGGATTACGACAACGATGGATGGCTGGACATCTATTTCGTAAACGGGTGTTGGCTGGAAGGGCTTTCCAATCCGAATCTCGTTCCATCGGAACGAAACAAACTAACCTCCGCTACGGATCGACTTTATCGAAATCGTGGGGACGGAACCTTCGAAAACGTGACCAGCCAAGCCGGATTGGCGCAATCCGCCTATGGAATGGGTGTCATTGCCGCGGATTACGAGGGCGATGGCGACACCGATCTTTACGTCACCAACTATGGGCCGAACTTCTTGTACCGCAACAACGGAGACGGAACGTTCACCGATATCGCCGCATCCGCAGGCGTCGACGATCCTCGCTTCAGTGTGGGCGCCGCCTTCTTCGACTACAACGGTGACGGTCGGCTCGATATTTACGTTGGCCATTATGTAGAATACGACCCGGACTATCAGCTCTACTACGCACCGGATGGTTTCCCCGGGCCGCTCGCGTACACGGGGCAACAGGACAAGCTATTCCGTGCCAATGCAAACGGTACGTTTACCGATCTTACGAAAAATTCGGGCATTGCCGTCGATCCGATTGGTCGCGCCATGGGCGTCGGTGCATTCGACTATAACGGCGACGGGCACATCGACATCTTTGTTTCCAACGATGCAATGGAAAACTTCCTTTTCCGCAACACGGGAAAAGAAAGTTTCGTGAATGAGGCATGGGAGCTTGGCGTCGCATTTGGCGAGAACGGCGAAGCCACGGCAGCGATGGGTGTCGAAATCGCCGACTACGACGGCGACTCGCTCTTTGACTTGTTCATCCCCGACATGTCATACACCTGTCTTTACCGAGGCGCCGGGAAACTTGGGTTCGAAGATCGCGCCGTACGATCCGGAATCTCGCCCGTGATGGGGCAGTATGTCGGATGGGGTGGTGTGTTTGCAGATTTCAATCTGGACGGCGGGTTGGACCTGTTCGTTAGCAATGGCGACGTCCACCACCTCGAATCGCAAGAGGATGTCGTATTTGTTGGCGACGGACGAGGTCGATTCACGGATGTATCGGAAGCCGCCGGTGCCTGCATGAAAGACAAGCATGTCGGGCGCGGTGTGGCGGGCGGAGACTTTGATAACGATGGCGACATCGATGTATTGATTACGAATCTGAATGATCCGCCAGCACTGCTTCGTAACGATACACCACGTCCCAAGCAGCATTGGTTGATGATCGATCTGATTGGTCACGGCTCGAATCGCGATGCGATTGGTACGGTGGTCACGGTGCGTGTAGGCGGGCAGACGATCGTCAGACTACGTCGATCCGGTGGCGGATATCTCTCGCAACATGATCCGCGACTTCACTTCGGCCTTGGAGAACATGTACGGATTGATTCACTCGATATCGTTTGGCCAGACCAAACTCGTCAAAGTATGAAAGACGTCCGAACTGATCAAGTGCTGACGATTCGTCAGCGTACCGATGGTGGAAAGGAAGCAAAAAGTGAGGGAAGAAGGGCAGAAATACATCCCTAACCTTACACCTGAAGGCCAACCGAGGAAGAATCTGATACTCTGCCTGGTGCTCGTCGCTCTTTCTGTGCGCACCGCGGTTGCGCAGGAGTCGGAAGCTGCGTGCGGCCCGAAGTTCTTGCTTCCCGAAGCCAACGGCAGCTCCATTCTGATCCTGTGCGAAACGCGAAATACGATTCTGCGATTTGACCATCAACGTGAAGAAGTAGTGGCACAAGTCCCGACGGCCGCCTCACCGTTTGCTGCATGTTTGCATCCAGATGGAAAGCGGATGTACGTTTCGTGCCGTCGCGGGCAACGAATTATCGAGCTGGATGTTGACTCCCTTGAAACGCTTCGAAGTTTCGTGCTTCGCGGTGATCCGACTGGAGTGTCCGTTTCGGCTGACGGGAAACGATTGTATGTGGCAGCGCATTCGCTCGACCAGATCGTCATATTTAATCTCACCACCGGTCTCGAGATCAAACGGCTGATATCGGGCAACGGACCTGAAGCTGTTTCTCTTCAAGCGAGTAAAGGCCAGTTATTTGTCACTAATCTGTTGTCGAACCCGGTTTCCCCCGATATGCCCTGTCGCAACGAGATTACGGTCATCGATGATGTATCAGCGCGCGTAGTTGATCGAATCATCCTCGAAGGCGCGAATATCGGCAGAGGAATCGCATTTACGGAAGACGGTTTGCTAGGTATTACGGCTATCAGCCGTCCCAAGAATCTTGTGCCGATGGTGCAAGTGGCGCGTGGTTGGGTTGTCACCAACGGTTTTGCTGTGTTATCAGCCGACCGAGATGCCGCGCCCGTACAACTCCTGGTGGATCAGCCGAATCGGAGTTACGCCGATCCGCACGATGTGGTAATCACACCCGACGGCCGCAAATTCTATCTTTCCTGTTCAGGCGCGGACACGGTGACGGCAGTAGATGTGGGCCTGCTTCAGAAAACTGTAGATGAGGCATTGAACGGTCACTTAACCAACTACTCCGATCATCTGGGTCTCTCTCGACGCTATGTGGTAGCACGGATCAAGGTCGGCGCAAATCCGCAGGCGCTCGCTATCGATCGAAATGGACACCGGCTTTTCGTGGCCAATAGGCTCGATGACACGATCACAGTTGTCGATACCGTGTCGGATGAGGTCATCAAGACTATTGCACTCAGCGAAAGCGTTGATCGCGATCGAGCGGCCCGGGGAGAACGCCTTTTCCATAGCGCTGCTCGAACGTTTCACGGCCAGTTTTCCTGCGCAAGTTGCCATCCGGACGATGGCTTTGACGGACTTCAATATGATCTTGAGCCAGACGGTCTCGGCGAGAACTTGCTTGATAATCGAAACCTGCGCGACGTGGTCGGAACCGGCCCGTTCAAATGGGTGGGTTCCAATCCGGACATCACCACGCAATGCGGAACGAGAACAGCAAAGTGGATTGTACGTACAGGCTGGATCAGCTTGAGCCAAGTTCTTGACCTGACTGCATACATTCGATCCATCAAGGCGGTTGTCAACCCGCACCGTTCGCCCGACGACCAACTGACGCTGGCGCAGCTTCGCGGCAAGGTACTTTTCGAGCGTAACAGCATGAACGACGGTACGCCGATTCCTGTAGAGAATCGATGCAATTCCTGTCACGCGGGCCCAAGATACTTCGACGGCAATCAATTCGACGTGGGCACAAAGGCGCCGCGCGATACGAAAACAGAATTCGATACGGCCCATCTGATCAACATCTTTGAGTCTGCGCCCTATTTGCATGATGGCCGGGCGGCGACTCTGGAAGAAATATGGACCGTTCATAACCCGTCAGGCGAGCACGGAGTGTCAAGCGATTGGACCAAACGGCAACTAAACGATCTGGTGGAATACTTAAAGAGTCTGTGAACAAAGGTTTCGCGATATGAACCCCCGAATAACGATTACGCTTAGTGTCATATTCATACTAACGTCGAATCTGTTCGCGAACGCAGTGCCACCGTTCTATGATCACTGGGAAACTTTCGATACAAGCGACGGGTTGCCAAGCAACAAAGTACTGTGTGTGTACGCGACGCCCAATGCCGTTTGGGTGGGTACGGACAAAGGGCTTGCCCGGTGGGACGGAAGTCGTTGGAAAACCTACGTCAAAAAGGACGGTCTGGCTCACCCAGCGGTGATGGCCATCGCGCAGGATCCTGACACATCTGATATGTGGTTCGCGACGCTCGGCGGGCTTTCGAGGTTTTCGGGTGGTCGATTCGATACGTTCACTCAGCTGAACAGTGGTCTGCCTAATGATGTTGTATACGGACTGGCGATTGCCAACGGCGAGGTCTGGGCGGCCACGGCGGCTGGCACCGGTCGTTACGAGATTGGAAGCAAGCGTTGGACGCTCTACGACGAAACCAATACGCCTATGCACGAAATATGGTGCTACTCCGCCGCCGACTGTGGAGACAATATCTACCTGGCCGTCTGGGGCGGTGGGATGTTGGAGTACAACCGTCCTCGGGACCGCTGGAAGGACTATCGCGACCCCGACGGAGAGATGGAGATCGACCTGTTCCGCAACGATGGCCTCGTTCATGATGTCGTTGCCAGTGTCGCCTGCGACGATTCGGGCATCGTCTGGATGGGGACCTATTTCGGATTGAGTACTTACGACGGGCGCAAGTGGCTCAACTTCATGGATCACGATCCGCCGGTTGGCGGGTTGGTTAGCAATTTCATCAACTTTGTCACGACCCATGAAGGATTGGGCTGGATTGCTACGGATAACGGGTTGAATGCCACGGACCGTAAGAGCTGGTGGACCTACCAACGCGATCCGGCTACGGGCGAGGGAGTTGTGCTCTTAAAGCCAGTCGACGGACCAACGCGCCGCCTGCGTACCAAAACGATCTTTGCACATAACTACATCTTTGGCATCAGTTTTCAAGGTGACGAGATTTGGCTCGCAACAGAGAAAGGCGTGGCCCGTGGACGCCGCACAGTAACACATGTGGCTGGTGTTTCGCACGGCGACTAACGGGATGAATATCAATCGGAAGACCAATCGGCAACGAGAAACTGAATGGTCGTATTGATGACACGGATCGAAAACGGAGACCAAACCATGATCGTAGCTTCGAAAGACAGAATTCCTAAAACGCCTATCGAGAACAAGCGTGTTCTTTGCGAGGCGTATGATTATCCCAGCAAGGTTTCGTTTTCCCGCGGGATGCGCGTTGATTTAGACAACTGTTCGATGTTGTTTATCTCAGGGACAGCCAGCGTTGACGAACGTGGCGAGTCCATCCACCAAGGCGACTTGAAAGGCCAAACCCTTCGCGCGTTGGACAACATCGCGGCACTGCTGGAAAGCGAAGGAGCAGACTGGCACGATATCGTGCGCACGACTTGCTATTTAGCGGATTTTCGTCATTACGATGAGTTCAACGACGCGCGTAACGCGTTCTTTGAGACGAAAAACCTCAACCCGCTTCCGGCCAGTACATGCATCGAAGCGCGTATCTGCCGCCCCGAACTGCTGATCGAGATCGAAGCGATTGCCGTGATTCGCAGGGGCCGTTGAAATGATTCTTCGGCGATCCAACTTAAGCCAAGAAGAACTGCCCAGGTGTCGCCGCGTGCTGTTTGCGCTCGCGTGGCTTGGACTTATCTCACTCTTGCCAGTTCACGCGTTGCGTGCCGATCAGCCCGCCACGAGTGCCGAGAAGAACACGAATGAAAACTACGGCCGAACTCCCGATACGGTTATACCGTATCGAAATTTTCGAGAACCTTACCTTCGGTTTTTCCAGAAAGTTCCTCCGTTTCGTGGTATGGGAAGAGACATCGAACCCGCTACTCCACCGAAGACAGTACGCGTTGGGGTTCTCGCGCCGAGCGGTTTAGCATCCGATGCCGATCTAGGGCGGGAGATGATCGACGGAATCACCCTTGCGGTTGAGCGGGCCAACGCCGCCGGCGGCTTCCAGGGGATCCCATTCGAAACCATTCTTCGAGAAGATACCGGCGCATGGGGAAGCTCCGCCAATGAGATCGTCTCGTTTAAGTTTCATGACGATGTCCTGGCAATCATCGGCTCCATCGACGGGGCCAATACGCACATTGCCCTTCGGGTAGCGCTAAAAGCACAGATCCCCATTGTGAACACTGCTACGACGGACCCTACGCTAACGGAAACGGGCATTCCCTGGATCCTACGGTGTATGGCCGATGATCGACAACAGGGATACGCGCTCGCGCATCACATTTTCAACGTGAGGGGCGTAAAGAAGATCGCGGCGTTTCGGGTGAACGATCGCTACGGCCGAACGGGGATCGCCGAATTCCGCGACGCCGCTCGTCGTCTGCGACATCCGCTACGAGTGGAGTTGCGGTGGGATCGCGGAGACCGGGATTTTAGCGAGCAACTTGATCACATAGTGCGAACGGGTGCGGAAGCCGTCGTCTTGTGGGGTAACGCTTCTGATGCGGCTGCGG
Organism: Phycisphaerae bacterium; assembly: GCA_029260035.1. Lineage (GTDB taxonomy): Bacteria > Planctomycetota > Phycisphaerae > UBA1845 > UBA1845 > OFTM303. The sequence goes on from JAJDEA010000191.1 coordinate 22,608, forward strand.
TCGTACGAGAGATGCGACGGCGAAACATGTCGCAGGTCGTATTCGGGTGTGACCGCCTTGTAAGCTGTCGCTTCCTGAAAGAAGCAGGCGAGGCAGCCGAAGGCGTTGTTGCCGTTGCGACGTTCAATCCGACAGAACTCAACCCGCAATATACCGAGTTTCACGGCGCCTTCCAGGGACGCTTCGGTAGAGAGCCGGACACCTTTGCTGCACATGCTTACGATGGGGCGAACATCCTGATCGCGTGTATCCGAGAGGTCGGGATCAATCAGGTTGCAGTACGTGATGCGTTATATGAGTATCGTCGATTTGAAGGAGTGACCGGACGTATTGAATTTGATACGACCCTCAACGACATCGGGCCTGTGTATATCGCTACCGTGAGTAATGGAACCTATGCGTATCAGCGTGCGGAGTTTACAAAGACGGCGCAAGCCACACGGGATACCGTTCCTTACCGAAAGCTATCTGATTCGCCACCCGTTGCGCGCGTGGCGCACGTTGCTGGCACCAATCGGGAACCGAACGCGCTTCGAATCGGGTGTTTTCTTCCTCTTGGAGTTCGGGAGCAATCGGTCATTCGTGGAATCAGGATGGCACTAGCGGAAGAAACGGACTCTCTTTCCGGCAAGGTTCCGATTGAGTTAATCGTTCGCGACAGTCGTGGTACCTGGGGTGATAACTCAAACGCATTGACTAGGCTGATTACGGAAGAGAATGTTCTAGCCCTTGTCGGATCTACGGAACGTCGTGGCACGCACCTAATGGAGACTATGGCCGCCAAGCTACATGTGCCGTTGATCACATTTTGCGACAACGATCCAACTATTCATGCCATACCACTGCCTTGGGTGTTTTCAGTAGCCCCTGCTCGTGAAGTTGCAGATAAATCTTTCGCCCATCGTTTCGAGTTGCGGTTTGGGTCTGAAGCGACCATGGAAGCCGCCATGGGCTACGACACTGGACAAATGTTGGTCAGTGCTATTCGCGGTGGAGGCGCAACGCGCGTCGAGCTCCGGAAGAAACTCGCGACGGTGCACTGTCATGAATGCGCCAGTGGAGCGTTTCACTTCGACAGATTCGGCCGTCGGGAAGAACTGATTGATTCAACCAAGAAGAGAATTCGTGAGGAAAGAAGCAGCGTCATTAGTATGACGCGGTTAGATACCGGAGGGGAAGGAAGCCCTTGAATAGATACCAGTACCCGACTCTCGCCTTCGGGAAGGGAGACTCAAATGATCGTAGTTTTGAATCCAAACAGCTCGGCCGAACATGTTGATAACATCGTCGGCCTGCTCAACCGAAATGGTGTGGACAACTTCGTTGTGCCGGGGGGGAGGCAAAAGACGGTCGAGGTGTTCGGAGATATCAACGGACTGGATCGTTCCGTTCTTGAAAGCCTTCCAATGGTCGAGAGAATCCTCGATCGTGGAGGTCCGATTCTCGCGGTCGATCGTCGACCTGATGATGCTACATTCGATATCCCATTAGGTAACGGAGCGACAATCGGCGGCAAGAAGATCGCGATCATTGCCGGTCCCTGCAGCGTCGAGAGTCTGAATCAAATCCTCGACATCGCCATGGCAGTGAAGGAGGCGGGTGCGGTGGCTCTGCGCGGTGGTGCTTTCAAACCCCGAACCTCACCTTACGCATTCCAGGGGCATGGGGAACTCGGCTTGGAGATGCTCGCCCGCGCCAGAGAAGAAACGGGCCTGGCTATCGTCACTGAAGTAATGCGCTGTGACCATGTAGAGTTGGTAGCCAAATATGCGGATGTGCTGCAGATCGGCTCGCGCAACATGCATAACACCCAGCTCTTGGCCGCTGCTGGCGAGCAAGATAAGCCGGTTCTTTTGAAACGGGGTTGGGGTGCAACACTCGATGAGTTCCTGCTCGCAGCGGAGTATGTGATGCTACAGGGAAATCGCAACGTGATTCTGTGCGAGCGCGGAATCCGCAGCCATGAGACCTATGTTCGTAACACGCTGGCGCTAGCTGTCGTTCCAGAAGTCAAACGATTGTCGCGACTGCCGGTTATCGTCGATCCGTCACACGGAACGGGGCGCTCTCACCTTGTTGTGCCGATGAGCAACGCTTCAGTTGCATGTGGCGCGGACGGTTTGATCATCGAGGTTCACAATCACCCAAAAGCTGCATGGACCGACGCTGACCAAGCGCTTGATTGCGATCAGTTCACGGCTCTTGCGCGAGGACTCGAAGCATTCGCCGGCGCGTGCAGCCGGACGCTCTGAGCAAAGGCGTAGTGTAGAGTAGTCTAAAGGAGCGGCCAATAGCGTCGTAAGTATTGACGTATGAAGGGGTTACGAAATTGGGCGATACAGGACTTGAACCTGTGACCTCCTGCGTGTCGAGCAGTAGCTCAAGACTTAAAACCTGCCCTGCGACGTCGAAAACGCGGTTTTCCGTGTGAATCTGGGGGATTTCTCAAAGTATTACACTGGCGCTACACTGGCGCTTCGTACGACTTACACACTGGAAGACACTGAGTTGACACCAAGACGTTCAGCGACTTGCTACCCCAAGGCCAGACTCCCAATGGGGTTCCCATCGATTGCTGAAAGCGTTTCTCATAAGCAATATCTCTATCCATAGCGCCTCATAACACCGTCCATCCACTGATTCCACAAGCCGATGGCACATCTTTCAACCGCTACTCGTCAATCCAAGAGTTCTTTGTTGACGAGGAGCACGGATTAAATGGGAGGGACAACTGTCTGAAACCTTGTATCGATTGTAAACCCTCAGCCAAGAATTACTGGCTCGGCACGCCTGATACGGGTCTACAAAACGCAACGCAAGCTCCGAATCATGACCGTGCGGGGTGAAGGTCACACTGATTCGTTCCTTGCGGCGGGCGAAACGAAGCCCCTAGGCCGCGTATACACTATCAGATAAGACTCGCAACCTGTGGATGCACATCCTTGACATCGGGCTCCGAACTCTGAGGCATCGGGCTTACGCGTATGGACCTCGAAACCCATCGACTCGTAGAGCTCGATCGATTCTTCAACACGGGATGGCTCCGCAAAGTGCCTTCGGACCCATCCCTCGGCCACCACATCAGCATCCGCCGCTGTCGATAAACCAACCTCGCTGGACAGCACATCGAGCGGGAGTGAATCCGTGCCGTCATTCATAACCGCAGTGCTCCAATCACCTTGCGAAGGTCAGGCCACGTCGACAATTCTGGCGTCACCTTGCTCTACGAGCGTCTTGAGTCGGCGTTGTCCGAGAATCGCCGCCCCTAGCGCCGCTACAAACTGAACCATCTCAGGATCCGGCACATTGACCTCAGCCTTAAGATGCTTCCTCACCGACTCGGCCATCGTGTCGAAGCGCAGTATGCCGCCGACCAGCGTGTACTCCGGTTCTGCTTTGGCACGCTTCATCAGTTGCACGGCTCGGTCAACGAGCGACTCGATGGCACCTTGCATGATGTCGGAGGGAGCCGTGCCAAGTGAAAGATGATTTATCACTTCTGACTCCGCAAACACGGCGCAAACTCCGGAAATTGGTACGGGCTCCTTGGACGTGGCCATGAGCGGGCCGATCTCTGTCGTGGAGAAGCCCATGTATCGCGCGGTTTTCTCCAAGAACGCACCAGTCCCCGCGGCGCATTTGTCATTCAACCGGAAAGACTTCACTTTGGCAGCGTCGTCCAGGCGGCTGGCCTTCATGGTCTGCCCGCCGATGTCCAGCACGGTACGCGTTTCGGGAAACAAGCGCGCGGCCCCGCGCGCGCTACCCGTCAGATCTGTGACATGGACGTCCTTGAACCCGACCTGATGCCGGCCAATCCCCGTGGCGATCACATAGTCGACATCGCTCGCCTTGCGCCCGGCCGCTTCGAGACACTCGTCGTAGACGGTCTGCGAAATTTGGTCGAGCTTGAACCCTGTGGGTCTGAGGCTGCGCCCCAGAATATCAAGGGTTTCGTCCACGAGAATCGCTTTCGTATAGGTTGAGCCTACGTCAATTCCGGCGGTTATTTTCACGGGGATACCTCCACTGAGTCACGAGGGTTGCGGCTGGCCAAAACGTGGTCAAGCCCAAAGAGCGCAGCACCAAGCGCCCCCATATAATGCGAGTCTTCGCTCACGTTTAGTTTGGCGTCGAGTTTTTCCTCGAGCGCCCGAATCATTCCGATGTTCTTGGTCACACCACCCGTAAAAGTGATCTGTTCTTCAATACCCACGCGGCGCAGCAAGCTGGTCGTGCGTGAAGCGATAGACTGATGCACGCCCCAAAGAATATCTTCGATCTTCTTGCCCTTGCCTAACCACGAAAGCACTTCGGACTCTGCAAACACCGTACAGGTCGTGCTAATGCGCACCGGCTTGTTGCACTTCAACGCTGTAGGGCCGAGGTCTTGGAGGGGTATATCAAGAGCGCGGGCAGCCGCACCGAGGAACCGACCAGTTCCAGCTGCGCACTTGTCGTTCATGCAAAAGTCAACGATCTCCCCGGTCGGGCTGATACATATCGCCTTCGTGTCCTGACCGCCCATGTCAACGACCGTGCGCGTGTCAGGAAACATCTGTGCGGCGCCTCGGCCATGACAACTGATCTCGGTAATCTGGGCGTTTCCAAACGTCACTCGATAGCGACCATACCCAGTTCCAATGACATACTCAATTTCGGAATCACGCAGCCCCGAATCTTTGGCAGCCAAGTCAAAAGCCTGCTCCGCAGCATGCACGACATTGGCGCCAGTATCCATCAATGACCGCCCTACGATTTCTCGTTTCTCGTTGATGACGACTGCTTTGGTCTGCGTCGATCCTACGTCTACGCCTGCTGCATAAGCCATGGGTCGTGCCTCTTTCTGTCAATGAATCTGGGCCGTCCGGCGCCGCGACGCCAAACCTTCAAAAAATGCATCAATCCGATTCTTCATCTGCGCCTCTGACACCACACGTCGATCCATCATGTCCGATTCCACAAACAGACTCGGCACATCGTAATTTTTGGATAGATAGCGACGGGCATCGGCTAGACCGGTCGAAACCGTGCGGCAGCTCTTGATCGGGTGATACACGATTCCGTCTACATGATAGTCATCGATCATTCCAGCTAGCACGCGGTCCTGATAGAACATGTTGTCCATCGCGTCGCGTACGCTAATCAACGTGCCCTCCGCCAAACTCTCGATCGGGTTTTTTAGGTCGTACTCAAATCCACGATTGGCACCGCCGGACGCAAACGACAAGTAAGTGGAGTTGATGAACGTTCCACCTTGCTCGGTGAACATTTCATTGAATCGTCGGAAAATCGGATAGCACGGCACGCCGACGAAAATCAACCGGTATATTTCCTCGGTCAGCGTTCCGATCCCGTTCTCGGCCTTGTACTCCATCTCCTCGACGAGTTCCTTGAAGTACACACTGCCTTCCTTGCTTCCGCGGAATCCGTTGGCCACGCCCAGAAAAATCGTGCCATCGGTCAGCGCGTTGAACAAAGACGGGCGACTCTTGTTGAGGTCTAACACCCTTTGCCAGCCTACACTCACGTCATTGGCGTAGCGCATCGTTTCGCGCAGCTTGTCGATGTCGAACTTCTTGCCGGTCACTTTTTCGCAAAGCGCAATCAACTCGCGAAGTTGGCCCTCGACGTACCGCTTATCGTTTTCAAAGTCCCTATCGCCGTTCCAAGTTTGGCCATCGGCCTCGCGCGTGCCCGGGACATCTAGCGTGAACATGGGCGTGTCGTACATGCGCTGCCAAATTTCCGCCCACTTGATGTATGTGTTACAGGCGTTAGTCAGGACGGCGATGCTCGGCTTGGGGATGTCGCCCATAGGATGATCGCCGTGGCGCAGTTGGACAGCGACGTCAGCCTTGACATAACCGCAGATGTCCGGCGAATAGCCGTAGTCTTCCGCCTCGCTCAGAAACTCGTTAGCCACATGGCGTACTGCCGTCTGCAGCGAGTTGATCTCCGGAAAGACAACCGGCAGGTCAAAAGCCTTGAGCAACTCGTTAAGACTGCCCATTACAAAGACGTAGGCCGATTGCCCGCCACCCTTTGCCGTTTGGGATAGCTCATCGAACCATTCACGGAACATCTGCGCCCCGTCTCGGTTGCCACGCCCCACTAAACCCTCTTCTATTGCAGCCATTACTGTGCAGCCTTTCTCATTAAGCGAACAACAGGTTCTCAAGAAACGTTTCGACCTGTAGTTCGAGATTCTCGAATGACGTCATGTTCTCTTCAAACTCGCTCACGAAGTAGGGGATTCCATCTTCATCGAGCGAGTGCGTGTACGCCACCTGCTCTTCAAGACCTGGTTCGCACATCTTCGCTGCGGCGATGATCACCGCGTCTGCGCCAGCGACTTTCACTCGATCCAACAGCATCTCCTCCTTGGGCTTTCGATTGTCATGCTGGACCGGGCTGTAGGATGAACGCTCCAGATATGATTCTGCAAGCTGACGGAGTGCGTCACCATCCGTCGGCACATCACTGAGAATCCAACGCATGCCGATATGAAGGTCATCATCTACCAAGTAGCACGTTCGACCGAGCATACGCACTAGATCAAGCGGCGGCTGCTCGCAGAAACCGCCCTCAAATACCACGCGAATACGATCCTGCTGCTTGGCTACTCGCTCTCGCAGTTGCGGAAGCACCGTGCGAAGCAGATCGTTATGTTCCTCACGAGGGATCATGCCTCCGACGGCGACTAGACAGTACGCATCCTCTGCTGCCACCTTCCACGGCGTTTCGCGTTTGATGT
>JAJDEA010000192.1 GCA_029260035.1 Phycisphaerae bacterium
CAACGCATCGACGTTTTCGCCGACATCCCAGGCCAGCCAAAACAGAAGCAAGTGCAATGGATTGGACACGACGCTGACCATCTTTCGAAAGGTGTCTTCGGTGATGTAGCGGACTTCCCTGTCCCCCGATCCCGTCGAGAACTCAATGACATCTTTGGCGAGTTCTGATTTGCCGGCCAATCGAAACGGTTTGCTCTTGAATATCTTGTTGTAATAGCCTGGCAGATCTCCGAATGGCAGTCCTTTGACGTTCTTGATCACGCCGTCTTCGAGGTCATCGTATACGCGCTTGATGTCAGGCTTGGTGAGATTCTTCCAGGGTTTGTTACCAAACCATTTGTTGACGTTACGGAATCGAATGACGTAGCCGTAGAGCGTCTTGTAGCTCGATTCATCCAGATTCGTTAATCGATTCTGCCGTTTGAGTTTGTATTCCTCGAAGTCAAAAAACTCCTCGAACAACTGACGGTTGGCTTCGCAGATCGACTTATCGCTGTTGAGCATACTTCTGGCATTTTCGAAACGGGTTTTCCATGACATACGTTCCCTGAGACGCGCAGCTATATAAATGTTACGCCCTTAAAAGACGAACTAAACCGGTCACCGCCCCGACCGGGTCGCGACCGATTTAGTACCATTTTTAGGGGCGTAGACTACACAGGAAGTTCAAAAACTGATATTCCTATTTGACCGAGGCCAAGGCTCTCTTAGGATAGCCATTACCATGCCTGAACTGCCGGACATCACGGTTTACGTTGAATCGCTGCGCCAACGAATCATAGGTCAAACGCTTACAAGCATCCGAATTGCCAGCCCATTTCTGGTGCGATCCGTCAAGCCGTTCATCGATGAGGCCGAGGGCAAAAAGGTACTCGATGTGCAACGTGTGTCCAAACGAATAGTGATTGCTCTCGAAAGCAACTTGTTCCTCGTGTTCCATTTGATGATCGTCGGGCGCTTTCTGTGGAAAGAGCAAGCAACAAGAGCGGTGAGTAAAATCACGTTAGCCACGTTTCGATTCTCCACCGGTACGCTCATCATGACAGAAGCAGGTAAGACCAAACGAGCTTCGCTCTTTCTGGTTCGTGGCACGGATTCACTGGCATCGCACGATCCGGGCGGGCTGGAGGTGTTGGATGCGGATTTGGCAGACTTTCGTGAAGCGATACTCAAAGAGAATCGAACGCTGAAACGTGCATTGACGGATCAACGAATACTCAGCGGTATTGGCAACGCCTATTCGGATGAAATCCTTCACGCCGCAAGACTGTCACCGATCAAGCATTCCGGCAAACTGACGTACCAGGAATTCGGCCGGCTCTACAATGCCACGCAAGATACACTGAGAAAATGGCTCGAAATCCTGAGGAGCGAGTTTACCGATCGTTTTCCGGGGCCGGGCGACGTCACGGCGTTTCGAGAGGGCTTTGCCGTTCACGGTCGATTTGACAAACCTTGTCCCGTTTGCGGCACGGCCATTCAGCGCATTCGATACGCCGCCAACGAAACCAACTACTGTCCGTCCTGCCAGACCGAGGGGCATATTCTTGCAGATCGTTCGCTCTCTCGATTACTGAAAGACGATTGGCCACGAACCGTTGATGAATTGGAAAACAAACATGGCTCGTGATGCACGACGATTCGTGTCGATCACAATACAATCTTCGCAACACACATGGTAACGGCAACCTCCGGGAATCAAACGAATGTGCGGACGCTATACGTTGGCCACTATTGAAGAGCATTTAGTTCAAGAGTTCGACGTTCTCCAAACGGATATCATCGAATCGCGATACAACATTGCGCCTACGCAGTCGGCTCCGATTGTGCGAATGATGGATGGCGATAGACGCCGTCAACTTGACACGATGCGATGGGGTCTGATCCCACACTGGGCGAAGGATTCGACTATCGGAAATCGCATGATTAACGCTCGATCGGAGAGCGTGGACTCAAAACCATCTTTCCGCAAACCGTTTCGGAGCCAGCGGTGTCTGATCCCTTGCACCGGATTCTATGAATGGAAGAAAGTTGAAGGCGGTACACCGAGCCGACCGAAGAAACAGCCTTACTACATCCGAAGACAAGACGAGCGCGTGTTTGCCTTCGCGGGTCTTTGGGACAGGTGGCATGGCCCGGAGGGCGAGGCCATTGAATCTTACGCCATCCTCACCACTGAGCCGAACGATCTTCTGCGCCCGCTTCACAATCGGATGCCGGTCATCATCGCCCCGAATGACTACGACTTATGGCTTGCCACCAACATTCAGGACGTCGATTCACTCAAGCCGCTTTTTCAGCCCTATGCTGGCGATGAATTCGCCGCTTATACGGTGGGTACGCAGGTGAACAACCCAGCCAACGATCACCCCTCATGCATGGACCCCAAAGAGTAAGCCATGCCGCTTTTCGGCCTGTTTAAGGGCCTTGAATCCACGCCCGCAATAACCTAACATAAACCAAACATTAGTGGGGTCAGTGGTCCGGGAAAGGAGCCGGTAAGTGGCTTTGGCTACGACGATCCAAGCACTTCGAGAGAAGTTGGGCAGCACCCACCCCGAAAACGCGGGGGAAGATCGCGCTCTAATCAAAACCGCCTGGCCTGAGATTGATGCCGCCCTTGGCGGTGGTCTTCTCGCCGGTGCGTTACACGAATGGTTTGGGTTGGCTCGTCACGACAATCGCAGTGATTCACCCCGGACGTGGAAGCCTCCGATCTGTGTTCCTGTTCATCTTGCATGGCAAGCTCTTGAAGTTGACCTGCAAACACGATGGGCCGTTTGGGTTGGTCGGCGGTGCTTTCCATATCCGAGCGTGCTGGTTCGGGGCATAGACAGCCGCCTGCTCGAACGCTCGCTCTTCGTCACTGCCGGTAACGCGGATAGCCGCTTGTGGGCGATTGACGTGGCTGTTCGTTCGCCTTCGGTTGGTGTCGTCATCGCCGATGGGAGCACGTTTTCGATGGCAGCCACTCGCCGCGTTCAGCTTCTTGCCAAGCGGCATAAGACGTTTGTGCTGATAGTTCGCCCGCCCAAGGAACAAGACGAGCTTTCAGCCGCCCAAAGTCGTTGGCTCGTCCGCTGGGAACCACATGCTCCGGGAACAGGGAACGTTTTTCTCCATCCCAGATGGCGTATGGAGCTTCTTCGTTGCAAGGGGGTGCCGATTGAAAGAACCTCGTGGGTACTGGAGTGGGATCATGACACGAGCACTCTCCATCTATCTTCCGAAATGGCCCATCCGGCTTGCTCTCCGAAAGAGGAGCAAGCAGGCTACCGGTCGCACGCCCGACCGGCATGAAGGAACCGTTTTGCTGCTTATCGAATCCACGCGTGGCAAAAAGCTCGTTGCCTCCTGTTGTGACGAGTCCGAAGCACTTGGTGTTCGTGCAGGGATGAGCCTCGCGCACGCCCACTCGTTGGTAAAAAACGCTCAGGTTTGGATTGATCCGTTCACACCCGCCGAAGACGAAAAAAAACTTCACTCTCTTGCCCGCTGGGCGTTACGCTTTTCACCGGTAGTTGCGCCGGACCCACCCGACGGTGTGCTGATCGACATTCGAGGCTGCGAGCATCTTTTCGGCGGCGAGGAACGACTCGTTGAAAAAATCGCCGACTCGCTTACACAACTTGGTTTCCCTGCTCGCATTGCGGTAGCCCCAACATTTGCCTGCGCTCGGGCGGTCACACGCTTCGGGAAGCGTTCCATCACGTTTGTTTCAACGGAGGGCGTGATGCTGGCTCTTACCCCGCTTCCTGTGTCCGCATTACGCATCAACCATGCCATTTGTAACACCTTGGCCGAAATGGGTATTCAGCGCATCGGTCCATTATTGAGCCTTCCCAGAAAAGAACTGGCCGAGCGTTTCGATAACGAGTTGCTTCGAGCGATTGACCACGCCCTCGGCAGGGTGCCCGAAACGATTGAACCGATAAAAACAAAAACGCTACTCGAAGTCTTTCATGTTTTCGACGGCCCGGTGACGGCCATTGCCATGGTTCTGGCAACCGTCCGCCAACTTCTTACCGACATCACTGGTGAACTGAAAAAACTCCAACAAGGGTTTCGCGTACTGTTGGTTGAGCTTCATCGAGTGCGGTTGGAGCCGGAGTGTGTCTCGCTCGAACTTGCCCATCCAAGCAACCACGATACCCATCTTTGGTCGCTGCTTTATCCCAGGCTGGAACGAGTACACCTTGGCTACGGGGTTGAAGAGGTGCTTCTTCGAGCTATCCACACGAGTCGCATCACTGAAGAGCAACTCACTCTTTGGCCGAATGATTCCCGAGATAAAAAAGCCTCCCGGTCGAAATCCTTCGGTGAGCTTCTTGACCAACTGGTCTACCGTCTGGGCGAGAAAAATGTCACTCATGCAGCACCAGTTCAAACGTATGTGCCCGAACAAGCGTTTCGACAAGTCGTCCCCAGCAAGGCCCAAGCGAAAGGAACACAACATATTTACCGCGCGCCGCGTCCATCTCATTTACTGCCTGTTCCCCAGCCGCTCCGGGTGATCGCTCTCGTCCCTGACGGGCCACCGTCATGGCTTAAATGGCAGCATGAGGAACATGACATCATGGCAAGCGTCGGCCCGGAGCGTATCGAACATCCGTGGTGGGAGAATAGGACAACGCAGACGCGTGATTACTTTATGGTTCAAGACAAAATTGGGCGATGGCTCTGGGTTTTTCGAGACCGCGAATCGGGTAAGTGGTTTATGCACGGCGAATGGACATAGAGCAAGCTCGATATTTCTGTAACGGACAGACAACATGCCGGACCCTCCCCATTTCAAAGCTCATGCGCACCCGCACAAGGGACCAGGCGTTAGTAAACCCGCAGCTTCTCGTTCAAAGCGGCGAGTGCGCCGTCCACGCTACGCCGAGCTTTGCGTCACGAGCAATTTTACGTTTCTCACGGGAGCGAGCCACCCAGATGAACTCGTGTGCCAGGCCGCGAACCTTGGCTATCAGGCGGTGGCTGTGACCGACCGCAACACACTAGCTGGTATCGTGCGTGCTCACGTTGCCGCCAGAGAAGCTGGTATTCCATTTATAGTTGGCTGCCGCCTTGTATTCACCAAGCCGGACTGGCTTTCGCTTCTCGTTTATCCCGTGAATCGAAAGGCTTACGGAAATCTCTGCCGGCTTCTGACCGTTGGTAAACGAAGAGTGCCCAAGGGGTCGTGTCAGTTATCATTGGATGACCTCATGGCGCACAGCGATGGCCTTCTTGCCATCCTGCTTCCGCCGAACCCGATCGATTCAATAGCTCTTAAGGAACTTCACGTTCTCAAAGACCTGTTCGACGACGACCGGCTGTCGATGGCTTTTTCGCGTTTGTGTGGGCCTCAAGAAGAAAAGAGGATTCACAACGTCCACGAACTCGCCAATCGCATTGCGGTTCCGCTCGTAGCGGTCAACGACGTGTATTACCACGTTGCCGAGCGAAAGCCGCTTCAGGATGTGATGACGTGTGTTCGGCACGGCTGCACACTTTCCGAGGCGGGTTTTCGGCTCTTTCCCAACGGAGAACGACACCTTAAATCTCCGGAAGAAATAACCCGCCTGTTTACCGAGTACCCCAGCGCACTTGAGCGAACGATAGAAATCGCCGAGCGTGCGCGACACTTCTGTCTGGACGAGCTTCGTTACGAATACCCGAACGAGACGTGTCCACCGGGCGTGAGTCCCATGGAACATCTCGAGGTTCTTACCTGGCAGGGTGCTCACCGCCGGTATCCTGGCGGAATTCCCCTCAAGGTGCGCAAGGAAGTCGAACACGAGTTTTCACTGATCGAAGAACTAGGCTACGCTCCGTATTTTCTCACCGTCCATGACCTCGTTTCGTTCGCTCGGTCCCGCGACATTCTTTGCCAAGGCCGAGGAGCAGCGGCCAATTCCGCTGTCTGCTATTGCCTGGGTGTCACCTCGGTTGACCCTGACCGAATCAATGTTCTCTTCGAGCGATTTGTCAGCCAAGAGCGAAACGAACCACCCGATATCGACATCGACTTCGAGCACAAACGCCGCGAAGAGGTCATCCAATACATCTATGGCAAGTATGGCCGCGATCGAGCTGGGCTTACCGCAGAGGTGATTACCTATCGCAGACGAAGTGCCGTTCGCGATGTCGGCAAGGTGTTGGGTTTCTCGCTGGATGCCGTGGACCGAATCGCCAAACGAGTAGACACCTGGGAGAAGAATCCCTTTGCTGATGCCGAGTCAGGTGATGTTCCCGAACAGCTTGAAGCGCTCGGATTCGACGCCTCGGACAAGACCGTGCAACTCTTTGTCCAACTCGTTCGCGACCTCATCGGCTTTCCGCGTCATCTGTCACAGCATGTGGGTGGCTTCGTGATGACACGCGGACGTCTAAGCGAACTCGTTCCCATTGAAAACGCAGCCATGCCAAACAGAACGGTTATCGAATGGGACAAAGACGACATCGACGCGATGGGGATGCTCAAGGTGGACGTGCTCGGACTGGGTATGCTCACCTGTATCCAAAAGGGTCTCGAACTTCTGGACACGCACCACGGACGAAGACTCACACTCGCCAGCATTCCCGCCGAAGACCCGGCTGTCTACGACATGATCTGCAAGGCCGATACGCTCGGCGTCTTTCAGGTCGAGTCGCGTGCCCAGATGACCATGCTCCCACGACTCAAGCCACGGTGTTTTTACGACCTCGTAATTGAAGTGGCGATTGTTCGCCCTGGCCCCATCATCGGCCAGATGGTCCATCCGTATCTTAGACGTCGCAACGGTGAGGAAAAAATCGACTACCCCGATGAGACCATCAAGGAAGTGCTCGGAAGAACGCTCGGTGTGCCGCTCTTTCAGGAACAGGTGATGGCCCTCGCAATCAAAGCGGCGGGGTTTACTCCCGGAGAGGCGGAAAGACTTCGACGTGCCATCACGGCCTGGACGAGCAAGGACAAGGTAGCTCGTTACACAACTCGTTTCATCCAAGGCATGCTCGACAATGGCTACAGCCGGGAGTTTGCCCAGTGGTGTTTTCAACGTATGAAGGGATTTAGTCAATACGGTTTTCCCGAATCCCACTCGGCCAGTTTTGCGTTGCTCGTTTATGCTTCGGCCTGGATCAAGTGTCATTACCCGGATGTCTTCGCAGCGGCACTTCTCAACAGCCAGCCGCTCGGTTTTTATCAACCCGCTCAGATTGTCCGGGATGCCCGCGACCACGACGTAGAGGTGAATCCCGTCGATGTGAATCACAGCGATTGGGATTGCACGCTCGAAGGAAAAGAGAAGGTAAGAGTGAAATTGAAAACACTTCGGCTGGGAATGCGAATGATTAAGGGCCTGAAAGAGCAGGATGCTCGCGCTATCGTTGATGCGGTGCGACGTCTGGGTCCATTTGTGACACCGTTTGCCCTGTGGACAGCAAGCGGGGTGTCCACGGCGTCACTTCGTGCGCTCGCCCGAGCCGATGCCTATCGTTCGATGAACCTCGACCGTCAGTACGCACTTTGGGAAGTGCAAACACTTCGCGGCAAGGCCCTACCGCTTTTGGATCAGATTTCCGAAACAACCCACGAGGTATCTCTGCCAAAGGCTTGCGAGATGGATGAGGTCACGCGGGATTACCAAACGCTCGGGCTTTCGCTCAAAGCGCATCCGATGTCTTTTCTTCGTGCAACACTCAATGAAAAAGGCGTGTTGACGGCTGCCGAAGTCAAAGATGAAAAGGACTCGCCGTTCGGGCGCATTGTTTCAGTAGCAGGTATTGTGCTCTTTAGGCAACGACCGGGAACAGCCAAGGGTGTGATGTTCATGACACTTGAAGATGAAACCGGACGGGTTGATCTCATCGTTCGGCCACAAACCTACAAACGCTATCGAAGCGCCGCCGTGTATGCCAAGCTCGTCCTTGCTCATGGTCGTGTCGAACGAAAAGGACGGGTTGTTCATATACTCACCACGAAGTTCCAAGACATCGAACACTTGGCCGTCGACTTGCCAGGACTATCAAGAGATTTTCGGTGAACCACAAATTCCAGTCGGAAACAAGCCATTGCGACAGGTTTGGCGTCAATAACGACGGTGGATCACAAGGGTACGTAACCAACGTGACCATACGCCAAACGCACGATAGAATGCTTTCCTGTTCATCAAGGGATGCGCCCAAGGAGCCACAACATTGACATCTGCGTATTTAGAGGAGCTCAATCCCGCACAGCGACAAGCGGTCACGCACGGTGACGGCCCGCTCCTTATTGTAGCCGGGGCTGGCACGGGCAAGACCAAGACACTTGCCTGCCGCGTGGCCTACCTGATTGAACAAGGAGTCGACCCGCAGCGCATCCTGCTGCTAACCTTCACGCGACGCGCCGCTGCCGAGATGCTAAAACGCGCCAGCCAACTCACCGAAACCAACATGACCAGCAAGGTTTGGGGGGGTACATTCCATGCCGTCGCCAATCGCCTGCTTCGGATCTACGGCCAAGCGGTGCAACTTCCGACTGATTTCACGATCATGGATACGGATGACGCGTCGGACATGATGAACCTGATTCGCACGGAGATGGGATTCGGCAAGGCAGATAGGCGGTTTGTGCGCAAGGCCACGCTGGTCAAAATCTATTCGCACACGGTCAACGCCCAGGAAAAACTCAAAACCATCGTGGAGCGACACTTTCCATGGTGTGCAGAAGATGTCGAAGCCATGGCTTCCATTTTCAAGGAATACACCGAACGAAAAACTGCGAGCCACACGCTCGATTACGATGACCTCCTGCTCTACTGGCAGTTGCTTTGCGATTCTCCCAGCGTGGCCGATCGCTTTGAGCACATTCTGGTGGACGAGTACCAGGATACCAATCTGGTACAGGCGGACATCCTTCAAGGGATGCGCAAGAAATACAATAATATCAGTGTGGTCGGTGACGACGCCCAGTCGATCTACTCTTTCCGAGGTGCTACTGTACGAAACATTCTTGATTTCCCCTCAGCGTATCCAGGGACTTCGGTCATAACGCTTGAGCAGAATTACCGCTCGACCACACCAATCCTGCACGCCGCTAACGCGGTCATGCGTCAAGCGAAAGAACGCTACACCAAAGACCTTCGATCGGATCGACAGAGTGGACAGAAACCTTCCTTGTTTTATTGCGACGACGAAGCAAGCCAAACCGATCTGGTGTGTCAATCAATCGTATCGAATCTCGAAGAGGGAATACCGCTCATGCAACAGGCGGTTCTGTTTCGCACCGGTCATCACAGCGCCGATTTGGAGATCGAGTTGGCCCGTCGAAACATCCCCTTCCACAAATTCGGAGGCCTAAAATTCATCGAGGCCGCTCACATTAAGGACATGCTGGCACTGCTTCGTATTCTGGAGAATCCCAATGATGAGATCAGTTGGTTCCGTGTGCTGAATCTTCTTGACGGCATAGGCCCCGGATGGGCGCGCCGAATTATGAACAATCTCGGTGTTCGCGCTTCTGAAAAGAAAAACAGCGACGAAGGCGGAAATTCGCCTCTGGTTCGGCTAATTCATTCGTGCCCCAATGTTCCAGCGCGAGCGCAAGAGGAAGTCGAGTCATTACGGACTGTGCTAACGAATTGTTATCGTATGACTCGTTCGTCCGCAGAAAAATCAACCGCTACCAAAGACCTTAATGTAGCGTCGCAACTCGAACAGTTGGGCGTATTCTACCAGCCAATCATCAAGCGGATTTATGACAACTCTCCGGCGCGGGTGCGTGATCTGGAGCAGTTGGAGCAAATCGCAAAACGGTATCGGTCGCGCGGTCGGTTTATTACCGACCTGACACTCGATCCGCCCACGTCCACTGCGGATTTGGCACAGGCTCCTTACCTGGAAGAGGATTGGGTTACTTTGAGCACGATTCATTCCGCCAAGGGATGCGAATGGACGTCAGTGCAAATTCTTCATGCTGCCGATGGAATGATCCCCTCGGACATGGCAGTCGGAGACGAAGCAGGAATCGATGAAGAACGCCGACTTTTGTATGTGGCGATGACGCGGGCCAAGGATGAACTAAATATCTATTTCCCGCTTCGTTATTACCACCGTCGCCATCGAATGGGCGATGCCCATACGTTCGTGCAACCAAGCCGATACCTCACCGCGGAAGTTCGTGCGCTGCTGGATGAAAAAGTTCCCGGAAATGCAAGAGGCAACGAGAGTAAGGAAGCCTTGGATGACGTTCTCCCATCCCAAAGCATCGGCGAAAGGCTCAATCGACTCTGGAGCGATTGACGAGCGCCCGGGATCGGAAAATTAGTCTTGACTGCGTTCGTCTGCTCATCTTGATTGGCTCTCTGATCGCGTGCCCTTGGGTGATGATGTCTACATCCAAATGGATTCACCATTGACGCGTCAGCTACCTGTCAGCGCAGATGATGTCACGATCGTCTCTCACCATCATTGGCTGCGGAATGCGCAAGAACCGCTCAGATGTGTTTGTATCCGAGTTTTCTCATTGATGTTCCGAGATGTCACTACGAAATCTTTTCCGCGCCATATCAACGAACTCCGGATTGAGTTCACAGCGCATATACTGAAATCCGAACCGTTCGTTCACAACTGCCATCAGCTACACACCGCCCGTCAATTCCACCCGATGCGGCTCACCGAACAATTCCGCATTATTTTCGAATTTGAGTTGACGAACCGTAGGCGATGATTTATAGTTAACCTGATGGTTAAACATAATTCAGCTCTAGATATGACGTTTGCCGCCCTTTCTGACCCAACCCGCCGCGCAATTCTCTCGCGACTTACCAAAGGGGATGCTTCGGTTGGAATGCTCGCGGAGCCGTTTGATATGTCGCTTCCGGCGATCAGCAAACACTTGCGAGTCTTGGAACGGGCGGGATTGCTCATCCAAAGCCGGGAAGGGCGTGTGCGGCGCTGTCGGCTAAGACCGGCACCTCTGAGCGCCGCAGCTAAGTGGATCGATAGAAATCAAAAGTATTGGACGCGACAGCTGGACGCCTTGGCTGCGTATCTTGAGTCGGAGGAAGTTGAGTCAAATGCCCCCACGGGCCATGCCAAACCGAAGGAAAAGGAGAATTCGTCATGACCGCATTGAACCCTGCGTCGCCTGGAAAGCTGGATCTTTGTGTATCGCGCGTGATTCGCGCGCCGCGTGAGCGCGTCTTTGATGCGTGGATCAACCCCGAAATGCGGCGATCATGGTGGTACGAGCTAATCCCGGAACCTGACGGATGTCAAATCGATGCCCGCGTTGGGGGCACCTATTGCATGAAGCAGTCTGGCTGCGAGAAGCAAAATCCAGACTATCCGGATGACTACGTTTGGATCATGAATGGAAAGTTTGTCGAGATACTGCCGCCCGAGCGTCTGGTCTTTACCTGGAACGTGAATCACAAGGAAGAGCCTGTGATCAATCAACTTGTTACGGTAGTCTTCGAGGAAGTGGCAGATGGTACGAAAGTGACACTGACACATGAGGGTATTGAGTCGGACCAGATGCGCGATGGTACAAACGAAGGTTGGACGCAGTTGCTCGAGCGCATTGCGTCGCTGTTCGAGCAGAACTAGAACGACCGAGTTCGGAGACTGCTGTCTTTTGCTGGAACTCTATCCGAGAAATTGCCGGTTCAACGAATGTGCTTTGCGAAAAGGAAATGCGGCAAAGCTGCCGTATGTAATTCCTCGAAGAGCCGGCAATAACTTCGGAATCGCCAACATCACGGAACCCGCCGCGTCAGATACTCAACCTCGCCGTTTCCGAAGTGATTGGCCAGGCATCCTTCATCGCAGAAGAACTTCTTCTTGCCCAGGACGACAAATCCGCGTGGCCCAATGACACCCTGTTCCACGGCCACGGCATCCACGCCTAAATGAAGTTCCCGCTGACACGCTGTGCACTTATTGGCTTTGATCTCCTCTTCTTCCATGCGAAGGAGATGGATGATCCTTTTAACAACAATCCACCGATTTGCGGGAATACGAATACATAGCCATTGTCGAAACCCAAACGTGGCACTTGCGCGTTGGCACTGGCCAGTGGTTGCAGCACAACAAAGTTTATTAATTTCAAGTGCCTGGGAATGGACGTGTAGAAGTATGATCCGCCCCCCTCAGTATGAGAGGCGGAACCGGAAAGAGCGTACCACTCCTCCCTGCAAGCGTGGTGGAGCGCTCTTTCTTCTTAAGCTTTTCGGTAGTCGCTTTGACGGTTTAAGCCTTAGCTGCGCAAACCAGTTCAAAGCCTAAGTAGGCGGTCATCTTCTGCTCATTTCCAATTGGAGCCAGGCGGATCACAAAAAAAATTCGCCAGGAGGAAGATTAGTCGGCTAATTGCAAACAAACGTGCAACTTAGCGAAGCATATACAACCCCAACCAACAACCATAGAAAAAACACCATACTCACGAACCTGCGTCAGCCCATGACGGCCAGGCAACTGGCCCGCAAAACCGGACTGTCGTTTGATGCGTGCCGAGACGTGGTGCTGAACCTGGCAAAGCAAGGATTCCTTCATTGCCTCAACGATGATGCAAGACGCAGCCGACTCTATTGGCTTACCCAACGAGGCAAAACGTGCCAGCGCCAACTCTGCAAGGCTCAGGGAATGAGGCTACCCCCCTACTCTCTTCCCGTCGTGGATTGGGAACTCTACGGCTGGGTTTGCTACAGCCACCGTTCGATCATTCTCAAAACTCTTTCAGAGCCTCTTCAACCTGCGGACATCAAACGCAGGGCCAGA
>JAJDEA010000193.1 GCA_029260035.1 Phycisphaerae bacterium
AGCCAATTCCCAGAATCGCTAATTTCAGCCAATGCAGGAACGAAACTTTGTCGATTAGTCGTCGCGCCCAAGGCACCTTTGAGTCTGGCAGTCACCATCTTGGGAGTGTCACCGTTACGACCCTGTAGCGCTGATATAGCCGGTCTGACCAAAAGCTCGAAACCAACCAGGGCACTTGCGGGATTCCCCGGCAGGGCAAACACAAGACATCCATTGGGCATTATTGCAAAAATGGTTGGTCTGCCCGGCTTCACGGCCATTTTTTGAATAACGAGTTTCGCACCGAGTTCTTCGAGTACTTCGGGGACAAAATCAAATGCTCCCATGGAGATGCCGCCGGTAATTGCTAAAACATCGTACTTGGTACCCGCTTCGATGCGGTCCTTCAAAATCTGTCGATCGTCGCCGGCGGATTCGAGCACACCTGAACGAATACGAGTTGATTCAAACAGGCTGGCCAACAGAAACTGATTGGAATTTCGGATCTGTGCGCCAGTCGGGGTCTGATCGATTCCAACCAATTCATCGCCGGTGGTCAATATCGCTGCCGTTGGTTTTCGATATACCGCAACCCGACTTGCACCAGCTGTCGCCGCGGCACTAACCGCCACCGGTGTGAGCACCGCACCCACATCCAGAATCAAGTCTCCGGACTGCCGATAGGTTCCGCGTTTCGTAATAAACTTCCCACGTTCGACGGATTCGCCTACCAGGACTTGCTTACCGTCGTCTGTGGTTTCTGTAATCTCTACACGAACGACAGCGTCGGCGCCACCTGGAATCGGAGCGCCGGTGTTGATTTGTACCGCTTCTCCAGCCCCGACCATTTGCTTCGGCATCGTTCCCGCAGGTACGCACCCTACAATTTGTAGCCTTGCAGGCGAAGTTCTTGTGTCGTCCGCGCGAACTGCGAAACCATCCATCGTCGCTCGATCAAAGGGCGGATAATCAACATCGCAATAGATGGGACGTGCGAGGGTATGGTATGTAGCGTCCGTCAGCGCCAGCTCTTCAGCCGGGAGTGGTGATATATGCTTGCGAAGGAGTTCGTACGCTTCGTCAACACAAATCATAAATCATTCCCACTGGCTATGGATGCTCGGCCCAACTTTCAGTATCGGCAGGGTATCCTACCCATGGACCCAACTCAACCAGAGCAAGCACTTTCCGGTCGGGGAAGTTCACAGCGGGCTTGTCGGGGATCAATGATTCTGCCGTTGAATTGCGGTTGCTCTAGCCGATATCATACCTGATGACTTCCAGTCGGTTACCCATAGCGTTTAAGGTTATGCTTCGTCACGCGCATCCTGCCGTGGATGAAGCCATTGCAGATGCGCTTCCCACGATGAGCAAGACAGCGCAGGCTGAAGCGTTGGCTGCGCTGGTTGTTCGTGGGCATGGGCCGAGTCTGGCCAGAGTTGTAAGTTATTTCCACGATGCAGGCGACAGCCTGCGCGCGTCGATTCTCCACCACGCCGGCGACCTCACGCCGGGTTTACGAACTGCGATGACGTCCGGAAATTTCGAGCAGCGTGCGAGCGCGATTGAGCTGATCGTTTGCACGGAGCGGTACGACCTGGTGTATCTTCTGGCGGGCGCGCTGCGAAGCTCAAACAGTCAGACACACGAATTATCCGCCGCAGCGATCCGTATTTTGGCGGAGCCGGTCTTGAATCAAGACGACGTAGGTCTGCGAAAGGATACAACTCAATTCGATGATCGGCAGCGCATGATATTGGATGCGTTGGCTCGTGTGATCGAGAGCTGGGAATTCCACCGACAACAAACCCTGCTGCAAGTTGCCGCATGGTTTGACGACCTGATGATAAACTCGTTCAAAGCGAAGCTCGAAGCGCCACATTCCGAGTTGATCCAACCCATGTGCGACCTGATCGAGCGTTGTGATGACACGCGTGTTGCCCCATTTGTGCTTCGATGTTTGACGATCCAGCCGTTACGCGCGTCCGCCGCAAAGCGGATTACAATGTTAAAGGATGAGGAGTTCATCGGGGCGGTTCTTTCCTGCGCGCATATGCTCGATGATCCTGATTTTCACCGGGCGTGCAAATGGATTCGCGGGAGCACTTGGCTGCACGATGATTTGGATAGCCTTCTTGCTTTGGATGAAGAGCGGCTGATTGCTGCCGTTCGGTTTTTCTTTGCTTCCGGTGTTTCTTCAGCCAGAAGGTATCGCGTACTGGGTGAACTGCTGAGCGAAGACAGGCCTCGCGTTCGACAGGAGATTGTCCGCCAGCTTTTCCGCGAAAAAGGAGAATCGGCTACGGAAATGCTACGCACCGTCGCATTTCGCTTCCGGGACGATTCATCCAGATTGGCAGAGCGAGAGCTTCGGCGTCGAGAGAAATCTCTGCGAGGGGCCAGTGACACGCAGGTATTCGAGCCAAGTGGTTCGGGGTTTGCCGATCGTTTTGAATCGTTTTGGCGAGAGTTTGACGGCGGTCGAACGGAACAGACGACCTCTTTTTTACAGACGCTTCGCGCACGGCGCAACGACTCGCTAAGCCAAATACGCACTAAAATGGCATCCCATTCGTTTTTTGATCGCGCGCGAGCGATCGAGCTTGCGCAAATGGTTGGCTTAACCAAGGAGTTGGAATCGCAAATATATCGCCTCGTGCATGACAGCGACTCGTTTGTGCGGAGTCTCGCATTGTCGGCTCTTGCGGAGATTCCTGGGCCGACGAGTTCACGCATTTTGCGAATGGCGGTCAGCGATCCGGATGAGCGCGTTCAGGCGAACGCAATCGAGGCGCTCAATCAGGTGGACGACCCGGCTCGTGTTCGCGTAACCGTTCCGAAGTTGCAATCGGCGAATTGTCGCGTGCGTGCTAATGCTGTTCGTTCGCTGCTGCGGGCGGATGTGCCGCTGGCTGCTGAGGCCCTGATCGATATGCTGGAGCATTCGTCACGGGCCCAAAGGCTAAGTGGGTTGTGGGTTGCTCGCAGTCTTGATTTGCGGTCTGTGTTTCCACGCGTCATGGCGATGGCAAACAATGACTCAGACCCGCGCGTTCGAGAGAAAGCAATCGAAGTTCTGGATTCGGCGGTGGGTTCCATACGCCGGGGTGGTGCGGGGCAGCCAGGCTTGTTTCCTAAAGAGCCTGTTCAAGGAGCGCCCTCGGGAGGATTACGGTGAACGGGAACCTCGGTCAATTGAATGCTGTTCAGGAATCTGTCAGGCAGCAGTTCGAGCAGGGTGGATCCATCGGAGGCTTACTGCTGGTTCTTGGGTGCATCATTGCTTTGATCGTACTTGTCGTCTTGGCCACGCGCTGGCAGGCACTAAAATCCGGGAAGGCCGAATCTCAGAATCCGAGTCGGTTGTTCCGGGAGATTCTCGCGGAGCTGAGGCTTTCGACAGCCGAACAGCAATGGCTCCGCGATCAGGCGAAGGCGCATCGAGTTACGAACCCGCTCACCAGCCTATTGTCTCCAGTCATGTTTGATCAACTAGCCGTCAAATGTGGGGTTTCTGAGGGGAGTAGCCCGCCATGGAAGAATCCCGTTGATTTTTCGCCAAACCAGATACGGGCTGTGCGCAAAAAGCTCTTCCCCGCTTGATTTTGTGGCTTCGATTCTCAGGCTGATAGTCTAAAAAATGTGATCGAGTTCGTCGTTGAACCAATCGCGGAACGAGACATCATCATCGTCGATCTCGCTAACGATCGAGTCAACACCCACGACAATCGCGCGAACCGTGGAGGGATCGCAACTCGAAGCAAAAAGCGTCCCCGCTCCACAGAAAACCGCGAGCGTTTTCCACGTCTTATCGAGAATTTTCGTTTTCATTTCGCTACTCTCCTGTTTTGAGAACAAAGTGTTCCTCATTCGTGCCACGGTTTATCGGTCGTTGGCGAATTTGTCTGAAGAAAACGTCCGAAAATCTTTCCTATTTTAACTAATCCCGGGTTTGGATTTTCCAGCACAAATGGGGCTTTCAGGGTAGTTAACCGCTTGACTGTCCCAGTCTTCGGGCGTATTCTCCCCGCGTCGGTTTGAGCTTGCTCCAACTGATTTGTAGACCTTTCGACCCAGCGGGTGTGCCCACCATTTTTGAATTGGTGGGTAGTGGGCGTTCCTCTTCGCGGCGGAGCGCGCAGACCTCGGCCGAAAGGCTGCCGCCGCGATCCTTTCATCGCATAGCGGTTTCAATCTTGATCGTGTGAAGAGAGTATAGCGCCGCCAGTATGGCGAATAGAGCGTTAGGATTGCCCGGTGGTGTAATGGTAACACACCAGGTTTTGATCCTGGCATTCCAGGTTCGAGCCCTGGCCGGGTAATTTCTTGCGAGTTCGAGCAAAGTACGGATGGCAGCAAGCTCTTGAGTGACAAAGCGGCGATTGTACTGGCGGCGGGCAAAAGCAGACGCATGAAGAGCGATGTGCCGAAGGTTCTTCATGGAATCTGCGGCAAGCCTATGCTTGGTCTTGTGTTGGACGCATGTCGCTTGGCGGGTATTGAAAAACTTGTTGTGGTCGTTGGCCATGGCAAGGATGAAGTGATTGATCGGTTCAGTGACTGCAAAGATATTGCTTGGGTTGAGCAATCGGAGCAGAAGGGGACCGGACATGCGGTGCAGTGTTGCAAGGACGCGATGGCAGGATTTGAAGGAAGTCTGCTCGTTATCGCGGGCGACATGCCGCTTGTCAAGCGTGTGACACTCGCCAATCTGATTGAAACGCGCGAGCGCAAAGGTGATATTGTTACGCTTGCGACGACGGTCCTGTCGGATCCGACCGGGTATGGTCGGATTGTTCGAGATGGGGACGGGAATTTAGCCTCGATTGTTGAGGAAAAAAACTGTACGCAGCAGCAACGAGAGATCACGGAAGTCAACGTCAGTTACTACTGCTTTGATTCGAGTTGCTTGTTTGACGTTTTGGATCGGATAAAACGCAATCCGGAAAGCGGCGAGTATTACCTGACGGACGCTGTGAAATTGCTTCGCGAAGATGAGGCTGGTGTTTCGGCGGCGGTTCAGGTGTTGCCCGAAGACGCGATTGGCGTCAACTCCCGGCTGGATCAGGCCCGGGTGAGTCGGATTATGCAGGATCGCATACAGCTTTCGTTGATGAATGAAGGGGTAACGATTGTTGATCCGGATAATACCTGGATTGAAGCGGATGTAACAATCGGAAAGGATTCGACGATTAAGCCCTTTTCCGTGATTGGAGTTGGGGCGTCGATCGGCGAACGTTGTACTGTAGGGCCGTTTGGGCATGTTGATGCTGGCCAGTTGGTTGGGAATGATGTTGTCGTAACGGGTAATATGAAAGCATGAGCTGGGAAAGCCAAACATCATCGGATCGAGATGCGTCCCAGATGGTCGTCTTCGCGGGTTCCGCAAGCAACGACCTGACGAATCGGATTTGCAAGTATCTTGGGGTCAAATGCGGCCAAGCAGTGACAAGCCGATTCCCTGATGGTGAAACACTCATAAAGCTGGAAGATGATGTTCGTGGCAAGGATTGTTTCATCATTCAATCCACTCGGCCGCCGGTTAATGACAATCTGATGGAATTGCTGATTTTCATGGATTGCCTAAGGCGGGCTAGTGCCAAGCGCATAACATGCGTGATTCCATATTACGGCTACGCAAGACAGGACCGCAAGTCGGAAGGTCGAACTCCGATCACGGCTAAATTGGTCGCCAACATGATTGCCAAGGCAGGGGCGAACCGTGTATTGACAATGAATCTACACGCGGATCAGATTCAGGGATTCTTCGATATTCCGTTGGATCATCTTACCGCCGCCCCCGTTCTTGCGAATCATTTTCTCAATCGCGATCTTCATGACGCGGTGTTGCTTTCGCCGGACGTTGGAAATATCAAGTTTGGAAATGACTTTGCGTCCCGTATTGGCGGGGAGCTGGCCGTTGTGCATAAACGCCGGATTAGTGGCGATCGTACGGAAGCCGTGACCATAGTTGGTGATGTTAAAGGTAAAGATGTCATGATGTTTGATGACATGATTACGACGGCTGGTACGGTATGTTCCGCCGCGAAAATCGCTCGCGACCACGGCGCCGAGAGGGTGTTTGTTGCCGCGACACATGGTGTGTTTGCGGGGCCAGCCGTCGAACGACTGTCTGGTGCAGAGTTGGATGAGATTGTGGTGACGGATACGATTGCGATTTCTCCGGAGGTGAGCAGTCAATTGAGCAACCTTACGGTTCTCTCCGTGTCTGATTTAGTTGGTGAGGCGGTTCGCAGAATTCATGAGCATCGTTCCGTTAGTTCGTTGTTTTGACGGGCATTGTGGGAGACGTTAACGAAGATGGAAGTTAATACATTAGTTGCGGAATCAAGAACCAAACTTGGCACGCGCGATGCACGCGAGCAGCGAAAACGTGGGCGTATTCCTGCGGTGATTTATGGGCATGGGGAGTCGTCTGTCAGTATTTCACTGGATTGGCACGAAGTTGAAGTCGCGCTTGCGCATGGCGCAAGAACGCTTGACCTCAAGCTGGAGGGAAAGGCGCTGCAACTCTTGATTAAGGCGGTTCAGCACGATCATATGGATGCACGTCCAGTTCATTTGGATTTAATGCGAGTGAACCTGGATGAGCGGGTTAAGGTCGGTGTATCGATTGAGTTGCGTGGCACGCCGAAGGGTATTGCTGAAGGCGGCGTTTTGGATCAACTTCTGAATGAGATTGAAGTCGAATGCCTGGTTACGCAGATTCCTGAGACGATGCATCCATTTGTTACCGATTTGGGGGTTGGCGATTCTTTACTTATAAAGGACTTGGAATTCCCGGCTGGTGTTGTTCCGCTGCTTGATCCCGAGGAACGCGTTGCTATGGTGCGTGTTGTTGCGGAAGAGGCGGAAGAGACTGAAGCTGAGGAAGGCGAAGAAGGCGCTGGAGCGGAGCCAGAGCGTATTGGGCGTGTTCGCAAGGATGAGGAAGGCGAAGGAGCCAGCAGCTAGGTTGCGACTTTCTTTGGCGTTGGTTTGATGCAGTGAAACTTGTTGTCGGACTTGGTAATCCCGGACGGAAGTACGACGAAACTCGCCATAACGTCGGGTTTGATGTGTTGGATGAGTTGGCCTCTCGTTGGGGCCATCAGTTCTCGGCTGAGAAGTTTCACGGCTGGTTTGTGCAGGCGGAATTTGCGGGTCAGCGAGTTGCCCTGCTGAAGCCTACAACGTTTATGAATCGATCCGGTCAAGCTGTTGGAGCTGCTGGCCGGTTTTATAAGCTGGATGTCACGGACTTGATTGTCGTGGCGGATGATCTGGCTTTGCCGTTGGGTAAGCTTAGGCTGCGGGCCAAAGGGTCGGCTGGCAGTCATAACGGCTTGCAGAGTGTTATTGATTATGTTGGCTCTGCAGAATGGAGCCGACTTCGGATTGGGATCGGATCACCTATTGGTGTGCCTTCGGTGTATGTGTTGAGCCGGTTCGATCCTGAAGATGTCGACGTAATTCGTTCTGCCCGAAAGCGTGCGGCAGATGCGGTGGAGTGCTGGATAGAAAATGGCATCGATTTGGCTATGACCCGTTATAATACGGAGCCGAATCAGGAATCGTAAGACCGATTCCGGTTGTCAGAGAGATTGTGCTATAGCGGTTAGGAGAGTATTCCCTTGAAGCAGTATGAAGCCATGTTTTTGTTTGATCCGACGTTTGGGAGCACGTTTGAAGCTTGCGAGACGGAGATTCGGCGGATTTTTGATCGTTCCGGGGCGAAGGCTCTGTTCTGCAGGAAGTGGGACGAGCGTCGGCTTGCGTTTCGCGTAGATGGCCGAAAGCGAGGTGTCTATGTGCTCGTATACTTCAATGTAGAAACAGATAAGATCGGATCGATTGAACGAGACTCTCGTCTTTCAGAGGGTGTTCTTCGCGTCTTGATATTGCAGGCCGAAGGTGTGACGCCCGAGATGATGGAACGCGCTGTCACTATGCAGCATTCGGCTGAGAGTGAGGGACAAGAAGGCGGTCGTTTCGATAAGTCTAAACAAAGCGGTTCGGAACGCGCCCCGGCGGCTGGTGCTGGAGAGGCCGCGAACAAGAAAGAATCTGAGAGCAAACCCGTTGCGGAAGTGTCGGAGAATGCTGCTCCAGCGGAGTAGTTTTTGAGAATCGGCGGAACCCAACATGATTTTTTGGGGGTAGGATATGGCCAGTTTTAATAGAATTGTTCTGCTAGGGAACTTGACTCGCGACCCACAGCTCAGCTTTACCGCATCAAATACGGCGGTGTGCAAGTTTGGTATCGCGACGAATCGTAAATGGAAAGATCGCGATGGGAACATGCGCGAAGATGTTTGCTTTGTCGATTGCACACTCTTCGGTAAGGGGGGCGAGACCTTCAACCAATATATGTCCAAAGGTCGGCCCGTCCTGGTCGAGGGTAGGCTCCAACTGAATCAGTGGACGACCCCCGAAGGCGAAAAGAAGAGCAAGCACGAAGTCTTTGTCGAAAACTTTACTTTTGTAGGACAAGGTGGAGGCGGAAACAATGCGCCAGCTTCGCAAGGTGGACCGGCTGTTGGTGCTGGGGCGGGATATCAGCCGCCACCGCCATCAGATAATGATATCCCATTTTGAAATGGAATGATAAGCGCCGATCATTGGTGCATTCGTCATGGCAATCAGCCGTCTGCTGTGAGATCGGCAGCGTAGTTCGATGTTGGTAGAAAGTTTCTGTTGGAAAATGACAGTTTGCGAGGCAGGTTAATGAAGCTTCTTTTATGCAAGACTATTGAAAAACTCGGAATTGTCGGGGACGTTGTTGATGTGAAACCCGGCTATGCTCGCAATTATCTGCTTCCCAGCCGTTTGGCGACGGAGCCTACGGAGGGGAACGTTCGTGCCCTTGCGGAAGCTCGACGCGTTGCCGAAATCGAACGCGCTCAGAGGCGGGCAGAACTAGAAGCTTTGGCTGAGAAAATGGCGGATGTCGAAGTAACTCTTCATGCCCGTGCGAATGAAGACGGCGCACTTTACGGTTCGGTCGGAAAGCGCGAAATTGCGCAAGCGCTGTGCGATGAAGGCTTCCAGTTGGACGCGGATCACGTCTTGTTGGCCAGGCCTATACGGCATCTCGACAATATGACCGTCGATGTCAAACTTGGCGACGAACTACGTACGTCGATCAAGGTGTGGATTGTTCGCGAGAAGGTCGCGGGCGAGGACGGTGAGGAAAACGACGAAACACCTGCAGAGGCAGGCGAGACTAAGGCCGGCACGGAGGCTGGTGAGGATGGCGATAGCTCCCACGAATAGTTCAGCACCGAAGAGTCCGGCAGAGCGCGTCCCCCCGCACGACCTGGACGCGGAGATGGCGCTGCTTGGCTCCATGATGATGAGCCGGGACGCCGTTTCGGATATCATCCCAATTGTCGGCAAAGAAAACAGCCATTGGTTTTACTTGCCGGTCCACCAGCAGTTATTCGAAACCTTAATAGATATATATGACGACCCGGCCAAGGCGATGGACCTGGTTTCTGTCTCGGATGAACTCCGCCGACGGGAGCTGTTTGATTATGTTGGCGGGCACGAATACATGATCCAGTTGGCGGAGAGTTTTGCCGATTGGGCCAACGCCGAGCACTATGCACGTATCGTTCGCGACAAGGGAATGCTGCGTGATTTGATTCGCTGCGCGGGCGAGATTTCTGAGCAGGCTTATTCCGCCGTTGAGGAAGTCCGTGACATTTTGGATGTTGCGGAGCAGCGCATTTACAAGGTGACCGAGCAGCGGGTGAGCGGGCACACGATCGTGATTCGCGATGCCGTTAACCGTCTTGCTGAGCAACTTGGCGAGAAGGGCGCATCACATTGTACGGGGCTTCCCTCGGGATTCGCTCAGCTCGACGATCTGACAAGTGGGTTTCAGCCTGGCGATTTTATTGTCGTCGCGGGTCGTCCCTCCATGGGTAAGACTGCGCTGGGTCTTACGATGGCACTCCACGTCGCCATGAAAGAGCATACCCCAGCTGTTTTCTTCTCAATGGAAATGAGCAACGCTCAGGTTGCACAAAGGCTAGCCTGTGCACACACAGGAATCGATGCCCAGCGATTTCGCAAGCGGATGCTGAGCGAAGAAGAAATGAACAGGATGTTGTATGCGTGCGAGGAGTTCAAAGAGGCGCCGCTCTTCGTTGATGATACGCCCGGCATGTCGGCTATGGAGTTGCGATCCGCGACAAGAAGACTCAAGCAAAAACATGACATCGCAGGCATTTTTGTAGATTATTTACAGCTCATGCATATGCCGAAATCAGAGAGTAGGCAGGTTGAGATGTCGACCGTGAGTCGGCACCTCAAAGGGTTGGGACGTGAACTTGGCATTCCCGTGATTGCCATGGCTCAACTTAATCGAATGGCTGAAGGTCGGCAGGACAAGCGCCCCTTGATGAGCGATTTGCGGGAATCCGGTGCGATTGAACAAGACGCCGACGTGATCCTGCTCATTCACCGGGAAGAGTATTACAAGCCGGAAGAAGAGGAACACCAGGGTATGGCTGAACTCATTGTCGCAAAACAGCGAAACGGGCCGACCGGTGTTGTTAAGCTGAGTTTCGACAAAAAGTATACCCGTTTTTCCAATTTTTCACCTGTTGCTGAGCCTTATCAACCGGCGTCGAGCGTGGTTCCATTCTAGGACGCGCGTTCGATTATCGTCAGGTTTCGTGTCACTATCGTTTGTTGTGAAAGATTGTCTCAAGGCAACGATACATAAATACGAGAACGCAAAAATGCAATCACTCTATCTGCGCAAACGCGCATTGGGCCGGTGCAAGCATCTCATAAACGTCATGCAATTGTCATTTAATCGTAATCTCCGATTGCCGATGGCGGGCGTGACCGTTTTGCTCGTTTTGACGATTATGGCTGGGCGCACCGCTGTTGCGTCGCAGGATGCGAAAGAGCCTGGCGTCATTCAGTCAATCGAGTTTCAAGGCCTTGTTCAGACGAGCGATTCGTTCGTGCGTGACCTGGTGGGCATCAAGGCTGGCGATTCATTTCAGAAAAAAAGCCTTGACGAAGCTGTGTCTCGTATTTTGCGGAGTGGCCGGTTCGCTGGCGCAACCTATACAACGGAATCGAATCACGATGGAGTGAAGGTGACGTTTGCGTTGCGCGAGCGAGTGCTGGTGAAAGAAATACGTTTCGAAGGCAATCAAAAATTCTCCGACGGGAAACTTAAGAAGGAATCGCTGGTTGAAATCGGTAAGCCTGTGGATCGGTTCGTGGTTCGTGAAGGGCAGGATTCGATCATCTCCATGTATCGGGACGCCGGGTATAGCGACATAGCGGTGACGGTCGACCAGGAGCAGCTCGAAGAAGACGGCGTGATCATTTATCGAATTGCGGAAGGCGAGCATACGCAGGTTCGCGAGATTGTGTTTGAAGGCGCTACGGCTTATTCGAGCCGGGTCCTCAAGCGGCAGATTGAAACGAAAACGGCTCTCTGGGTGCTTCGTGCGGGAACGTTTGACGAAGAACGAATGTTGACGGACGCGGCTCGGCTACAGACGTTTTATCGTGACCGTGGCTATCTCGATGCGATCGTCAAACATCGCAAGGAAACGGTGGAGGGTGATCGGGGACTGCGTGCCGTATTTCTGATCGAGGAAGGCGTTCGTTATTCGATCGAAGCAGTGCAGTTTGAGGGGCAGACTGTTTTTTCTCGAGAAGAACTGCTCGAAATGGTAACGTCAACCGTTGGCGAGTTTGTGGATAGGCCGAAAATTGACGCAGACGTTCGCACGATCAAAGGGCGGTATGGCGAGCTTGGGTACATCCATGCTCGTTCCAGGGCGGTTCGGGTTTTTTCCGAAGAGCCGGGCCTGGTTCGTGTGACGTTTCAGATTTCCGAGGGTAACCGTTTTCGGGTCGGACGAGTCGCCGTTCGTGGCAACACGCGTACGAAGGACAAGGTTGTTCGTCGCGCTCTTAATCTTTACCCGCCGGATGATTATTTGAATTTGACCGAGGCTCGCAAAGCGGAGCGTCAGTTGGTCGAATCGAAGATTTTTAGTTCCGCACGGGTCTTGCCGGTTGGTGACGCGCCGGATGTTCGCGATATTGTCATTGATGTCCAGGAGGCGGATCGACTTGGCGATTTCCTGTTCAGTGCTGGGGTCACGAGTAACAATGGGTTGGTGGGTTCCATTGTCATCGATTTGCAGAACTTCGATCTTCACGATTTGCCACGCAGTTGGTCTGAATTCTATAAGTTTCAGGCGTTCACCGGTGCGGGCCAACGCATGCGTGTGGAACTCCAACCCGGATCGGACTTGAGCCGATTTCGAGTTGACTTCACCGAGCCTTTCTTCAGGGACAAACCCATTCGCCTCGATGTCGGCGCCTTTCTTTTTGAACGAGGCCGAGATGGATATGACGAAGGGCGTACCGGTGTCACCGCCAGCCTTGGCAAACGGTTTCAAAAAGGTCTTCTGCGAGGTTGGTCCGGCGAGCTCGCGTTTCGTCTTGAAAATGCCTCCGTTGATAACCCGTACATTTTTGCAGCCAAGGAAATCCGAGAGGACAAAGGCTCGCATCTTTTGACAAGTGTCAAGGGAACACTCGTGCGCGACCGAACGGACAGTCGATTCGTTCCCACGACGGGGGATCGCTTTCGCCTAAGTTACGAGCAGTTCGGTGCTTTCGGGGGTGATGAAGTATTCGGCAGACTTAGAACGCGATACATACGTTACAAGACCATTCGAACGGACGTGCTCGATCGAAAAAGTGTTCTTCAGTTTCGTGCAGAAGGAGGCGCGATTGTTGGCGATGCGCCGGTGTTCGAGCGGTTTTACGCGGGTGGGATAGGCTCGATCAGAGGCTTTGATTTCAGGGGGGTTGGCCCGCACGAAGGTCTGGAAGACAATAACATTGGCGGCGATTTCATGGTACTCCTCGGGACTCAGTATAGCTTTCCGGTTTATGCGGAGAATGTTCGAGGACATGTTTTCCTTGACACCGGGACGGTGGGTTCGGGCTATCGCGCATCCGTTGGCGTGGGCGTTCGCTTGACGATCAACGTGCTTGGGCCGGTACCGCTTGAGTTCAATGTTGCGTTGCCTTTTGCGAGCGAAGCTGACGACGAGGAGCAGGTTTTCAGTTTTGTGATTGGGAGTTTGTTTTAGTTAATAAGTGCTTCGCGATAATTTTGGGGTTTTGCCGGGGCTGTCGCCCTCACATAGAAAGAAGGATCAAGCGATGTTTCAGATGTCCATATTGCATGCGTTGGTGTTCGCGTCTCTCGGTCAATCAGGGAATTCGGCTGCGGTAAATATTGCGGTTGTTAATGTGCCGGAGATTTCGGAACGTTACAACGGTCGCGTGAAACTGGAAGAACATTTCGAGGCTAAGCGAAAGCAGCTAACGGAAAAGAAGGACGAGCTAGCCGACAAGATCAAGCGAACGCAACAATCTCTGCAGGAAGAGTTGAAGCCCGGCACTCCGGATTTTCGTTCTCGACGACGCGAACTAGCCATGCTCGAAGCCGAGTTCCAGTATTTTCTCGATACGGAAGGCAAGCAAATCGAAAGAGAGTTGGCCGCTTCGCTACGCCAGATATTTGATGAAATCAATGTTGTGATAGCGGAGGTCGCTGCACAGCGCGGTATTGGACTGGTTCTCGCGGCCGATACGATGCCTGGGGGGAACCCCGAAAATCCGACGCAAGTACGTCAGCAAATAGTCCTGCAGAAAGTGCTGTATTGGAATCCCTCGATTGATCTAACGGATGAAGTGGTCGCTCGTCTCAACGCCAAGTTCAAAACACAGAATCCGTAAGAGCAGAGGCGGATCGTGATCGGCCTGGTATCCCCGGCTGATCCTGTGGGACTAAGAGCAAGCTTTATTCTGTTGTAGCGTTCGTAATGTAATACCTACTCGCAAATTAGAGCGATTCGCCGCTACATTTGTCTGTTCGCTGCTATAGCCCTTTGGGAAGTGCGGTTTTGGGGGCGCCTGGAGATGGGTCTTTCGGGTCTGCTCACGTCGAGTATGATGGTGTGGGCGGGGCGAATGCAGGATTCCCCGTGAGGGTCAGGCGGGTTGATCGTCTTGCTGTTGTAGCGTATTGAGAATTGCTTCGCGAGTGAATCAGGTTGAAACACCAGAGAACGATTGATCACGATGTCAAGGTTGAGGGGCGAGGCCTATTTACGGGCGAGTCCGTCGTGCTCCGCGTGCGCCCAGCTAAGCCACATACCGGAATCTGGTTTGTCAGAACGGATCAATCACCGCCGATTCGAATTGCTGCGCACGTTGACAACGTGTCGAAGCGTGCCCGTCGTACCTCGCTTCGCAATGGCTCGGTCGCAATCGAGACTGTCGAGCATTGCCTGAGCGCTTGTGCTGGCTTAGGGCTGGACAATCTCGAAATCGACCTGGACGGTGACGAGCTGCCCTCTGGCGATGGCAGTAGTATGCCGTTCGTCGAGGCGTTGCAGAAAGCCGGTGTGACTGAGCAAGACGCTATGCGGGAGCCATATGTCGTTTCTGAGATGATTCGAGTTGTGGATGGCGACTCGGAACTGATCGCACTTCCCCCGATTGAGCCGGAAGGTGATTTACTGCGAATTTCGTACGAACTTGATTATGGACCGGATAATCCGATCGGTCGGCAACAATATGACGTTGTCGTGACGCCGGAAAATTTCATTAAGTATATCGCTCCGGCTCGTACGTTTGTAACGGAAATGGAAGCGGAGCAACTGCGTACGATTGGCATGGGGACGCACTTGAACTACGAAGACGTTTTGGTCTTTGGCAAGGACGGCCCAATTGACAACCCGCTTCGTTTTGAAAATGAGTGTGTCCGTCACAAGATATTAGACCTTATTGGTGATTTGACGCTCTTCGGCCAACCATTGGCGGGTCGTGTTTTTGCTCGAAAAAGCGGGCATGCGCTAAACCATTCTCTTGTTCGCGCGCTCCATGAAAAAAAGCGAAAGCAGGAAT
Source organism: Phycisphaerae bacterium (assembly GCA_029260035.1). GTDB lineage: Bacteria > Planctomycetota > Phycisphaerae > UBA1845 > UBA1845 > OFTM303. The sequence goes on from JAJDEA010000193.1 coordinate 14,953, forward strand.
CGGATGCATGGCTGAGGAAAAAGCCTGCTATCGCAACACAGCGAATCCATCGAATCCTGCCGCACCGCTATCCATTCTTGATGGTAGACCGAATCATCGAGATCGAAGGATCGACTCGCGTAGTCGGTGTCAAGAACGTGACCATAAACGAAGCGTTCTTCCAGGGGCATTATCCTGGCGACCCTATCATGCCGGGGGTTCTGATTATTGAAGCGCTTGCACAAGTCGGAGGCGTTTTGCTTAGTCAGGAACTGGAGCACAAGGGGAAAATTGCGGTACTCCTTGGGTTGGATAAGGTGAAATTTCGCAGGCCTGTCA
>JAJDEA010000194.1 GCA_029260035.1 Phycisphaerae bacterium
GAAGAACAAGTGATGATTAATGCGCAAAAGGACTTGCACATGCGCATCGGCAATCAGGAACGGCGCGATGTTAAAGAGAATCAGTTCCTTACTGTGGAAGGTGAGCAGCGGGAGGACATTGGTGACAGCCGGTCGGTCAAAGTGGGCGCCAAAGATGCTCTCGAAGTCGAAGACGTTCAATCGGTCGTGGTTAATGGAGACGTTTTCCATGATCTCAAGGCTAATCACGATCATCTGGTGGCTTCTGAATACCATCTCAAAGCGGACAAGGTTGTCGTGGAGGCCTCAGCCATCAGCTTGAAATCGGGTGGGAACTTTGTACTGATCGATTCAGGTGGTGTGACGATCGTCGGAAGCCAGATCAAACTTAACAGTGGTGGTTCGGCGCTGTCCAGTTCTGTGTCAGGGAGTGCGGCGTCGCCAGCCGAGCCTGAACCTTCGGATGAAGTTGTCGCGGGGCAGGATGTTTCTTACACAGGCGAAACGTTCAAACCGAAACCGCCTGAGGAAGAGCCTGCCGAAGGAAGTTGGATTTCGATTGAGTTGAAAGACGATGATGGAAATCCCGTAGCTGGCGAGTACTACAATATTACGACGCCCAGCGGGAAAGTTCTCTATGGAACCCTTGACGTTAACGGGTTCGCCAAGCGGTTCGTGAAAGAAGAAGGGAATTGCGAAATCACTTTCCCGAAACGCGACGAGAAAGAGTGGAAACCAGGATAGGAGACGCTAGGGCGTGGCCGACGACGTAATACTATCTGAAATCAGCGATCACTTAGTGCGAATTGCAAGCGCCAACGGTTATAACGATTGGCGCACGCTCTGGGAAGCCAACACCGAGCTGAAGCAGAAGCGTAAGAAGCCGTTCGTGTTGTTCCACGGCGATAAGAACCCTGATGTGACTCATCAGGATGCTGGCGGCCATGAAAAAAAGGGAGCCGCAGGTGATACTGTCAAAGTGCCGGATCCTCAGTCAACGCAGGAGTCGGGCGGAACCGACGCGCATCATCCCTTTCAGACGAGCACGGACAAGGTTTTTCTTCGGCTGCGCGTTCTCGATGAAACATTGGTGGCGATGAAGGATGCGACATACAACCTCTATGTGGATGGGATCAAATACCCTGCAGATGGCGACGGTCAATTTGAAGCTGGGGGGATGATTAACCAGGAAGTAAGAAAAACCGCTATCACTGGAAAACTGGTTGTTAAGTATACGCCAACCAAAGCGCAACAGGAGGCCTTAACCGGTCCGACGACCATTGAAGGGCAATCGGCGGGGGGATCCTCTTCCGGCTCATCGAGCAGCTCAACTAGTGACACAACAACGTCCTCCCAAACGGCGACCACCGCTTCGTCTCCAAGCAGTGGGCAGGATGAAACGACACCAGACCCGATCGAGGTCGTGTTCCATCTTCGGATTGGTCGGCTCGATCCTATCCAAGAGGATGCTCCAGACGAAAAATGTCTTTCGGGAGCACAGCAGAGACTTAACAACCTGGGCTTTGGAGCGGGGAGAGTGAATGGCATCGATAACTCTTCCACGAAGGCAGCTCTTCGAAGCTACCAACGGCGGATGAAGATAACCGTGACTGGCGACTCGGATGCGGATACGCAGAAATCGCTCGCTGAGTTCCACGACCAGCCTGGTAGTGCGTCTCCCACGGAGCAACCCGAACAATCCGCATCGACCTCAGGATCTTCTTCAACAGCTTCTTCATCCGGCGGCACGCAGGCGGCGTCCAGCGATTCCACTTCCGAAACAGAAGCTGCGCCCACGATTACGATCACCGGGCGAGAAAAAACATCCGCTCGCGCGGCCGGTGTTCTCGAAGCCGTTTTGAAAGAGGCAAGTTTGACCGCGGCAACAATAATCTCCGGCTCGCGAACTCCCGCTGAGCAAGCTCGCGCGATGTATGACGCGTTTGCGAGCGGTGATCGCAATATAAGGAATCATCGTAAACTATACGGCCCCAAGGGTGGTGAGGTGATAGACATCTATGTCGTCAGGCGTCGCGACGCCAAGGATGCAGTGATCGGTTCGATGGAAGACAAGATCAAGAGCGTTGGCCCGGAAAATGTCTCAAAGCATTGCGGAACCACGCACGACGCCATCGATGTTGACCCGGCGTCGCTGGAGAACCGTGCGGCGTTTGCGGCAGCGGCAAGAGCAAATAGCGATGTGGAAAAGCTGACCACGCCGGAGGATAACAACGAACAGGCGTACCATTTGGAGATCCCGAAGGGGAGTTAATTGTTCGGCTCAGCATCGAGTGATCTTGTATTTCGCTGAGCCAATTATTATTTTTTCGAAAGTTAAGTACTTGCGTCAACGGAGCATGTGAGTGGCCCTCATTACTGAACCATCAAGTCCTTATTCCAAAGAGGATTGGCTTAAGAAGCCGAAACAGGCGGATGAAGATGAGGGCTTTGATAAGTACATGTACAAGAATGGCGAGAACCTTGTCAGCATCGCTGCGACGATGTCCAAGCCATGGCGTGAACTGACCTGGCGGGAACTGACCAAATTCAACTGGGGAACGTCTACGCCGAGAGAGGTGAACTATTACCTCAAGAACAACACCGGATGTACAACCGAAACAGAGGACTCCAAGAATTATCGGTTTACCGAAGATGATGAGAACCCGTTCGTTTGGGTGCCAAAGCTGGAGAAACTGCCGTCAGGTTTGCATCGATCTCCCAGCGCGGTTGACATAGGCCATGTTGCACTCGACGACGACTCAGAGAAACATATCAACACGCTGGTAATTCGCCCGGTCTATACGATCACCATCGAGCTTGGTGACACCGACGCACTTTTTGATCCGATTGGGGATGGGCGCATTTGGGAGAGCAAAGGGCTTCAGCAACGCTTGCAGGTGTTAGGATACCTGTACACGCCGTTGGGGCACTCCAATATTGCGGAGCACTGTAGTAAGTGCTGGGATTATTACATCAAGGTCCATTCCGAAGAAGGAAAGCCACCGCCGACGCCCACGCAGATGTTGGCTACATTGAAGAAAGAGGTTCGCAACAACATCCTGGCAACTTTGAAGGGTCGATTGCCCACCACTGCCCAGATTCTGGACGGGCGCCTTCCTCAACCTGGTCGCCCGAAGAAACCAGCCGCCAACGGCAAGCCGGAGGTTCCCGAGAAACGTGGCGAGTTTGGTATGATCCGCTTTCCGGGTGGGTATTGCTTCACTTATCCAAGGATAGGCAAGAAACCCAAACGTGGTGAAGATGCGCCCAATGACGATGACAGCAAGTACGATTTCAAATTGGTCGGGTCCGATCGGTTTGCTGCTGAGGACGCGGTGTGGAAAGACAACGAGCTTCTGGGGAAGATTCCGCTCGTCGCGACCGTGGAACGTATTCTTCCGGATGGTACGCGTGAACCTGCAGAAGGTGTGGCCGTTTATTTTCAATTAATCAAGCCCGACGAATTAGAAGATGGTGACGCGGTTCGTGCGCCAGACTTGCGCGCGACCGAAATGGACTACGCCAAAGATCATACCAAGAATACTGAATTGGCCGCCTTGGCTAAGCCTGCTCACTGGACCGACCCCCAGTGGGATTACGTTCGTCCCTTTGCGGAGGATGCGCTATCGCACAACGAAGCTGACGATGCTGTTCGAACTGCGGCGAGAGATGTGGCAGTGAATGCGGCGGATTTGGCTTGGCGGCCGTTTGTTCGGGAGGTCATGGCCACGGCTGCGACCGTGTCAGCTGCGAATCAGCCGCCCTATGAGAAAGGAACAGACGACGACCCCTATGGCCCCAGGCGGTTTCTAAAGGATGCGAAGGAGAATCAGGATGCCGTGGAAGATGCTGATCCCCAAAAGGACAACGTGGATAAGAAGTATGGCGGTCGTCGCGGCTTGCCTGTGGAGGGGGAAGGCACGGGTGACAACTTCAAGCCTGGGGTATTTGAAGTAGGCAAGGAGCGTCAAGGGCTGCACTCAAAACGCAGTGACAAGCACGCCGACTACGGCGACTTACCCGTTGCAGGGGCGGTGGAGCCGACTACCGAGCGCAACGACGCTGGTGAGGAGGTCAAAAAGCATGCTTACGCTGTTGCTGCGCGGACCAATGATAAAGGGATGGCAGGCGTAATCTTTACGCCATCCCGAATAGGCGGCGACTGCTTCAAGATTCGAGCCTATGTGGGACCCGAGTCTCTCGAATTCGCCGGGGACGATCGTACTGGTCCGGTCACAGAAACGGGCACCATGGTCGTGTGGCGCAATATCCGACTTGGGCGTTACCTGCGCCTTGAAATCCCGCCGCAAGTGGGCGTCTCAGCCGCTGTGACCGATATGTGGACCAATTCGACGACGACTACAAACACTATCGCGCGAATGTGGAGGCGTTACCGCCTTGCTGATGGCATGGGGACGATCGACGCAGATCCCGTCATGGCGGCAAACCTGCCCAAAAGAACCAACGGTGCAGATAATCTCAAATACTACCGTCCGGTTGATGTCGATGTGCTTCAGCTTGAAGAGCAGTACAACCGATGCTATTGCGAATTTATCATAGATGCACGCGACTACCCGGAGGCTATGACTGACGCGGTCTTGGCAGATGCCATTACGGCGGCGCAGGAGGCTGCGAAAGAGAGCGGTGAGGTTGCTAAAGTCGTTGATTGGAACACTCTTCTTTTTCACGACTTCACATCTCCTGTCATGCTCAATATCAGAGAATGGAATCACTACAACACGCTCATTGCGGCGGGGCCGGTGCCGAAGCCGCCGGATTTGACCGCGGGCGATATGGCAAGCGTGCGGACGGCGCTGTCGCAACATGCGGCTTACGCCCTGATGGAATCTTTTTCAGGTGGGGGCGTTCTTCCCGGCCTGACGATCGTTCACGCTGCAAGGGGCGACTCTTGGGACAAAGTAGGAAACCCCGGCAGCGCACTATTCACCAGCGGTCGAGGGATGGCATCGAGAGGCTGTTTCCTTCTATATACGAATTCAACCTATCGAGCCGGTACGTTCTGTTATAATCTGACGGCTAATACGGCTCACGAACTTGGTCATGTGCTAATTCGGCAGCACCAGCGCCCTGATCCCGGCAACGGCGATATTGATACGCATCAGGCCGCTACCGGGCGAGGTGTGACGCCCGCGTCGGATACCTGTGTTTGTATTATGAGCTACCGCGGTTGCTACGGCGAATATTGTGGCCGGTGCGGGCTAGCTCTCCGAGGATGGCATACGAAAATAGCGGGCCATGCCGATGGCATTTGACAGAATTTTTCAAAAGAGATTCCATGTTTTTGGTCATGTTGGGCGGTCGTTTTTTTGCGTTGTCTCGTGTTTTATTGCAGTCATCAGTTTATCGGAGTGCCCACCGGCTATGGCTATTAAGGGAAAAGACATGCTAGTATCGGTGACGATTAAACTGAGCGAAACTGACCTGCTCTTCCAGCAATCAACAACCTGCACGACGGAGTTGGTCAACGCTGGAAAAACGACTTTGGAAGATGTCAACCCAAAGACAAGCGCCGCATCACCTATGATTGTGGTGAAGGATTTGGCAACGGGAGACGTCTCGACCCATTTCGTAGGTCGCAATCCCGGCGATCCACCTGAGTCAGAAGAGCTGCCAGCTGGTGAGTCCATTAAGGCAACGCTCTTCCTCTCCGATTTCATGCAATTTCCCAAGCCGGGAGAGTATGAAGTGTCTGCTCGATTTGAGTTCGTAGGCGAAGGTGGGGCCGTCGAGTCGAAACATGTGAAGGTCAAAGTGTCACCGTCTCGCCCCGGCCGTCTAAACGTTTCGACCGCGAACGGTGGCCCCGGTGGTTTGTCGCTGGCGGCGTTCTTGAACAAGGCCGATCCGGCCAAAGAGGAATTCGACGTCTGGTTGGCAACTATCTCGACGACAGAAAAGCCGGTCGTCACGAACTGCCGCCATATCGACGAAGCCAAGTCGCTTGTTGTTCCATTTGTTTCCGTGCCGCCCAATACCGCACCCTATGCTCAGTGGGTCGCGTGGTTGGGCGATGGGCGTTTGACCTATGCCCTTCACCGCGGTAGTGACGTAGCAGCTTCTGAGTCGCTAAAGCTAAAGAGTTCGGGATACCAAATCGTTCCGCCTATTTTTCAAAACCCGCCGATTCCCGGAGAAGCTATTCCTGGCGGAGACGTTTTGCTTTACCGCTCGGCTGCGGATGCTGATGGAGGCGAGCTAGTTGTCGCTCACCTCAGTACCGAGCGAAAGGCAAGTCTCGATGCCCCGGTTGAAGTGGCCGCTAAGAACCTTGCATGGGCCAAGACGGCTTATCTGTCAGACGCTAAACGGCATACGTTTGTCTTGGCCGACGAGGATGGGGCTGCTGTTCTTGGGCACTTTAGTTGGTCGCCGACTAGCAGTCCGGTCTTCATGAAAAACGAGGCAGCCTGGCCTGCCAAGTGCTCGGCAGCAGATCTCATAACCACCAAAGGAGACGCCGTCCTGGGTGTTATGCTCGGTGAGTCCGGCGAGAACGAAGGACGTAAATACGCCTTCTATAAATGGAACTACACGGCGTCAGCAGGATTCAACGACGGAAGTAAAATCGACATCGCGTTACCGGAAGGTGTAGGAATCGATCACGCGATCGTTCGAGTGAATGCGGGCGGAGCACCGTACGGGATCGTCCGAACGGATGGCAAAGAGCCAGCCTGGTACTTCTGTGAACCCGATGGTGCGTTGAAACCCATCCACGGAGACAGCCATGAGTTCAATCTTCCCGCAGACATTCTTTTTCGACGCGGCGACGATCCGGTGATTATGTTCAGCAGTGATGGGGATGGTTTCAGGTTGATTAAACCTTAAAGCAAGCTCTGTTTATTGTTCAGGAGTATAGCGATGCCAGGTGCTGCACGAGTTGGGGATCCCGTTTCTCATCCACTACCGCCTGTGTTGGGAGCAGGGCCGGGTAGCCCAGATGTCTTGATCGGAATGAAGCCTGCATGGCGCGGCGTTCCCGCTGCCGCTGCTGATGCCATAAAAAGTGCGAAGGATGCGAGTGATAAGGGAATCGAAGCCGCGGAAAAGGCCACGCAGGCTGCCAGTGGCACACCCGGTCAGCCTGCAGCTAAGGCTGCGGAAGAAGCAACCAAAGCCGCTGCTGCAACGGCGATGGGAAGTATGATTTCAGGATCGGCTGGCGGGGCGGATATTCATACATGTACGGTTCCACTGCCGGTTCCGCCGCATGGCCCGGGCGTGGTCGTAGATGGAAGCGGGAGTGTGTTGATCAATAACCTCCCGGCTGCTCGGCAGGGAGATACAATTGTAGAGGCTGTTGGTCCGCCCAATAAAATTACGACCGGCGACGCTACGGTCCTCATAGGTGACTAAAGCACGCGATTCTCAAGGGTTGTGCTTGGCAACGTTCTTTTTCCTTGGATGAATAGAATTATCCGGCATTCTTAATAGCCCAGTGCTGAATAGTGCCATATTATTGACCCTGAATGAGAATGCCGCAGGAGAGCGATCATGTCGGATCCACAGGATATTGATGTTACAATACCTTCGCCCGAGGGGTTGAAGGTTACATTGGAAAATCAACCGTATCGTATATTGATGGTCGGAGACTTTGCCGGATCAGAGGCTGGGCAACTAACCGGCCCTATGGACGATGGGGTAGTCGCGTTTGGCGCCGATTCATTCGCCGAGCTGATGAAAACCGCTAACCCGCAGCTTCGCCTCCGGACAACCGACCCGATAGCCGCGGGTGGGAAGCTAGTGGAAATCGACCTTTCTTTTGACTCGCTGAAGTCGTTTTCTCCAGCCAACATCATCAAGCAGCTACCCCAGACGAAGCCATTGAGCGCAATTCGTGAAGCCGTTGTGGGGCGCATGACTGGAAAAATGAGTGCAGACGCTCTGGCATCTGCAACCCAGCAGGCGGTTGCTTCGGACGCGACCCTGGCGTGGTTGATTGATTCGCTTAGTTGGACAGCCAAGGCACCTCAAGATGCGGCAGACGCCGTGACCGATATCATGGGCCAGTTGGATTTGGGTGGTGATTCTTCCGAAGAGTCTGAGCCACCGACCAAATCCCCCGTGGGTAAACTGGTCTCATCAGCCGCTGCATCAGGCAGCAGTATTCCAGCGGAAGAGGCTTCGTCCCTGCGGCGCTGTTTGGCTGAAATCGACAAACGTCTATCGAGCTGGCTGACGGTTGTTTTGCATGCACCAGAAGTTCAGGCCATCGAAGCCAGATGGCGTTCGCTGGCGTTTCTTTCATCCTGTATCGAATTCCGAAAGGGAATCCGCCTCTTCGTCCTTCATGCATCTACCGAACAACTGACCGATCGTATCGACCAGCATCTGATCGGCCCGGTGTTTGATGAAGGCGCGGACGCCCCTCACTTGATCGTCGTTGATCGCCAATTCACGAATAGCGCGTCTGACATGGATACGATGGATGAGCTGGCGCAACACGCGGCGAGCTTGCCAGCCGTATTGATTACGGATGTTGGCCCGGCGTTCTTCGGTGTGAAACACACCTGGCAGATTCCGACGTTGCCGGCGATCACAAACATGATGGACCAATGGCAGTTTGCCAAGTTCAAGGCACTCCGCCTTGAGCCGTATTCGCGGCTTTTGGGCGTCGTTTTTGGGCGAGGATTGCTCCGAATGCCAAGCGGGCGAGAGGGGGTTGGTGAGCTGGAGTTCGCTTACAAAGAGCCGTGTGTAACCGAGCGAGACTTGGTATGGGCGGGTGGAGCTGTCTCGGTTGCATGTAAGGTTGCTCATTCGGTGGCCGAAACTTCCTGGCCCATGAGTATTGCAGGGCCTGCTCATGGTCGGCTGGAGGGATTCAAGCAATGCGAGGGCGGGAAGAAGGGTGACAAGGTTTTCGGCCCGACAAATACGATGCTCGCTCGGGAAAAGATCGAAGACATGGGTATGGCTGGCGTTAACGTCGTCGTAGGCGCTCGGGACCATGCGGATGCTGTCGTGTGGAACGCTATGTCTGTGGCGAGAGCGCCCCGCGACAATATCGAGGCTATCGTGGAGGTTTCTCTTCCGTATCAGTTTTTTGTGACACGGCTGTCAGCGTTACTCTTTACACTTAAGGATCATCTGCTGACGCTGCCCGGCGATCAAGTGGCTGCCGTTGCCGAGCAACATCTCCGAGATTGGATTCCGTTTGAAGGCGAGTCCGACGCGGATCAATGCGCCGTGCATGTCCAACCAAATGAGGAAGACAATCGTGTCATTGAGTTGGCAGTAACGGTTACGCCGCCGGAGAGCTTGGTGCCGGGCGGCGTTCCTGTGGTGATGGGGTATCGGCTTGGTTAGCGCATAACGGCACTTCACCTAACGATTCGTGTTTGATTCGATTTTCAAACAATCGGCCGTCGGACCCGGAAACGGACATCCCTATGTTTGTTGAAAGACTCGGCGCATCCCAAATACTGTTACGATAATCCCGGTTCGGTTGGGTCGTTGTCTCGCCCCTTCTTCATATAGAGTTTGACGAGGCTTTTTCGAACCGATTTGAACCGTGGATGTTGGGTGCCGAGTACTTTGCGCATAATTGCAATTGCCTTTTTGAAGTTTACTTCGGCTTGATCGAGATGCCCTATTTCCATATAAATCTCGCCGAGATTGGCGACGCTTGTTGCGTAGAGTGGGTGATAATCGCCAAGGACCCTTCCTCTGATCTCCGTCGAGTGCAAGAAATGAGGGATGGCATCAACGCGGTCCCCTTTTTCCCATAAATGAGAAGCAAGATTGTTGATGGCACCCGCAAAAGCTTTGTTTTCCTCACCAACAGTGCTTCGTATGATCTCGATTGACTCCTCATCACACTTCACGGCGTCATCATATCGTTTCATGGCTCCGTATAGTGCCGCGAGGTTTGCGAGTATAACCGCGTAATCTGGGCGCTGCTTGCTTGAAAGCTCCTCAGTGATCGCTAAAGCCCGCTTGAAGTATCGTTCCGCCTTAGCGTAATGGTCCGAAAGACCCATTGTTAGATAAAGCTTGGCCAAGTTGTTGAGGGTACCAGCATATTCCCTGTGCAACTCACCGTAGGCAGATCGAGTGATTGCCAGCGACTGAAGGTAGAGTGTTGCGGCTTCTTCGTATTCGGCTAACTCCTCGTGGAGAACTGCGAGATTATTGAGTACTACCGCAAGATTCGGATCATTACTGCCAAGCGACCCTTGTAAGATTCTCTTCGCTTCTTTCAAGAGTGGTTTGCCCATCTTGATGCGTCCAGCGGCCAAATGGAGCTCCGCAATGTTGCTTAAGATGCTACCGTACTCAGGGTGATTCTCGCCGTGAGTTTCTAGTATGATTTCCTTCGATTGACTGTAGAGAGGCTCGGCGTCATCGTAATCGTCGTGTTGAAAGAAGTAGGAAGCTGCTTTGTGCGCCAAGTATGCAACATCCAATGTTCGTACGGATTGAGTTTCGGCTAGTCTCGAAACAACTGCGGCATGAGGGGCTATTCGCTTAACCAAGTCCCGATTCTCAAACGTGGGCTTAGGTAAAGCCTTGTTAGCCATCTTTACAGTTTGTTCCGTACACGAATAACAACTTGATTCGTCTAACGAATGCCTGATGGCTTCCTGAACCAGCCTGTGAATACTGTAGCTACTGTTATTCCTGTCGATCGAGATAAGCGAGAATCGCTTAAGTGGTTGAAGTGCCAGGCGAAGAGATAATTCTTTGTCATCCGAATTCGAAATCATGTCCGCCAAAGACCAATTCGTGGCAGATGCTCCGAGTAGTATTAGCTCGAAGGGTATGTTGTCAGGCCCAACGAATGCCGATAGCCGCAAAACGTCAGCAGACGTTTCAGACTCCGATCGGATTGCATCGAAATTGACTGACCATGTTGTTGCTACCGACATACGGTAGTCCCCCAACTCGGGTCCTATTAATTCGAGCAGTTCGAGCCTACGCGCAATATACCGTTCAAGGTAGCTCGCAAAACTCAACTCCAACTGTTTGATGCATGCGCCAGCCTGTTCAAGCGCCAGTGGAAACAAAGCAAGCTCGATTGCGAGCCTTTGTGCGGCTTCGACTTCAACAGCGTCGCTGTCATCGCATCTCGTCCTCTCCATCAGAAAAGCCACTGCATCCTCGCGCAAGAGTGATGGAAGCTCGATTGTGTCTAAGATTCCAAGCGTCGTGAATTCGGATTCGCGAGACGTGAGCAGAATATGCCCCTTGGACGTCACCGGAATGAAGGACTTGAGCAGTACAGGATGGTCCGCGTTGTCGAAGATAAGCAGCCAGTCTGAGTTTCGATCCAACCAGAGCTTCAGAGCATGAACGGCCTCGTCGGTATCCGAATCGTCATGGGTGAGTTTGAGTCGCCCGGCCGCTTCAGCCATGTCTTGACGGATTTCGAGGTCCGATTCGGCGTTGATCCATAGGACGACTTTATAATCGTCTTTATGTGTGGAGGCATATTCGACGGCAGTCTGTGTTTTGCCAATTCCGCCCAAGCCACGAATTACCTGTATAGAAGCCGTCTCGTTATCACTTGTAAGCGCCTGGCGGAGGCCCACTAGAATATCTTCTCGCCCCTTGAAACATGGGTGCTTTGGGTGGGGAACCATGAAGATTGGCGAATCGACTTCAGCATGATGATGCCCCGCAGTTGAAGTTTCATCAAGGCGTGAACGAATGCTTTCAACATTCTCAGAAATGGAGTCGAGTTGCTCGATAGCGTGAACTTGAAAGTGACGTGTATCCTCTTCAAAAACAACCCGAATTTGAGTTGCTAATTCTTCGAGCTGTTCGGATGCATCTTCTCGAGGTTGCCGAAAGAAACCAATCAAATCCGTAGTCATGCTCCAGGATTTAATCTCGCCCCAGCGTTCCAGTAAGGCGTCGCGAATCTCAAGCTCCGATGGCACTTTTTTTTGGTGGATAGTTTTCGATAGCTGTTTTCTTGCCGCTTGCTGATTAGGTTCTGACTTTTTGAAATCGTTTGAAAAGATTGTGACTAGATGCTCAGGCGGGACAGGCGGTTTGTTGCTTTTGGCCCATTCTTCTGCCGTTCTTCGTAGTCTCTTGTTGAGTTTGGCTTCTTCTGATGGTTTTAGAGCCTGACCTACGGCATACGTTATGGAAAAACTGCCTAACCATGTCTGATTACTACCTAGGAAT
>JAJDEA010000195.1 GCA_029260035.1 Phycisphaerae bacterium
CTTCAAAGACGTGTTTGCAATGTTTGTGGCAAAGAGTGTTCTGCCAGTGACGGATCCATACAAGCTTGACGCCGCACGCTGTTTGATGCCGACGCAATGCGTGCACAAGCCTTCACGGACGGTGAAGACTCCACGGAAAAGCTTAGTCGGGCCAACTTCCGCAAGTGTATGGCCGCTGTCGAAAAGATGAAGGCAGCGGAGGGCCACAAGCGACTGTAACGCACAGCGCCGGCCCACGACCAATTCCGCATTCTCGTGCTTCGCAAGGAAAACGCGTTCAATCTAATTATGGGTTTGAACGCAACAGTTTCGGACGCGTGGTTCATGTTTCTTCTCGTTCGCTCCATTCGTTTTCCCAATCCCGCTCTAACGCTCGCTGAAATTCGTCGTAACCGTTCGTCGCATACGGCGCTTCAGGGCCCCGCCAATCAGTTCCTTCAAGAAAAAAACGTTCGGCTTCGAGGTAGCCTAAAGCTGCTGGCGTTAGCCTGCCAGCAAGTACATGCAGTTCGCACTCGGAGTCTTCTTCAACGTCCTCTGCGTACTCGTATTCAAGCCAAGGGAAGAAGATCGACATGGCAAGTGCAACATTATGGGTCGGCAACGACCACATGTCGTAGTCCACATCCGGTGCACGATCATTTCTCCCGTCGTACTCGGCAATGAAGATTCTCAGATTGCGAAGCCCGAGCCCTTTGTTTACCCAATCTTCCCAAATGAAGTAGACCTCATTGTTTCCAATGTGCTCCATCAAGGTGGAGTCAATTGCGAATCGAAGACGTCGAGATCCTACTTCGTCGCGATTAAGGCCTGACTCGAAGTAGTGCTTTGCTTTCTCATCGAGTACGTTACAGGCGGGTATGATGATAGACCACTTTTTCTTCGTAATCACGCAGCAGTGGCGAGTAATCTTCTGCCAAATTGTCAGTCCCGTGTCGGGATTGTGCAAGATGATGTAGACTGGCAGCGAGTGGTCAGACCAATAGTCGAGGTGTTTCAGATCGCCGTAGTAGATGAAGTCATTACCTCGTGACCGGAAGTATGAGGCTCCAGACTTGATCTGCAATGCAAAAAGCCTCCCAGTCGGCTGATCGCCTTCAACTTGTTCGACATGAGCATCTATGCCCCAATCAAGTTGAGTTTGCTCGCGGAAGAACCAGCCAAACTGATTGTTAAATATCGTTGCCACCGCGAGCACGCCGTTTCGCTCGGTGAGGGCTGTATCCGCCTTGCTGGTCATCTTTTGCCATCCATGATCCAGAATTCTTGCAGCTCCTACCTGGCTAGGCGAAGCTCCGATTCGTCGTCAAGGCTATCATGGCACAATCGCGTCGGCTGAGACCGCCAACGCCTCTGACGCTTCTCCTGCGAGCTGACATAGGCGTGCCCGAGCAATTATCGGCCTGGCTCGCCACCAAGCAATGGTGTTCGTATTCCTACAAGAGAACACTGAAAGAAGCGAGAGACTCGGGTAGGCTCGGTGCTAGAGCATGACTTCCGTTTCAATCCACAGGAGGAGCAAGACCGGCTTGTGCGGCATTGCGAAGCCTGTAAGTGAATGTTCGTAGCATGAGATTATCTGGATCAGTTTCACTCCGCCCGGTTCGACTGGGATTTTTAGTACCTCCCGCCGACTTGGCTCTTGTGCGCCGTGTTGCACAGCTGTCGGCTTGTCTCTGGGGCGGGCGCTACAATCCCATTATACCGTTTTTCGAAGATGCACACACTCGATGGATCGCTCCGTATCACGGGGCTCAAGGTCTTGATGTTGCCCGGGGGTATGTTGACTTCTTTGAACCAGACGTACTTGTTGAAGCGTCGGCAGGAATGGCCGAACAACTTGGCTGGCACAATGGCGAGAACGAATTCCACTTGCCCCGCGTTGTTTCGCTCCAACAGTTTTATGAAGTTGACGACCGTGGTCGCGTTGAGTTCGCCGCTGGAATTGACGTCACTAACGTCATGCAGCATCTCTACGACCGCGAATATAAGTATCAGCGCCGTCACAAAATTCTGTTCGCCGCTGTCGAGAGTGATTCGGATTGCGCCTTCTTTGATTTGTTTTTTGGTACATATCCTGATGACACAGCACTGAAGTACATAGCGGATGCCTACCGAGAGATCTTTGAACCTGAGATCCTGCCGTATAACGCTACGACGTGGCATAGGATCATCAATGAGAACATTGCGGGGCCCAGCTGGATCTCGCGGCATAATCTGGAGGAAGACCTCGGTCGGGGCGGTTCGGACTTCACGGTCTTCATATTTGATCCGGCTAACGCTAATGATGCCATCGATTATTGGAATTACCGCCTTTGGAAGCGGCAAGTTCTCCCTGTTAACGTCCACTGGTTGGTTGATCACGCCGCGTTCTTGCGTGACCAGATCTCAAAGCATCATCGGCCCATTCCAGGCAATCCCTTTGGCACAATGTTCTGGTCGCACATCGACTTTGCCAGGTCCATATCTGACGAAGAAGCTAAGCAAATATTAAAAAACCATTTCGATGGGTTGCCCAAGAATTCGTTTGCCTGGGGGCGCGACCAGGAGATTTGGGCACTCACCAAGAGCCGAGACCGCTGGCGCCAGTCAAGAATCTTGATCAAAGCCAAATCTAAATCGTTTGACACAGAAATTACGGAAAGCAAGAACGCGAAAATCCCAACGCTCGCGCCCGAGTTCCACAATGCGACAGGAACTTATGCGAAGGCGCACTGGATGAATGTCGTTTCTCCAAGTTCAACCCGCCTGGATGACGGTCCGGCGATTGTATATCCCTCAAATCTTTGGCATCCTAAGCCTCCCGGCACAACAATCAGCCGCGAACTTACCGTCACACGCGAAGGCTGGACGTTACCTCGACGGCAAGACATCGGCTACACGCTGTTGCGCCCGAGCAGCGGTCGGGATGCAGTGACCGAGTGGTTTGCCGACAATGGGATAGAGGCCCATCCGTCAGAAGAAGGACAAGTCGCCGCCCAAGTTATTGCGGCGGCTGGCAGTTTACTTGGTTGCGGAATGTTTGCGGATGCGGACACGCTCTCACTTCTGAACAAGATGGCAGAAAGCCACGCGGAGCGCTCGCGAGGCGGTAGGCCTGTTAAGGCTACTGGTCCCGATCGGGCTAAGCACCTAGATCTAATCCGCCAGCACTTCCAACGACGAGAAAAGCAGGGTTTTGGCTACTGGACAAGGCTGGACTACTTTCTCAAGCGCTCCGTGTTTCGCGCGGGTCTAAGGGTACAATGTCCCACGTGCGCGCACCACAACTGGTTTGATCTTGGGGCGATGGGCTACGTTCTGACCTGCACGCGCTGTCTCAAGCAGTTTAATTTTTCCCAAACGCCTTCCGATTTGGCGCGTGCTCAATGGTTTTATAGAGTGATTGGTCCGTTTGCCGCTCCAAACTATGCTCACGGCGGTTATGCCGTTGCCCTCACGCTCCGATGCCTTTCGGAGAACAGGGAGAACGAGCTGACTTGGTCAACTGGACTCAATCTTAACGAGCTTAATCGCGAAATCGACTTTGTAGCCTGGTATCGTCGGAGCTCAACGCTGGGTGGAGAGCGTGAAGAGCCATTCTTTCTCTTTGGGGAGGCCAAGAGTTTCGGGAAGAATGTCTTCGACGAGGACGTTGTGACCGGTCTGCGCGATGTTGCAGAACGGTTTCCCGGCGCAGTTCTTGTTGTTTCCTCTCTCCGACCGATTGCCGACTATACATCGGCCGAGCTGAAGAACCTTTCAGAACTAGCGTCATGGGGACGAACTCCAACTAGCGATTGGAGACCCAGAAACCCGGTCATTGTGCTCACCGCCACGGAGCTCTTCTCTGACAACACCATTGCCTATGCGTGGAAGCAAGCTGGTGGCCGCGCAGCGGAGCTCGTACAGCACGCCTCTGTGGATTTGTCTGATCTTTATGTCCTAGCGGAGGCGACACAGCAGCTATACCTCGGCTTGCCATCATTTTACGACGGCTATGGCTCAAGGCTCCGGAGGGAGAGACAGCGGTTAGTGCAGCTTCTGCGCGCCCGAAGCGTAAGCAGCACGTAACGCCGTCCGAACAGCAATTTTTTGGCAGGTGCCCACTTATTGATCGGGTATAACTCTGGTTTTGACCATCGCCTTGTTCGGATTACCGCTCATCGGTCGTAAGAGGACATGGCTGCCTTACCTCCGACCAACTAACCCGATGACCTACTAGAAGTCCGCTCATGTATAGCTGCAGTCGAACAGCCAAGGTTGGCGATGAGGCAGCTTCGCACGTCGCTGGGGTTCGGATCACGGCTGCCTGATGTCAATCTGATGCTGTCGTTTACTCGAGGCACATGCAAAAATTCATAGAATAGGTTCCACTAATTTGTGGCGCAGATACTTGCCGACGTCGCAACGAGATGAAGATCTAACCAATATTCCAACAGCGGCACGACACTCGGTGGAATGCGCGAGCCAGCCGTTTGATAGGCGCTCGCTCCTGCTTGTAAGGCTGTCGTGCCTTTCACTCCGTCGTAACGCACTGAGTACACTCAACGAAATCATGCCTCGCTGTGCCCGGTCTCCTCCGCCGCGAAGCGTCGTCGTCGCCCGTTCCCAGCATCGTCTGCTTGGCGTTTCATCTGCTTCGTTTGTACTGTCCATAGTATCAAGTAAATAGAAACGCGCCGGAATTTCACGGCCATGGACGGTGTCTTTTCCATCAACACCTCTGCGCTGTCTGCTGTAAATCTGTCTTAGCTACTTCAATCGTTACTGCCCCAGACCGAGCAGGAGCACGCACAGTGGCGTTTCTTCCAAATTTCGGCACACAGGTAGCCAATTCGATCAAAAGGCGACGTACGAGCTTTTGAGCGCTTTTTATCAACTGATCTTGCTGCTCGCCATCGACACCGAGCGAAAATGCAATTGCGGATCAACGCTAAATCGAATGCGTCAATGCGATCATCTGATGTCATGTCGTGTCAAATTGCTAACAAACAACATCAGGTCATCTTGTACTTTGTGGGGTGCAGGGCGTCATGCGCCCGGCAATAGGTCATGCTGCAAGCATTCGATTTTCAAACCAAAAAATTGTAAGGCCGTTTTCTGAAAATTTAGAAGAGTTTTTAGAAGGAATGTTCAGGAAGATGTTCTGTATATATAGGGCGCGACCAATTCTGCGCTAAGCCGCGACCAGTTCTGCGTGGGACAGAGAAAAAGCGCGACCGATTCTGCGTAGATGCGCGACTGATTCTGCGTTGGCAAATTCTAAGTCGCTGAATTCATGTGTGTCGGTGGA
>JAJDEA010000196.1 GCA_029260035.1 Phycisphaerae bacterium
GGTCTGGTTGACATCGCCGTCTTGCGCCACGCTGGGAAAGCCGTCCTGTTTCAAAACACGTCCACTTCCAAACACCATTGGATTCGATTCGACCTGCGTCAAACGAATGGCAACACGTTCGCCATCGGAGCCCGCTTATACATCACCGCAGGAGAAAATACGCAAATGGCTGAGGTGGGTAGTAGTTCCTCTTATCTCTCTCAACACGAATCAACCTTACACTTTGGCCTTGGCGACGCAAGCGTTGTAGACGAAGTGAAAATCGTTTGGCCCGACGGAGCCGAGCAGGTGGCTGCTGACGTTCAGGCAAACCAGGTCCATGTTTTCGAACACGCCGCTCAATATCCAGTCGCCTCGAATAAAGAATGATCGTGCGATTTTCGCCGCACGCATGGCACATTCCGCTGAACCTGAAGTTGACCCAACCCAGGACGACTCATAGGATCAATGTTTGACAGACTGCTAGACGGTTCTTGTCCTTCCACATACTATCGATCGACGAATTTTCTTGCTCATTGGGGATCAGAACATGGCTATCCTGAGAAGATTATGGTCTCTTCTTACCGGCAGCGGTAGCAGGTTGGATCAACCGCTCGACAATTGGTTTGCAGTGAAATGCGGCGAAGAAGTGATCCGAATAGATGCGTCACCGCCAGGAGGAGAGTCTTGGCATCAAGAACTTCGTTGGGTTGACATTGAGAGAGTATGTTTCAAAGCAGAAGGATTGGACGTGTCCGACGGTCTATACATTTTCACGAAAATAAGACCCGAGAGCTATGTAATCCCTTTAGACGCAAAAGGTGGCGATCGACTATGGGCAGAACTTATTGACAAGGAACTGTTCGACGCGGACCTGGCAATAGAAGCTGCATCAGCCACGGAAGGAATTTTTTGCTGGCCCCCGATGGATGAACCGGAAGAATCATAGCGACGAACGATCGAGAGTATCGGGCGAATTGCTCATTACGCACGAGTGGAAACATGCTTCCGAACGCTACGTTAGAATCGAGCCTAATCCAAGGAGTATCAGGTGGAAAGAGTTGGACTTTTCGGCGGCAGCTTTGACCCAATACATAACGGGCATTTGTTCGTAGCAAACGCCATAGCTGAACGCTTTGAACTTGAAAAGATCATCTTCTTACCTTCAGCACAGCCACCGCACAAAGAGACATCGCAACTGACACCATCGACTCACCGGGCCAGGATGGTGCAACTTGCGGTAGCTGACACGCCGTTGTTCGATTACAGCGATTTTGATATGAGCCGAACCGGCCCCACCTATACGATTGATACGGTCAATCACTTTCGCAAGGAACTAGGGGAATCCGTTCGATTATTTTGGATCATCGGTGCAGATTGGCTTGCTGAAATTCATACATGGAAACACATTGATCAGCTCGCTGACGCTTGCCAAATCGTCACGGCGGCAAGATCCAAGAGTCAGGAACTTGATTGGAGCCAACTACGTCTCGTTCTAACTGAAGAGCAATTGATTCAGCTTGAGAGCGGCATCGTAGAGACGCCATTGATCGACGCGTCTTCAACAAATATTCGCCAACGCCTCCGCAAAGGCCTATCCGTTCAGTCGGATTTGCCTAAACCTGTATGTGATTACATTGAGGCGAACGAAATATATCGGCCCGCATGACAACTCTATGGCAGGATGACATTTTACGCACTCAGTCTGATTTTTTCTTATTCTCCTTCTGGCTCTCCGACTTCTTGTCCGACAGTTTTTTCGGATCGACTTTCCGCAGAACTGCCTTCCTTTGCGGTGGCGGTGACTGTCGCGTGAGATCTTGAACTCTCACACCTTCGGGAGCCTTGAACACAAATCGCTCAGAATCAATGTTGCCGTTGGTGCGAACATTTTTCAGTTTGGTTGTTCGAAACGGCTTGCCATCTGATCTGGTTAATGTCTTCTTGAGCAGAAGACCGGTTTCCTTGTCGAAATAGAGACCAATGGAACCGGCATTGCTGGGCGAACCCTTGACCGGTTCCCCCGCGAACACGGTAAACCGTTTACCCGCCTCTTCTTCTTCAGGCATCAACTTCAGATCATGTGCCTTCCTGATAGCCTTGAAGTAACCCTCGTCCGGCAAATGCCCGCCGGCATTTGAGGGCTCGGTCTTCATGGCGACCTTGCCTTCCTTACTCTCGCGGAACCAATAGGTATACTCTTCATCTACAATCATGAGCATCTTATTGTCGATCTGCACGGAATGTTGGCCGGCTTTTCTGTTCTCGCCGGAAGATGTTCCATCGTAACGAGTCAAAATATGATCGTTCTTTCGGACGTGTTCAATCGACGCAATTGCCTCGGATCGATGATAACTGCTCTTCTCATCCTTCTTGCCCGACTCCGTTATCGCTTGTACATCCGCCTTCATCGAATCGATCTTACTCGCCGCCGACAGAACTTCCTTGATCGCCGCATCAACTTTCTCATCCGCCCTCGCCGCGCAAAGCATTGTGCTGGATACCACCACCGCGACAATCCATACTTTCACGTTCATCATGACTACCCTTTCCCGTCTCATTCGCACAGAGCCCATCTTATTCTGACAGCGCCTCCAACACAGCAATCAAATAATTCCACGATTTCCGAACCGAGTCAACATAAACTCGCTCATCCGGGCTGTGGGCACCTCGAATCGTCGGGCCAAATGATACCATATCCATCCCCCCGACTCGCTTGCCGATAATACCGCACTCCAACCCAGCGTGAATGGCTGCAACATTGGGCGATTCCTGAAATAGTTCCTTGTATACGCGACTACAAAGTGCCAGCGTCGGCGAGTCCGCGTTTGGTTCCCAGCCTGGATATTCATTTCCTGTAGAAACAACTGCTGAGGCGAACCGCCCTACCGCGGCAATCTGAGCGAGCGCTTCCGCTTTTCGAGAGTCCGACGAACTCCGCGTGAGCGAGCCGATTTCAATTTGCAGTGCATCATCGTTCGTCGACGATACGATCGTCGAGACGTTGTTCGACGTCTCGACAAGGCCATCGACCTTGGGATGCATTCCCAGGACGCCACAGGGCAGCGCAGTGATCGCAGCCAATAGTTGACCCGTTTCTGCCGAAGACGCGGCACCCATCGCCCCATTCGCGTCTACGGCTGCCGCAGTAATTCGCAAGTTTTCTTCAAACGACTCGCCTTTCCCCTCGATGCTGACTTCGCCAGCCGACTTTATTAATCCATCCAACATTCCACTTGGGCCAGCAATAACGGCTTCAGATTCGCGCGGTATCGCATTGCGCTTGCTGCCGCCCGTGATCTCCACGAGCTGCATTTGATCCACACCTGCCCGGCTCAGGACGCGAGCCAAAAGCTTTATCGCGTTCCCTCTGCCTTCGTGAATATCGCCCCCGGAATGCCCGCCTCTCAAGCCCGCCACCGTCACCCTGACGACATCACTACCCTTCGACACGGGCGAAGTCTTCAAGTTCCATTTCAAGTTCGTATCACAGCCGCCAGCGCATCCAATGTAGAGTGCATCATCTTCCTCAGAATCCAGATTCAATAGCCGACGACCCTTCACAGAAGACGGAGTCAACGCCTTAGCACCCGTCATGCCGTCTTCTTCATCAATCGTAAACAGCAACTCCAGCGGGCCTCGCTTAACATCTGACGAGGTCGATGCAGCAAGCGCCATGGCGACGCCCATTCCGTTATCAGCCCCGAGCGTCGTACCGCGAGCGCAAACGATAGGCTCGCCGGATTCAGTATCTTTTTGAACCAATAGATGGATGGGGTCTTGATCGAAGTCATGCACGACGTCCGCATTCTTTTCGCAAACCATATCCAGATGCGCCTGGAGGACAGTAATCGGCGCATTTTCGCAGCCCGCGGAAGCAGGGACATCAATAACGATATTCCCGACGGCTTCTTCGCGACACGTCAACCCGTGATGCTTTGCCAACTGAAGAATGTGCGCCCGTATTTTCTCTTCCCGCTTCGATGGACGGGGAACGGCTGCCAAACCTGCGAAGAACTGCCAAACCGCCGCCGGCTCCAACGACTCGACACTACCCAACTCAGCTTGCGTGATCATCGATGCTTTCGTCCCCTCTGCTTTCCCTTGTTAATCTTCAAAATCTCTTGCGCTATGCGAATTCCGCCATTCGTGCGGCACGCAGGGTTTAGTCGTTGTTCGCGCTGCCCACGTCGGGAGTCAGCGAGCCCGCTTGATCCTTCGGAAGCGCAAACTTGTTGTAGAGCATGAAGACAAATGCCGTTGCCAGCATAATTGCGCCGAATACCAACCACATTAGATCAGGACGCTGCATATCGCGTGCAAGTTTGCCATAAAGCTGGCCTGAAAGTATTCCACCAAATAGATTTCCGAGGGCTACAGACACAAAGTAATAACCCATGTAAAGCGCGACCTTGTCTTTCGGCGCAATTCGGCCGACGTACTCCTGGCTGGTCGGACTCGCCATCATTTCGCCTATCGCAAAGATAAATATCCCCAGCAGTACAATCCAAATCGAACCACCCGTCCCAACCATACCGGAATCGCCGGCAAAAGCGCTAAGCCCAATGCCAACGGCAGCAAAGATCATCCCTATGATCATCGTCGTGAATCGATGGAACTTAGCCATAATGAATGAGATCAGAACCTGAAAAACAATAATTGAAAGAGAATCGGCGTTGATGATGAACTCAGGGTTTACTTGCCTCCCATCGATGATAGCGCGCTTCGTTATCGACTCAACATCCTCGCCATTATCTTGGACGAGCCCCCGAAGTTGTTGAGGTGCTAGGCGAACCTTGCTTGCAAGTAAATCTCGCGAAACCTCTGTAAGGAGTTCGTCGTCAAGCCTTCCCGCAGATTGGGCTGTCACAAGTTGATCGAGCTTGGACGCAATCTCATCGCGTTCGATTTCGTTGATGGTTGCCATCTTGCTGGCGATTCCGACATTCGGATCATCACTGTCGCTCTCTCCAAAAACAGACTCAGCCGCTGATATCAGAGACTTCGTTTCTGTAAAATCCCTTAGATACTCCGGCATTGTGATGAAGATTTGATTGAAGGATGTCCAAAAGCCTGACATGATGAGTAGAAACAGCGCAAATCGCCAATTACTGCAATACATTCTGCGAATAAACGGATTTCTCCTCTGCCCTCCCAATGACGCAGGCTTGCCGCTCCCCGAAGGTAATACTACGTCATATACAAAATTCCCTATAAGCCATAAAGGAATGAAGTAACCACAGCGAGTCCAGGTAAACCAGTCGACGCCTTGGTTGGCGACCATCAACGCAATCAAGATCACAAACACCGTAATAAAAAAACGCAGATTGCCAAGCACTTCTACACTATCATTAATCACCTTATCCAGAGAGCGCCCCCTACCGGACGCAGCTTCAGTGGTCGGTTCCTTGTAAAAGAGAGTGACGATCACCAAGTTGAGCGCCGCCCAAAGTGAACAAGCAATGAAAACGTAATTCCAATCCCACCCGCGAACGACACCCGCAACAATTGGCCCCAGGAAACCGCCGACGTTCACCATCATATAAAAAATGCCGAATGCCATCGAAGAATTTGATCCATCAGTCACGCGGGCAACTGTACCAACGACCACGGGTTTGAATATGGCGGCACCAACCGCAACGAAGAGAAACGCCATCATGAATGTTGGAAAAGTCGAAAACTGCCCCAATAGGTAGTAAGAAATCACCATGGTAGTATAGGAGATCGTGAACATCTTCTTGTAGCCGTACCGATCCGCCAGTGCTCCGGTCAAGACAGGCAAGAGATAGAGGATGAACGGCACGATGGATTGAATCTGGCCGCGCTCTTCCGACGTAAATCCCAAGCAGCCCGTTGCCACAGACCCCGTGATATAGACGGATGAAACCGTGTAGAACCCATACCACGCCATCCGCTCGAAGATCTCCATGGTGTTGGCGATCCAGAATGTCCGAGGGTAGCTCTTGACCTGGTCTACGAATCCGGGCTTGTTTTCAATCACCGGCGTATACTCCTTTTAATTAGTCGAGCCAACGTCATAGGCTTGGCGAGTCGAGAGAAGGCTCCCAGCAACAGAACTTCTCTCGGATATTGCAACATCACACCGCAATCTACGGGCGACAAGCAACGCCATGCCGTGTGACACTGCTTTCAAGCAGTGCTCACCGTCTTGGTTGGGCCCTTGCACTGCTCAAGAGCAGTGGCACACCCACTGAATCAGGCGTGGACATGCGCTAGACAGGGAGACGTATCGATCATCCAACCGAAGAAACCGCACCAAACACCGCCGCTCACAGCCTAACAAGGCTCAAAAGCCTACCGGCAACAGCCTACGAGGGCAAACGGCAGACGCCTTAGCCCAACCTCTTCGACTGCACGCACTTATTGACCTGTATCCTTGGCCAATTTGCTTTCTTTTTGAATGACGCCACGAAATACCAGAATCAAGATCGGCGTGGCCACGGCCATTACCGCCAGAATCACGGACATGAACTGCGGACTCTGCCAATACGATACGGTACTCAGCCGACCCGTCACGTCAGGCGGGCAGTACTCCGTTAGCAAATGGCCCGCGATGGGTCCTTCGGCGAACCGTGCGAAAAATACCGGCAGGTAGGACAAGCCCATGTAAGAAGCTTCGCGCCCCTCCGGTGCAATGGCGGCGGTGTATTCGTAAAGGCGGGGTGACCAGATGGCCTCGCCAACCGAAAACACGACGATCTGCAGAATGGCTATCACCGTATACCCTTCCCCTAAGGTCATACCAAACGCATGACAGAACCAGCCGGGGTAGACAACCAAGACCAACATAGACGAAGCTGAAATCGTAATGCCAACGAACATCACGTTGAACAGTTTGAACCGAGCGACGATGGGCGTCGAAAGGATGACACCGAAGCAGATAATAAACGGATTAATCGAATTGAGTTTTCCGATCGGAACATCGGAGTCATAAACGGTCATGTTGTTTTGATTTCGAATAACCTTGAAACTGCGCTTTATCCTCGAATCTACGATACGCCATGGCCCACCCGTGACTTTCGTTTCAATCGTTGCTTTGGGTGTTAAATTAATATCATGCGCAGCGAAGGCGGCAACCACATCGGAAGGAATACGTCGCTCTCTGACGGCAGGGGCTTCCGGCTCTTCAAAATCTGCTTCTTTTTCGTCAGCCAGCCCCGCTTCATCCATCACAACACCAAGCTCTTTCGGCAAATCGAACAACGGCTCAGCCATCGTACGTTGGTAGTACTTCGGATAGACCTGGCTTTGATGCTCGAAAACAAGACGCACGCCTAGAAGGATAACGAGAAACAACATGAAACGCCAAAACGCCGACTCTCTCATGACACTAAATGCGATCGTCCAAGGCGCTTCCCATTTTTCCGGCTGTTCGGCTTCTTGGTTTTGACTCGACGCCCCCTCGTTTTCCTGATCTGATTTGGCGGAATTGGAAGGCTGCGTCTTGTCTACCTTGTCGATTCCTTTTCGCCAAAAGAGCAAAATGGAAACCCAGCATAGAATGCTGATCGCGGAGCCCATCATGAAAATCGAGCGGTATCCCCACTCAAGTTCGCGCAACGGGTCGACGGCCATGTTCCCCAAAAACGCCCCCACATTCATCAGGAAATACAATAGGTTGAATCCTGCTGTTTGCGTTTTTGGATTGGTGTATCGCTTCGTCGCCGAAATAAGAATGGGCGTCATGATTGCGGTACCCACCGCAACCAGAAAGAGAGCGGGGATGACAATCGCTTTAACCGTCGTTGCGCTAATGGCCAGGCGCGCAGCGACCAGCAATACAACGGAGAGGTAAAGCGTGCGTTTGATGCCCAATGAGTCGCCGACAAAACCAGCGATACAACCTACACCGGCGTAGACTCCGGTACACAAAGCCCAGATGATGGCAGCTTTCGCATCGCTGTAGCCGAGCGTTTCGCTCAGGTACAGCGTGCTTACCGTCAGCATTGCAAAATACGCAGCGCCATCAAGCAGGTTGATTAATTGAACCGTCCAGAACTCTCGGCCACATGACTTGAGCGTGGTGAAACCGCTGAAGTAATCTCGAAAAGCGCTTCCAGAAGAACTGCTTTGGTTGGCCTCAGTCATTGACGAGCCTCAGTGTTACGGTCAAATTTAATCGCATTACGACTCGCCAGATTTAGGCAGTCTCGAACAGCCTCAACATACCCAAGCGCTACTTTTCCTTCCCCCACAGCTGAGCCAATTCGATCAACACATTGACAGCCGATTGCATTTGCTCGACGCATGCGAACTCAAGGGGTGAGTGGTAGTTGTGCATTCCGACGGACAGGTTCGGCGTGGGCAAGCCCATTTCACTTAGCCGTGAGCCATCGGTGCCGCCGCGAATCGCCGTGGACTTAGGCTGCAAGCCGACTGCCCGAATGGCCTGCTCTGCAAGGCTTGTCGCGCGAGGCTCTTTCTTGAGATGCTCAATCATGTTGCGGTATTGTTTCTTGACGCTGACGTCGATCTTCGACCCCGGATGCTCCGCTTGTGTCTTTTCTGCAATACCCCTCAGGATACCTGCTTCCTCCTCAAGCTCCGCCGTGACAAAGCTGCGCAACAAGATTCGCATTTTGATTTCATGCACACCGCCTTCGATGACATATGGGTGCAGGAAGCCATCACGATCCGAAGTTCGTTCGGGCGATTGTGTCTCCCAAGGCATACGCGATACAAAAACAGCTGCAAGGCGAATTGCATTAATCATCGCGCCTTTGGCATAGCCTGGGTGAATGTTCTTCCCTGTGATCGTAACGGTTGCGAGGTCAGCGGAGAACGTTTCACTTTCAACAAAACCCTCTGACTCGCCGTCGAGCGTATAGGCGCAGACCGCATCAATCTTCTTGAGGTCGAGCTTATCCGCCCCTCTTCCGACTTCCTCGTCGCAGGTGAAGACGATGCGGATCGGGCCATGTTTGATTTCGGGATTTGACTGCAGGTGATCGGCTAGTGTCATAATCGCGGCAATACCGGATTTATCATCCGCGCCAAGCAGCGACGTGCCGTCTGTCGTTATGAGGGTCTTACCAACGAGCTGCTTCAACTCCGGAGTTTCCTGGACGCAGATCACCTTCGTCGTATCGCCGGACAGAACAATATCCTTGCCGTCGTAGTCTTCAATTATCTGAGGCTTGACGTTCTTGCCGTTGAATTCCGGCGAGGTGTCCATGTGGGCAAGCATCGCGATCGTCGGCGCCCCTTCCACATTACCAGGAATTGTCGCCATAACGATTCCGAACTCATCCATGTCGGCATCAGTCAAGCCAAGTTCCTTTAGCTCCGCCACGAGCATTCTGCCCAGGTCTTTTTGCTCGGGGGAACTGGGATAATCTTCGGTTTCCTCGACAGCCGTCGTGGCGACTTTCACATACCGGCAGAAACGATCGACAAGCTTGTTCATAGCACAACTCCTCGCAAGATGGTTATAACAGCAATCCACCCACTGCTTTTGCGAATCGCGGCCAACACCACAGCAACATGAAGAGCAGGGTGACTTGGCGCATTCAATCGGCGATTGCTCGGGGTCATATTTCGAAGGGAAATCCCACGAAGCAGGCAACACACGGGTCGGAGTCGCCTATTTAACCCTCGAATTAGTCTCAATCCAGCATACATTCTTAAGGCTTTCGCATTGGCAAAGCAACCGCCAGCCGTCAGCACCCCAGGCATGACTTAGCCTTAGCGATGCAGACTTTTTACGACAACCAACGACTTCACTGCCGAAGTCCTCTTGTGACGATTCCGCCTGCACCATAATGTCTTGCACTTCGGCGAGTCTAATCGATTCGAACGACGCGAAAGATAGACTCAATTGACCGGTAGTTATGCCTCACCGCAATCTCGATCGGGAGGCTCATAGACGATTTCAAGAATAAGGAACACGACCCGTGAAAAACCTGGCCGCAATTATTCCAACGGTTTGCCTGGCTTTGTTTGGGCAAGAAAGCGCTACTTCCGCACAGACTCATCTGATGCGTTACGCCGACGTCCATGGCGACACAGTCGTCTTCACTTATGAAGATGATCTTTGGCTCGCGCCAACAGAAGGTGGTGACGCTCGCCGAATTACGCGCGACCCCGGAGCGGAGACGTGGGCCAAGTTTTCACCCGACGGCCAATCTATTGCCTTCACAGCTCAATACGATGGGGGAACGGATGTCTATGTGGTAAACGCACAAGGCGGCGTGCCAACACGATTAACCTTTCACCCAGCACGAGACCGTGTGCTGGGCTGGCACCCTGACGGCAAGCGAGTCCTTTTTCGTTCCGTAAGAGAATATCCTTCGCGCGCAGAGAAGGTCTATCTTGTTTCCATCGAAGGTGGGATGCCAACGAAACTCCCAGTCGACCGCGCAGGCCTTTCCACATTTTCGCCGGATGGAAAGCAGTTTGCCTATAATCGAATCAGTCGAGAGGCGCGCACATGGAAGCGCCATCAGGGTGGCACCGCTCAAGACATTTGGCTTGGCACATTGGATCGTGGCGATTTCCACAAGATCACAGATTGGGTGGGCACAGACAACTTCCCTATGTGGGCAGGCGACGCCATTTACTTTTCCTCCGATCGCAAATACGGAACACTCAATCTTTACAAGTACGAAGTCTCCTCCGGGAAACTTGCAGCACTCACAGAATACAAGAACTACGACGTCAAGAACCCGTCGATTGGGGTCAATGCGATTGTTTTTGAACACGAAGCCTCGTTGAGCCTGCTCGATCTAAAGACGGGCGAAGTACGAGCGATCGACATCCATATGCGTAGTGACCGCGTGCGAATGCGACGTGATTTTGTCAAAGTCAATGCTGGGACCGGCTCTTTTAGACTTTCACCATCGGGCAAAAGGCTCGTTGTTGCGACTCGGGGCGAGGTTCTCAACATACCCGCGGAAGATGGCGAATCGATTAACGTAACGCGTACATTAGGCTCTCGCGAAAAAGACGCGGTCTGGTCGCCGGATGGTCGATGGATTGCATTCATCTCAGATAAAACGGGCGAAGAAGAGGTCTACCTTGTAGACCAGGAGGGCAAAGAGGGATGGCGACAACTCACCAGCGACGGCAGTGGATTTCGCAAGAAACTCGTGTGGTCGCCCGACAGCCGTTGGCTGATCTTCTCAGACAAGTACCTTCGTCTCAATTTGCTGAACGTCGAAACCGGCCAATCAACCGTGGTTGACCGAAGCGACTACGATGATGGCTGGTATCGCTGGGGAATTCAGGACTATTCCTGGTCGCCCGACAGCAAGTGGATCGCGTACTCGAAACTGGAACGAAGCGGCTACGAGTCCATCTTCCTCTATTCCATGAAGGAAAAGAAGTCACACCGGGTGACCAGTGAGATGACGCCGGACTGGAGCCCATCCTTCGACCCCGATGGTCGCTATTTGTATTTCCTTTCGGGCAGAACGTTCAACCCGATTATGGGATTCGTGGATCAAAACTATGCATTTTTGGACATCGTCAAGCCGTACGTCGTAATTCTTAAGGATGACGCTCCCTCTCCCTTCGCGCCCGAAGATTCAACTGAAGAAATACAAGATGAAGATGCCAAAGAATCGTCACAAGAGAACTCGGACAATGAGGGAGCGAAAACGGAAAACGCTGATTCAAGAAAGGACGAAAAGAAAGATGTAGAGATCGACCTTGACGGTATCCAGCGTAGGATCATCGAAGCCAAAGGCGTTAAACCTGGAAATCTCTTTCGCCTCGAGGCAACCGAAAAGGGGTTTTGCTATCTCGCCAAGGCCAAGCACGAGTTTATCAAGTACCAACAAGTCAACGACGGCACAGCCGACGAACTCGACCTCTATCATTACAATCTTGAAGACCACAAGACAAAGAAAGTCCTTGCTGATGTAACCAACTACCATCTCTCCGCCGATGGCAAGAAACTCGTATACCGATCGGATGGCGCTTATGGCGTTGCCGACACGGCAAAAAAGGTAGATTCAGGTGACGGCCAGGTAAGCCTCAAGGACGTTCGCATCGCCGTTAATCGGGCAGAGGAATTTCGCCAGATTTTCGACGAAGCGTGGCGTGTGCAACGCGACTGGTTTTACGATCCGGGCATGCATGGGTTGGATTGGAAAGCGACAGGCGACAAGTACCGGAAGTTCTTGCCGGATTGCGGCAACCGCGCCGATCTCAATTATCTCATTGGAGAAATGATTGGCGAGTTGAACACGGGACATACTTATGTCTCCGGCGGTGACATCGCCCGCAAAGCCAAACGCGTGCGAACGGGATTGTTGGGTGCGGACTTCGTCGCTGAATCGGGAAAGGAATTCTACCGCATCGCCCACGTTATCCCTGGTACGCCCTGGAACACACGGGAGCGCTCGCCACTTGCCGAGCCGGGCTGCCCGATCAAAGTCGGCGACTATCTCATCGCAATCGACGGGCATCGCATTACCACGAAAGATAACATCTACGAGCCATTGCAGAACAAGCGCAACGCCGTCGTGACGATCCAATATAACGACAAACCGACGGCATCCGGCGCGAAGACCTATCGCGCAAAAACAATCGGCAGCGAACGATCCATTCGTTATCGCGAGTGGGTCGAGAACAACCGCGCATTCATCGACGAAGCGACCAATGGGCTTGTGGGATACTTGCATATTCCAAACATGATGGGCTCGGGACTCGTCGAGTTCGCACGCGTGTTCCACCCGCACCACTACAAGAAGGCATTCATTATCGACGAGCGCTATAACGGTGGCGGCTTCACGTCACAGATGATTATCGATCGACTGGAACGGACGATTTTTGGTATGACTCAGCCGCGAGAAGGTAAACCATCAGCCGATCCTGAACGGGTTTTTTATGGCCACTATGCGGTACTTATAAATGAAGACACAGGCTCGGCAGGCGAGTGGTTTGCAGAAGCCATCAAGCGCAAAGGTATCGCCCCGCTTATCGGGAAAAGAACGTGGGGCGGTGCGGTCGGCATCGAGTTGCATCAACCCCTGATTGATGGCGGCGGCACCACGCCTCCCCAATTCGCACCGTATGCACTTGACCGAACGTGGATGATCGAAGGTCATGGCGTGGATCCGGACATCGACGTCCAGAACATGCCGGTCGATGTTCTAAAAGGGAAGGACGCCCAGCTCGAAGCCGCGATCGAAAGCGTGATCGAAAGACTACGCCAGAATCCAATGGAGATTCCTCCGCCGCCAGCGTACCCGGTCAAAAGTAAACGGTAGGCTTGGCACAATCCATAGCGACGATTCGAGCGTCTACTTCCCTCGAAGTCTGCCCACATTCTGGGGCTTGGCGCTTGTTACGCGCACACATACCCCTATCTAAAGTGGAGAGTACGGTGGTCCGATACCCATACATGGACTATCGGACTACCTCTTGCTGAAGAACCGAACGGCTTGGCAG
This sequence comes from Phycisphaerae bacterium, assembly GCA_029260035.1. Classification (GTDB taxonomy): domain Bacteria; phylum Planctomycetota; class Phycisphaerae; order UBA1845; family UBA1845; genus OFTM303. Next base: position 13,396 of record JAJDEA010000196.1, read on the forward strand.
GGACAATCCAACCCGGACGCATCGGGTGATGGGGTACCGAGAGCAGTCCAAATACAACAAGAATAGGCTCTGTTTCTTGTAGATGGCCTTATCGAGTTTTTTGACGAGATCGCCTTGAAACAGCGATCGCACCTTAATTAACGAGAATGCTACAATGAATAAAAATACAACTCACCTGAAGAACCTCATCGCTTGTTCGGCACTTGGCCTCATTATAATGCTCTCCGGCTGTACCAGCGACGCCGTCGGACGAGCGGCTAGGACAAGCCTTGCGTCGTTCGTGACGCAGCTCACCAACGCCGCGATCACGTCAACAATCAACCCGGGCTAGCGCGTGCCCACATCCGACAGTGGCCGGTTTTAACCTAACCGGCGACGAGGTGCCTATCGCATTCTGAGTCAAACTCTTGCACTGCTCAAGAGCAGTGGCACACGTTTTGATGTTGATTATTGACCGCAATTGAAGCGTAGCGTTTCGTTAAGGGCTTGCTCTATAGCAGTGAACAGTCAAGTCTAGCGGCGAATCGCTCTATTTTTCCAGCAATGAACGCATACGAACGCTACAGTAGAATAGGGCTTGCTCTAGCTCGATTGACCAACGACCTGCTCGACCAGGTCGCCGATTGTTGAGATACCGAGCATTCGTCCGGTTCGGTCTGCCACGATCGCGAATTCTCGACGTGATTCCTGCATACACGCCATGGCGTCAGCCACCGTTTGCTGCGGGCGAAGACTGATCACCGATTGAAGCCTATCGCCAACACAGTCCCATCCATCATCGCGCAACAGCCGATCAACATAGATCATTCCAACAATGTGCCTCACATTGACATCGTACACCGGCAAATATCGAAAACCAACTCGACGGGCTAAGCGAACCAGTTCTCGCCTATCTGCTCTGATGGAAATGACAACGACACGATTCCTCGGAACCATCACTTCATGCACGGGCATTTCTGCCAACATTACGACACGGTTAGCAAGATCCGATTGCTGGACACCCATATCATCATCAGCCAATGCATCCTCCAGGAGCATAGCCATTCGCCGCCGAGGTGCAGGGGGCATCGCGATCGCATCCGTCCGTCGACCTCTCGACATGCGACCTGCAATTAATGACAATTTTGCGAGAAGCCACAACACACCCATCAGCCGTAGTAATTTGTTTGTAGATGCAACAAGCAAACTCCCCCGCAACATGAGGCCATCCGCGTAGAGTTGGAAAAGGTGTTTGGGCACGACTTCACCAAATACGAACACAGCTGGCGTGACAAACAAGACCGTATACACTTC
>JAJDEA010000197.1 GCA_029260035.1 Phycisphaerae bacterium
AACGCGTTCGACGTCCCCCTCGGTCGACCTCACAGGGTTAAATGACGATACGACATACTTTTACGAAGCCCAGGCAACAGACGTTGCCGGGAACAGCTCGACGGACGACAACGGTTCGGCATGTTACACGTTTTCCACGCCGTCGGTCCCCGACTTCTTTACCGAAGAATTTGGTTCTGACAACGACCTGGATAACCAGTCCATCATCTTCACGCCAAACGGATCAGTCGATTTTTACGGTTGGTGTGCAGAGCCAATCGCAGGTTTACCAACCGATCCGACTGGCGGAACGGCTATTACTCTTGGGGACGACGACTCGGCCTTGGTCACCTTGACAGGAGGAAGTACGGTGTCGATGTATGGCACTAGCTATAGCTCGTTCTTCGTCGGCAGTAACGGTTACATCACCTTCGGTACAGGCGACAGTGACTATACTGAGACTCTCGGTGAGCATTTCGGCCCGCTACCGAGGGTGTCTGTCTTGTTCGATGATCTTAGCCCAAATCAGGCGGGTACGGTTAGCTGGAAGCAACTGCCTGATCGCGCCGTTGTGACATGGCTAAACGTGCCGGAATTCAACGCGAGTAACAGCAATACGATTCAGGCGGAGTTGTTTTTCGATGGAACAATCGCAATCAATTACGGTGCTGTCGCTGCGGCGGACGGAATTGCTGGCTTGTCTGACGGAAGCGGTTTATCCCCCGATTTCACTGAAATGGACTTAACCGTTGGAGGCACCTGTGGCGCTCAACCACCGGTGCAGGCTTCTGGTGTACACGCCGCTGAAAAGAATCGCTACATTTCGTTTGCTCCAAACAATGGAACCGAATTGGTTAATTTTCAGATCGAGATGCTCGATGGACCGGGTTTGCCCGGCGTGGTCGGTTGGGTGGGCACTCCCGACATTGACGGTATTGCAACTGTTGTCGCCTCGCCTCCTAATCCGCCACTCACTTGGCGTGACCCAGTGGTTCATGTCAAAGGATGCCAAATTGTTCCAACAGGGAACTACGCCATTCGCGCGACATCCGACAACGTCATTTTTTCTGCTGACTTTCTGGTAGACACTATACCATTGCCGGTTGATGGCCGATTTTGGGCGGACGTTGTTGGAACGTTTGATTCAATGGCCCTCGAATGGACACCGCCAAACGGCTCTGTGAATGGGTTTGACGTAAACGCCATTCTCAAAAAATTCGAATTGGATCCCACTGCACCGCACATCACTTGGGTCGATCTGAATCCACTGGTGCCGGATGGCGTGGCGAATGGCAATGACGTCCTCCAAGCGGTCAATGGCTTTGGACTCACGCCTTATCCGTTTGTATCACCGGACAATTGTCCATAACGAAGCGTGCTAAAGAGAAACCTATTGTAGCTGCGACTCCGTCCGCTACGTCGCCAACAACAACGATCGTATCACCCGGTGTGCGGCGCATTGCCGCGCCGGGCGGATGACGGAATCGACGGAACGGATCGTCTGAAGGGTCAATCTAGTTTTGCGCCAACGGCACATTGACCGGCCTTACTTCCTTTCTTGAGTTCACGTTAACGATCTTCTCCCAGACGTTCTGACCTTATTGCTTCAACAAGAGCCTGTGCAAGGCACTGCGGGCTATTAGCCAGGCCGCGCGCTTTCCCGACACTTAGCGGTCGGGTATGCTCCATCCGCAATGACGTAGAGTTTTCGTCTCTTTTTGCATCGCCGTTTCGGGTCCCTGTCTCGGATGAAACCAAGATATGGTGAGCGATGGGAAAATGGAATTTGCTCTATAGCGGGCCGCAATAACCCTTCTGTTTGAGAATTGGAGAGAATCATGTCCTATCGTTTGATCACTGTAATGACATTCTGTTTGGTCTTTTCCGTCCCGGGATTGCAGGCAGGCGAGAAGATGGTCAGACATCGCCCTGAATTGACCAAAGCGGTTGATAACCTAGTGCAACAGGAGCTTGCCAGTTTGTTGGCATTCTACAAGGACTTGCACGCACACCCAGAGCTTTCGGGCCAGGAACGAGAGTCCTCGCGCAAGATAGCTGAACGCCTCGAACAACTCGGATACTCCGTGACGTCCAATGTCGGCGGCTATGGTGTGGTCGGTGTGCTTTCAAATGGTGCCGGCCCGACCGTGCTAATTCGAGGCGACATGGATGCTCTCCCTATAGTCGAAGAAACCGGCGTCCCCTATGCGAGCAAGGTCGAAGTCCGAGGCGCAAGCGGCTCGCCGGTTGGTGTCATGCACGCCTGCGGCCACGATGTCCATCAAACATGTTTGGTCGGAGCGGCGCACGTTCTCGCAAACACGAAAGAGCACTGGCGTGGCACTGTTGTGATGATTGCTCAACCTGCCGAAGAAATAGGAACCGGCGCAAAACTAATGATCGAAGATGGCTTGTTCAAACGATTTCCAAAACCTGATTTCTGCCTCGGGTTGCATGTGTCCGGCGATCTACCAGCGGGCGAAATCGGATTCACTCCCGGCTGGGCTATGGCCAACGTTGACTCGGTGGACATATCGATTTTCGGGCAAGGCGGGCATGGCTCCAGGCCGAATCAGGCCATTGATCCCGTGGTCGCTGCCGCCCATGTTATTGTCGCCTTGCAGACAGTTGTGAGCCGTCGCGTTGATCCGATCGAACCGGGCGTGATCACGGTTGGCTCGGTCCATGGCGGGTCCAAACACAACATCATCCCCGATGACGCAAGGTTGCAAATCACCGTTCGCTCTTACACGGACGAGACGCGTCGAATTCTCCTTGACGGCATTCGCGACGTGACCGTCAATACATGCCGGGCTATGGGGTGCAAACGAGACCCGGAAATCGTCGTTCGCGATGACGAGTTCACACCCGCAGGCTACAACCACCCAGCCCTTGCCGTGGAAAGTGCCGGCCTCTTCAGAGTGCTGTTGGGAGACAAACGCGTTCAGGAGCTGCCCGCGAGAATGGGCGGCGAGGATTTCGGCCGATACGCGAAAGAACTGGACGTGCCCGGGTTCATGTATTGGCTCGGCAGCATCGAGGAAAACACCTACCAAGCCAGCATCAAGCCTAACGGCCCGGCGCTCCCGCCTCTGCATTCCAGCAAATACGCCCCCGATCCAGAGCCAACGCTCTATACTGGCGTCAAATCAATGGCATCTCTGGCTTTGTCGTTACTTGAGAAGAAATGATGACATTAGATAGTCGTCCCTGTAGAACCTTGAGAGGTTCTGTGCTTGCTGAGTTGATCGTTGTTCTTGGTGCGACGGGTGGCATGGTCCACGCTTGCGTGGCCATGGTTGCCGATAACCTTAGGGCGGCGAACGTACAGTGATGACCCGATCGTGACAGGTGCGGCTTGGCTTCAAAACGACCTGTGCCAAAGAATGTGCTTTGACAGAATGCAGATTGGGTCGGATCATATGTGACACCGGCGAGTCTTACGGCTCCCTGCATGGCCACGCAAGGGTGAATCACACAAGCGTGGACCATGCCACCCAGGCCGGTAGAGGATTTGTATTTTTCTAGCAAGACCAAATAGGTGATACGACAATGATTTCTTTCTTAAAGAGAGTAAATGCCCCTTTCTTCTTCCTTCTTCCACTTGCTCAGTTCGGCTGCATTCCGGACAAAGGAACGAGTGACGTTCCTTGCCTGGAGCCAACTGCGTGGAAGACTGAATTCATCTTCCTTGTTCAACGAGACGGCGACATTCTTTTGCTCACTGCACAAACGACGGATCAGCGATTCGATGATTTTGATGATGACGGAGTCATTGGGAACGGTGAACATGGGGCGGTTTACAGTTTCGACGACTCATCAGGAGTATTTACCTTGGTTGAGGATACTCGCTGGGAAGAAGCAGAAGGAGAGATTACGGATTGCAGGCGTTCCGGAGGCGGACTCCTATTTGGCAGCTATGTCGTTGATGGGGAGGAAGTTCCTGTTCGAGGGCGAGCGGTTCTGGCAAGCGGGTTTGTGAACATTGTAGCCATACTCTCGGCGGATGGCAACATTCCATTCCCATTGGTACCGTCGGTATCTACAGGGCAACACTACAGCCAGTTTTTTTCAGCAGGTGATCTTTCCTCCTTGAGTGAGCCTGTTCGAGTAGGAGTAGGCGGCGAAACAATTAACAGTTGTTGGACGGCCGATGGCAGGTATCTGATCTACCATCAGTTTGCTGAATTCGACGGTGGTAATTTCGACACTCTATGTTTCGTTGAGAATACCACGGAAGTCACCATCGAAGCGGAGGAAGAAAGTCCATGAACGGGGAAGGTACAAAACGGATACCGTTGGGTCAGTCGTAGAGGGCAAAACGCACGCCAGCGTGGGCGATTCGGAAGTAGCGGCGGTTGTGGTTCCCTGGCTGGAACAAACAGAAGTGACGGTGGGTGACATGCGTGCATTGCCGCCAAGTTATGCCCGGTAGAGGATTTTTTTGCTAAGAAGACCAAATAGGTGATACGACAATGATTTATCTATTCAAGAGAGTGAATGCCCTTTTTTTTATCCTTCTTCCACTTGCTCAGTTCGGCTGCATTCCTATGCCTGCTGGGGGTGCAAGCGATGTGCCTTGTCTGGAACCTACGGCTTGGACGGGGGAGTTTTCCTCATTCCTTTTACGCCGGGAAGGCGGCAGTTTCCTACTTACTGCGCAAACGATCGATCAATACGCTGATGATTTCAATGAAGATGGTGTCATTGGCAACGGCGAACACGGGGCGGTTTATCGATTTGACACTCTCACTGGAGAATTCTCGCTGGTTGATGAGAGTACTTGGGAGGCGTCCCAAGGAGAGGTTCGCGATTGTGGCGGGACTGACGGTAGCTTACTGTTCGGAAGTTTCGTTGTCGATGGACAGGAGATTCCTGTTCGGGGGCGAGCAGTTCAGGGAAGCAGCTTTGGTAACGTCGTAGCGATACTCTCGACGAACGGCAATGTCCCGATCCCACTCATCACGGGAGCTTCCACTGGGCAACACTACAGCCAATTTTTTTCAGCAGACGATTTCTCCCCCCTGAGTGAGCCTGTTCAAGTAGGTGTGGGCGAAACCGTCATATCCGCATGTTGGACCGTCGATGGCAGATTTCTGATCTATCATCAGAAGACTTTATCGACAGAAGGAGAAACTGGTTTCGACGTTCTTTGTTTCGTTGAGAATACGACCGAAGTCACCATCGAAGCGGAGGAAGAAAGTCCATGAATGGGGAAAGCACAAAATGGACACCGTTGGTTCAGTCGTGGAAGGAAAGACGCATGGTAACGTCGCCGATTCAGAAGTAGCGGCGGTTGAGTCGTGTGGTACGCCCGCACAGACGGGTGGCATGGTCCACGCTTGCGTGGCCATGTTTACGGGCAACATCAGCGCAAGGTGATTTCGAGAGAATGCTCCACTCTTTCTGGTGAATCTGCCCAGCCTGCGAGGTCTTGTGCAGCCTGTACTATTCTTCCGTTATGTCGATCTTGACGGCTTTCGGCTTGGAGGATTCCAGCTTGGGCACGCAAATCTCCAGGACGCCATCCTGACATTTTGCAGACACGTTATTGAGATCGACATCGCCGGGAAGTTCAATCGTACGACAGAATTTCCCGAACCGCCTTTCAACTCGAAGTGATTGCATGTCGCACGACAACTCCTCCGATTTCTCCTTCTCGCCCCGAATCGTCAGGGTAGAGCCGACATGGCTGACATCGACGCGATCCGCGCCTACTCCTGACACTTCGATGAACAGTTTGTAGCAATCCTCGCTTTCGTAAAGATCGAGCGACGGAGCCCATTCCTGGCCATCGAAAGGTCCGGCTGAAAAACCGCCATGCCACACTTTGGCCAAGAGGTTGTTCATTTCATCCTGCAAGTTGCCAAGAGATGATTGTGCATCGCGAAATGATGGGAATGGCATTTCATAACTCCTTAGCTATTCGTTGTTGACTGACTATACGCTATGCTTGCAAGTCATTATACATCGTCGGCTGGCGCTTTGTCGAACCGATCATGTGGTGGCCCCTTTAGAGCAGCCATCTCTTCGCTGAGCTTTTCGACCTTCGCTTCCAGGTTCGCCAATCGGGCTGCAATCGACAAGTCCGGGGCCGCTATCGAGGAATCCGGGGCAACCTGCGGAGAAACAGCCGCTGGCTCAACATCTTCCGTACCGAGCAAATGTCGGACCCGGTTGACAGATCGTCCCGGCTCACGAGGCAATTCTTCAACAAAAGGAGGGTCGGCTTCCTTCAACGTGCGAAGAATCACCGTGATGGCCTCCAAATCCGGAATCGGAGTCATGCGCGATCCGCGCGTCCGAAGCTCTCCGGCTGTTTGCCTGCCTCGCAACATCAACTCGGCCATGACCGCCTGCTCCCGCCGATCCCAATGGAAACGATCGACGACATTGTGGAGAAAACGATTCGCCCGCGCACCGGCTGATGGCGGCGCCTGGCCTACAAGATTTTTCTGTTCGAGAGTATAAACCGCGCGCGAAACCTCCGCCTCGGTATGGTCTCGCACAGGCTCTCGGTTTTGCTTTTGATTCGCACCAGCTACGATCGCGTTGAGCGTGAGTGGATAGCTGTCAGGCTGGGTGAGTGATTTCTCGATCAACACACCAAGAACACGAAGCTCTGTTTCGTTAAGTTGGATAGCCAATTGCAGACCTCAAGCATTGTCGAAATTATCCTGCCACAAGACAGTGAATCCTATCCCTAACCGTTTGACGCCGCTAGATGTCGCCTCTCCGAAAGTGACGATTCGGCAATGCGTGGAAGACCTCAGCCGGTGCGCATACTGTAATGCCAGCCGTTAGGAGGACACGCTTTCGGTCGTCGGCTCAAAATTGTATGATGCGGGCGGATATGCAAAGGGCAAAGAGAAACACCGGATACATGGCCGATGCGCAGATTCCTGAAATTCAGAAAGTGTTTGCAGAATAAAGCCGGGCGAGTGGCGGAATGGCAGACGCCAGGGACTTAAAATCCCTTGTCCTTCGGGACGTGCGGGTTCGAATCCCGCCTCGCCCAATCAAGAATGCGGTTTTTCAAATCTCGAAACCGTAATTATCTCGACGGTCGCAAGATGGTCGCAAGATTCAACCAACCGTTGCATGTAGCTTCGCGACAGCCTTTCGTAAATCATCCTGAGTAACCTTTGCATAGTACTTCATTGTCGTAGCCATATTTTGATGCCCCGCCATCTTCATCACCAAGGTGGGTGGCATCCCATTAACCAATGCTCGCGTGATTCCTGTACGTCGCAGGTCGTGGCGTGTGATATGCTTTATCCCTGCATCACCGAGAATTCGGTACCATTTCTTATTTGAGGCTGAGGCATTCGACAACGACCGAAACGGGCCGCCATCCTTCATTGTCTTTGCCTTTAGGCGTCTCAGATCGCTCAAGAGCGACGAACCATTGTCAATCGGCACAAACCTGTCCTCGTTTGATTTCGTATCTCTGAAACACACTGAGCCCTCTTCAAAGAGAACATCTTCCCATCGCAGCTTCGTTGCTTCAGAATACCTTGCCCACGTCTCCAGCAAGAACCGAACGAATGTCGTCATCTTGAAGCCATACAGCGCCTCACACGACGCAAGCAGCTTGACCTCTTCGTCAGCTGACAAGGTGCGTATCTCCCGCTTCGATTCCCTTTGCCAATTCCAATGTCCCAGTGGATTCACGGAAGCATAGTCAAGTCGAATTGCTTCATTGAACGCCAATCGCAGGTAGCGTAGTTTTTTGTTGATTGTTGCTACCGCGTTGCCGTTACCTTTGCAGTGCTCGACGTATGCACGGACCATCGATGGTCTCACATTTCTCGCGGTTATTGGTTTACATACTTCGCCGAATTCCTTGAGTGTTCGTTTTGCAACGACAGCGTGTTCGCCATCAAGGTAGCTCGCGACCTCATCCGAAAATTGTTTCCACGGGATCCGCTTGACGTCGCGATATGTCCCCTTCTCTAACTCTTGCTCCAGCTTCATTGCCTCACGCTCAGCACGTTTCTTGTCCGTGCCAGCGACTCTCGATCGCATCTTGCCTGTCGATGGATCGTACCATCGCAAGTGATACGATGTTTTCCGTTTGCACTTTCGCGAGGAAAGCCAAACCCTTGCTACGTCATTCATGGGATGCACTCCGTTCACAAATCCGACGCGAGCATGTCAAGCGCACATGAAGGCGCCCACACGGATCACTCGCGCGTGGATACTCGCACCGGATGTTTGCGTATTGAGATTTGAAACGCGTTTCATGGTTCTGTGACGTTTCCATACTGACGTTGCTGGCTTGAGAATTCAAGACAATTCCCTCGGAACAATCGACTCAATATACTGTTCAACGTCTTCGAGACGCCATCGATTATGCTTACCTATCCTGACAGCCCGGAGTACACCCACTCGATGCAGGTATTTCACGGTCCCGACGTCGACCTGAAGCATTTCCGATACGTCTTCGGCTGTGAGTATTCGTCGTTGTGATGCTATCGTTTGACTTGAATTATTCATTTGTTGCTCACTTTGTCGTTTTCACCACAACCTAGCGCCTACGCGCCTACTGCAACAGAACAATCATCGTTTTTGGAGTCGTGTCCAATGTTTTCGTTGGAATCTCCTCTAGGTGCGTGTAGGCGCTTGTAGGCGTCAACTCGGTCGTGTAGCTGAAATACTCGTTTCGGTGTGCCGTTTTCCCTCGTTGCCACTTCGTCGATCCAGCTTCCCAGCCCCTCGTCAATAAGCTCAGCGAGCCGGTTCTCGGCGACGTCAGTCGGTCGATATTTCTTGTTTGCGTTGTGTAGCTCTCGGGGAGTGATCCGACCGCCGTTTCGCTCTATCACGGCAACAAGAGATTGGTGTTCACGACTTTCGCCAACTTCCGAAAGCAGCGCATAGACTCTCCTCGCCTCGTAAACAAACCATCGCGTTAGCGCGATGCCGGCTTTCATCGACTTGGCGTCTACCAGGTTTTCGTTTTCCAGCGTTGGATCGACACTCGCAACGCGACAACAGTGAATCAACAGAGCCAGCCTCGCAGCACCACCTTCAAGTTTGCTATACGCTGCGGCCAGGTCGTTGTCGTGAGTCTGACTCTGCAATCGACCGTGCTCGTTATAGAATCTGATAAAGCACTCTTTGGCATCAGGCGTCAACACCAAATCTTGAGGAACAAGTTCGCCTGACTTGTTCTTATCGTACTTCATTTCAAGTAAGCCATCGATCACACTAGCGAATGCGTCTTTCGTATCCTGAGATAAGTCGTCATCAGACCAAACTCTTGGTCGATTGGGCGGGTACGCCATGATGAGGCGCGCAGCCAATCCATTCTCGAAATTTTCGCGGCCGAGCACACGTGAGAGAACTTCTGGTTGAATCGTTCCGCACAACGAAACAGCGGCGTGGGGAATGAATATCGTGCGACGCGCACCAGTCTTTCGATCGATTATCAATTGTCCGGCCCGATGGCATTCGAGCCAGAAGGCAATATCTGATCCTTTGCCTTTCCGATATCTGTCCAAGTTTCCGAACCAACCGGAAAATTCATCGCGCGTCGCCAATAACCCGCGCGGAGATTGCTCAAGCAATCCCACCAGAGCCTCTATTGTTGTGTCTGAGCATATAAAGCGCTCAGGAATGGGCTCAACCTTGCTTGCTTGCAAACCACCTCGCAGTTGCGTATTTCGTTTTCTCACATCATCGTGTTCAGCTACTCTCTTTTCGAGTGCCACGATCTCCTCGTTGTATTTTTTCATTGCCTTGCGTTGCCGCGCCCTTATCGGTGCCAACGCTAGTTCCATGGGAGGCGACTTCAAATTACCGCTTTGGTTGACAATGACCCCCCAAAAAACCGCAGGCTCGCACCAGTTTCGTTTCAGTTGAATTCTCCGTGTCGAACCGATCGCGCCTGCGATGGACGCGAGTGCAGGCACGACGATATTCACCGGATCGACGCCCATTGCTCTGGATGCCTCTACGACAAACTGTCGCAACGCCATAGGGAGCACTTCAACTGGGAATGGTTGCCAAGGAAACGGCGATGTTTTTTTGGCCATCTTGTGATCGTCGGGCGGTTTTCCGTTAACTCGATGGTTATTAATGGTGGAACCGGCTCCATTCGTTGCCACTGATCCGCTTGGTGTACGCTCTTGGCTGCATGCTGAGGCAACGGTCCTTTTAATTTCATCTTCACTTAGCCCTGACTTCAGCGCTGCGGGCGTGAGATTCTTCAAGACAGACCTCTCAGGCACTCCCTGGCCCCGGAGATCACACGCCGCAGCAAACAAGCGGTTGTTTCGTTCGCCTACCGGCACCTCATTATTCATGAAGTCGCGGGTCTTGGATGACATCTCGGTTTCAGGGGAGGGGGAATTGCTGTTGTCTGTTGCTCGTTCGCGCGAAGGTGAGTTCACTGCAACACTTAGGGCCTGGAACTCGTCACCTTTGTGAGCCAGCAGGTAATCAATTGCTGCTTGCCCTTCCATCCAGGCACCGTTGTTCCAAACCCGTGTCCAGTGATTGCGCGTGTGATGACGCCCTGGAAGTCGAAGCCAACTCCCGAACCTGCTATGCGGACCTACCGCGCGTTGCTTAGGAAAAATTTCCGGTTCGCTGGCAAAGCCAATAGTTTTGAAATCGCTGACCAAGTTCGTGCCCAAGGCGAAAACTTGGGCCGTCGGTGCGGGTTCTGAAAAAACTACGATCAAATGCAAGCTGCCGCGACCGTCGGAATCAAGTAGTAGCGGATGGTAGCCCAAGTTTTCGAGCCGTTTGCACCAATGGATTGCAGCACGCAGGTTGGTTTCTTGAACTTCCGTTTCGCCCGAATGATTGTCAAGATCTATTGCGAGCCATCGCGAAGTGTTGTCTAGCGACGTGGTGTGAAACCCAATGAGATCGCCGACATCTCGCCCGCGAAAATGACGCACCAGCTTGCCCTGAGTCAGAGTGCTCTTGCTTGTGTACGCGGGACCTTTTGCCCGTTTGTTTAACGGTCGATAGGAACCGTGGGCATCACTGCGGTTCATTAGGAATTTCAACGCCCATTGAGCCAGGACAGTGGCAGAATTTTCCCAGAAAATACTTGCGGTGGATGTACTCTTATTGTTAGAATGTCTTGTCATCAGTAGGTCCTTTTGACGGTCGCGCGCATTGCAGTGCCGCGACCGTCGTCGTTATTAGGAAAGAGCCTGTTTCAGTTCTTCGTCAGCGCTGGCGATGTCCCGTTCCCGAGCTGCTGGGGTCATGGGAACAGGATTTGTGCGTAACGTGCCGAGCTGTTCGAAGAAGCGCTGAAGGGCCTCCATGCTCGTACACTTCGTGCCCCCGACCTGAACGGTCTCCAGCCTGAAACCGCCCAAGCCGTTCTTTGCCCAGCGATACAATGTGGCTGCATGGGGTCGTTTGCCGGCACGTCGAGCGGGGAGCTTCTTGGCAGCTTCGGTAAGCGACAGGATTTCTTCGGTGAGCAAATTGATCATGGTTCATCTCTGCAATTAGTGGTTCCAGTACGTCACTACTTGAGAGTATGAGACATGGAATGGCTAAACATACGGGAGCGTACGGGAGGGCGCGCAAAAACTCACAGGAGGCAGGAAATCAGCGTCAAAACGCTATTTTTTGGCCGTCCATCTTAGTTTTTTGCTCGATTCAGTTATTCCAAAACTCAACCAATCCATGCCCCCATTCAAGTCACTTAGGTTGAACCCTCGTTTTCGCATTTCAGAGGAATTGATTCCTTTTGTGGCTTTCCGGTCGAAATAGGGGTTATCGATATAAGGCGGCCATCCTTGGCTATGAAACAGCTGCAGTATTGCTATTTGGCGAGGAGCATCGTTTTGGAATCTCTTGCACAGCCTTCCCCGAAACCGCAGCTCACGCGTATCTTCATTCCAATCCGGGATTTCCTCCCTGGATAATCCAGTTGATAGATACCAAACCTCCCCGTTTGCCAGGACGCGTAGCAAACTACCGTTTGCAACGCCTTGCTCAAGCGCCTCGTCTACCATTGAAGGGGGTAGTGTTGATTCAAGTTTCAGTTCTCTTGAGATCGTTTCTTCGAGCACAGTCCTTTCCAAGACTCCGGGTAGATTCAGATCGTGTGCCTCGATCCTAGTGGCGAGCAGCTCCGGATTCTTCGGTGAAACCGAGCGTGGCTGGCGTAGTTCAACAATTCGAATGGCCTCTTCCAAGACGATTTCACTCGTTGGGGCGAGCGATTTGATGTTTCTGCATTCATAATCCAAGCAAACTTCTTCCAGCAGTTTCAGCGCCGCCTCTGCACCGCTTCGGATTACCCTTACACCTGGATCGCGGCAAACAGTTTGGAGCCATTCGATGTTGGTTAACGGAAATGTACCCAAGTATTCGATCTCTTCGCGTAAGCCTTCGTGTTCAATCTCCTTGCCTGAAATACACTCAATCCTTATCGCCCACGCCCATCGCAAGACATCTCGTTTGCAAAACACTTGGTCGGGGTCGTGGTGCATTCGCCTCGTGAACAATGGAGTTATTGCCTTGACGCAATCATTTTCGAAATCACGGCGAACCTCCGTCCATATTTCCACGATTGGGATAATCAATTCGTTCTTGAGGCTTTCCGTTTTTGCAACTACCTTCATCGTTTCAAACCAAGAATCAGGCGGTGAGCGGCGCCTCGAAGTTACGGGTTCCTTCAATAGCGTCGGGAATTTCGCTGAGTATTGAGTTGCGCATAGCTTTCGAAGGTTATTCCAGAGGCGCTTTGCCGCCGCCATGGAGAACGGCCTACGTCGCAACGGTCCGTAGATATCTCGAACGCATTGTTCGGCTGTACCAAGTAGTTCGAGTCCGCAGCGCAACATCTGACGAATGTCAGACAGCTTGTATATCTTTTCCACAAAGGTTCTCCCTGTTGTACCTAAAGGGACGCGCGAGTATTTCACCACATCTCGCAATGGTTTGCAATGACTCGCGAGACTACGCGAATCAAACTATGTGCCTAAACTTTGGCAGTCATGAGTCGCTTGACGAATCCATGGGAAATTTGATGACGGCGATTTCGGTTGCCTATCGAACGTGTTATGATTAGAGATACTATGGTCTTCGAACCGTCACCAAACGGTAGAAACGGTGCACGGAACGCTCAGGGGCAATTCACCAAAGGCAACCCAGGCGGTCCAGGCAATCCCTACGCAAAGCAGGTAGCCCGTGTGAGATCACTTGTTCTCGAAGCAGTTGGAGACAAGGATTTGCGTGCCATCATCAATGCCCTCGTCGAGCGCGCGAAAGGTGGTGACGTCGCAGCCGCCAGAGAGGTGCTTAACCGACTCATGGGTCGACCTTCGACGGCCATCGATCCCGAGCAATATAAGTTTCAAGAAGAGCGTCTGAATCTGCAAGAAAAGCAAGTCAAAATTGCCGAGGATCGGGTCTGGATGATGGAGTGACACCATGAACGCGAGCAACACCGCCGCATGTCGTGAGTCCGTTTCACCGGCGACTGAAAACCTGCGCGTCGCAGACCCGCCGGATTACAACGAGCGAGCAGAACCGGATTCCATATCAGCTGAACCGGGTTCTTTTGAGTGGTACAGCGAGGTCCTAGATTTCACGAATGGTCTGCTGAAGGAGTGTCGAGAAACAAGCATTCCAAAGGACATTTACGAACTCGCAGGAGCGGCGACGAAGGCCTGCATGCGATTGCTGGAATCTGAAGATGCAGAAGAAGTTCGATGGGGCATGCGGTATTACATCCGCCTGTATCAGCTACGGCTGGACCATTTTCGTTTGTCCTCAGATGTCGCGAATACTGTCCTAAATCATGCTGGCCGAATTGGCGTGGCGTACTGGCAGGGACCGAGCCAAGGGGCACCGCTTCGTCAGAGCTGACCTGCCTTGTCTTGAAGTCATCGCCGCAACGTGCGACGTATTGGTATGCCCTTGCGAAGGCGATTGCAGCAATGCGTAACACTGGCGGCAGCCGAACCGCGTTAGCGTTGCATTCGGCATCAAGATTGGCATTATCCTCGTTCCACCTCGGAATGGTTCCGTTACCTGCCGGACTCAACCATGCTCTCGATCTGCCAACCATCCTCTGCAAGTGAGAGTTCAATTGTCAACTTGTGGTCGGTCTTGCCTAAGTGTAGCGTGTTTTGTGCCCGGGCATGTTCTTCGTCAACGTTTGTCGTATTGGTTAATTCAAAGGTCATTGTCCTGGCATCACGCTGATTACTCGGCTCACATAAGTCATCGAAGATCCCCGCGAATCTTCGATCGTCGCCGGTAGGTGTGCTGAAGGCGTCGCGGCCTGCAAAGGACGCCACTTCTCGGAACTCCGGGTTTTCCTCTATGTGGACTTCGGACGTCGCTTCATCGTTTGAGACCTCCCGTTGACCCGGATTTTTCGCACCAACGAAAGTCGACGTGCTTCGCGGAGGTTCGACGTTCCGTTGCGACAGCGTTCGCCATTCCGTCGTGGCTCGATGGCTGTTCAGCCTGGCGGAATCTTTTCGAGCTTGGGCGATTATTTCGTCGATGAGATGGTCTTCCACAATCGGGGATTCCTTACGCGGCTTCGAGAGCTTTTTGATACGGCCCTTCACGCGTAGCGCCAGTCCTTGGTCGCCAATCTGCTTCTCTAACACCAATCGTAAAGGCCCCTTGTCACGCAAGTACTTGGCGCCTTTGCTATTGGCTTAACGATGATCGGTCAGTCGGCGAGCTACCTTACTTGCAACCCCCGTGTAAAGGGCTCCGTTCGCGCATCGGATGAGATAGACTGACCACTGCCGCTTAACCATTGATCGAACACTCCTTATTCGCTTGAACTTTGCGTTTGCCAACGCAATTCTATAGCGGCGAGGGCGTTCCCTGAATGAAACTGAGGCCTATTCGATGACTAGCGGCTCACTACTCGCTCGCCTCCAGAGTCGCCCGCCGCTGGCGAGTATAATGGCATTGTTGTACCCTAGAACCAGTGCAGGTGTTGGGATAATGTCAGTTCTCTTCGAGCACCAGTCCAAGCATAGTGCCGTTGCCGAAGTCTCCACTGACCAACTTAGCGGAAGCAAGCCGGATGTCGAACAAGAAGAGTATAGGAGGCGCTGCCACGAATCGTGGCATCTGGTATCAAGCCCTGTGGTGCGTTCTGCATGCGGCATCCGCGCGCATTGAGCAAACCAACGAATCTAAGGAGCCAGGCGACCACGGCGTGCGCCTTGTGCTGGAGCCGCTGGGTGGAGACGCGTGGGTCGAAGGGGCGGGTAAACGCCGGGTTATCCAACTCAAGACATTGAGCACCGGCACATGGTCAATCAATAATGTAGTCGAGGACGTTTTTCCCGATCTGTACCGCACCATCACGCCAGATTCTCCGACAGACATTACCTACGAACTCATCACCGAAGGCGGATTCGGGGCGTGGTCGGAAGTCCGTGACTTCTTTGAATCCTTAGATAAAGACATTGGACCGAACTCATCCGCGGCAGAATTCAACGCCGCCTACGAAACGTTGGACGACGCTACCCAACTGAAATTCCGTGGATCGACCAGCGAGTTCTGGGAATCCGCTTGCACGCAGCGCGCGCTGTTCGATCGAATCGTTGCACATCTGCGCACTAAAGCGCCTGCGAAGAAAGAAGCCCTCGACGAAACACGTCGAAAGGCTTGGCACATGCTGGCGCGATTTCTCTTTGAGGGGTGCATTTCCGAGGAGAAACAGCTTCGAGACATTCGTGAGACGTTGATTCCGGTAGTCCACCACCGGGAGGACATCTCCACCGTGATCGATGCCATGGTGGGCTGGATCATCAAACGGTCCAGTACCAATGAAACAACAATTAAGCCTGCCGAGCTGTTCGAGGCGCATAACCTTCAATATGTATCAACTATTAGCCAATGGGTAGCCACGAAAGAGAAATGTCAAGCGCATTGTCGGCGTAAGATGGGGCTATTTGGCTACCGGCGCGAATGGGATGTGCGTCATTCACTGACAAAGTGCGAGATAAACGTAGCGTCGGCGCCTTTCGTTGTTGTATGTGGAGAAAGCGGCTTTGGAAAATCCTGGTGGCTCTATGCTCAAGCCCGAATAGAGGACGGGCTAGCGTCGGTGTTACTCGAATCGAAGGGCGACGCCGAACGGGATCTGCAGCGCGCTGCGAACCGTGTTTGGCAGGATATTTTAGGCCACGATAACACCATTACTTTGCGGAATCTCGCCAGACGACAAGCCAAAGTGCTCAAGAGACCCATAGACGGGCGTTGGTTAAAGATTTGTTTGGACGGGCTTACGTCTCCGGACGCGGCTCGTGATCTGCTAAACCAATCCGTTGAAGACTGGGGCGTTCAGCTGATTGTGGCATGCAACGAGCAGGTCGCACAAGTATTCGAAGCGCACGAACGTAACCGTCAGAACAGAGTTCAATTCGTCCGACTGGACCGCTTCACGTCGACCGAACGTGACAAATATTTAGCACAACGGATTGGAGACAAATGGGTCGATCTTCCTGCCGACGTTCGCGAGCTGCTACGGAAACCTCAGTTGGCGGACTTGTATTGCCAGCTTTTTGAAGAATGCGGGAACTGGCAACCCCAGAACGAGTACGAGTTGATCGAGGAGTTCTGGAAACATTTCGATAGTCGCGATGCGCTGCATCTTGCGAAGTTGGCCGCCACGCTGTGCGATGATGCACATTACCCATGGTATGAAGAACAGCTTGAGAATGCAGAAATCGTTCCAGAAGGCGTCTTGCGTATGAGTTCCCACGGCTGGTTGCGACGTTCTTCGGGAAATCGTTACGAGGTGCCCCACTATCGCCTCCTGAACTTTGCTGTCGCGAAAGGGCTTGTCGTTTCACACAGGTCGGGCAGCAAATCCGATGAGGCCATCGCCGAATTGCTTCGACGCATGCTGAACAGCGAAGTCTTCTCCAAGAACATCATGCTCGACTACGTCCCCATGGACTGGTTTTTCCTACGGCTGAATGATGACATGGCAGTAGCCGAAGATGTCAAGACAGTAGCCGAAAAGGTTCTCGAACTTGTTGCAAAAGGGTTGCAGTATCACAAGTCGGAGGCGCTTTTCAGCGATTTGCTGCCGACATTGGGAGTTGCAGCCGTGCGGCCACTCATCAATCGTTTGATCGCCTTGGCGGATGCGGGCAACTGGTATGAAATGAATCCTGTTGTCACCGGCTTGTCAACAATCCGGGCGGATCACTTGCGCGATAGCATCAAAGAGCTTCTGGCGGATGACCGACCGCGAGTGCGCAGAGCTGCACTCAAGGTCTTGGCGCAACGTCCCATGTCGGAGTTCCTTGACGAAGTGTGGCAGCTGCATGTCGAAATGAAATCAACCCCAGAGAAATTCTTCGGAGCCGATGAAAAAACAGTAATCTGGCTCCACGAAGATTCGTTCAAGGCCCTTCGGGCGTGTGCCCGACTCGATCCAGGGTGGGTTGTTTCTGCCGTTCGCCGCGCGAATTCCGAGAAGGAGCCTGTGCATGACTTGGCCTACCTAACAGCGAACTTAAGCGATGGCGGGAAGACCTGGCGAGCCTGCAAGTCAGAGCTATTCGAGAAAGTGTCACTTGGGAAGCAGCGATGCCTAGCGATAAACATTGGCACTTGGAGAGATGCCTCCGAGGTACATCGTCTGGAGTCTTGGGTCGAAGTCGAAAATGATTTTCTTGGTCCGGCTGCGCTTCGCGCTCTTGCACAAATCAACCCCAAGCAGGCGGTGGCAAGAATGCCAGCACTCTCTGAATGGCACCAGTATTCCTGTCGCAAATGGCATGTGCCGCGTTTGATGCTCCTTGCTCCAGACGAAACGCGCGACCAACTTCACCGTCTCGTGTGTCAATCCAATGACCCGCTTACGACAGCATGTGTTTTCCAAGGTTTCGAGAACGAAATCGACGGCCGGACGCTGGACATCCTCCTTGACGCACTTGATGAAGCGGTCGCCACAGCGATTGGCAAGCCGCAGACGCAATTTAGCGACAACGAATCGGCACGTTTTGCCGAGGCAGATTCGCTGTACGTTCCAATGGGCATGCTTGCCGCTATCGGCAGGCGCGACCTGCTGAGAATCTTTGAATCACGTCAAGGCACTCGCCTCGAAGAGCGCCTTGAATACCTGCTGACTAAGGTTATTGGCCCACGATGCAGCCTCTATCAAGATAGTCTAATACGCAGGCCTGCGCTCCAGATGCTTCTCAAAATCGGAGGAGAAGGGCATGGGCGAGTCGTAAGCGCGTTCCTCGACGGTGAGACAAGGTATGGAAAACTCGATGCTATCGAAGAAGCCCGTAAGAACACCGCCCGCGAGGGAATTGAAAAGCTCCGTCGGATTGCACTAAGCGATGTGCTTTGGGACGAATACCCCCTCCTGCAAACACAATCAATGCGAACGCTGGCCAGTCTTGGCGACGGCGATGGAGTTTTGGCTTCGGCACTTCGTCTCGGGCAGGATGTGCCGGGAGACATCGCGGATTGGCTATACCCCGGCATTCAACCTACTGCAAAAGCAATCGAGGAAGCGGTGAAGATCATTCGAGACCGCGATACCACAAGACTACCGGGAGCACTCAAAGGATTGGGTTTGTTTGGATGTGCCGAGGCCGCAAGCGACATGATTGCTGTGCTGCGCAAACCACCCGACTCGGCATCACAGATCGCGGCCATTGTTGCACTTGGTCGTCTCGGCGAATCTGCCCGCGCTGCGGTCGACTTGATCGGCGAGTGTATTTCGAAAGACAAGCTCCGTCATGTAGCGGTAGTCGCGCTTACACGAATTGGCACTGACGCAGCTCATTTACGGTTGCTCGCGTCACTTGATAATTCCTGGGATATGCACCGGGCGATACGGCTTACTCAATTCTCCGTAGTGCGTGCGAAAGCCATTGAAAAAATCACGGATCGGCTGAAGTCCATTGACGAACACACTCGCACTGTGTTTCGTGACGACGTTAGCATTTTTCTGTCCCAAGCCCGTGAAGAAGTTCTCAGCCAAGTTCTGCCCGTTCTGCCAACCATTGTCGACCGTATCCGCGACGCAGCGTTTGCGTCTGAAGGCAGTTCCTGGATAGTCGGGTCCAAGGCCGCCGCGATCCGTGGTTTGGCCGTTATTGACCCTCATGCAGCTTTTCTCGCAGCGAGAAAAGCGTTAGAAAACATCGATTCAAATGACAGACACCTCTACCCTTCACTTCTTAACCGATCTAATGCTGAGGAGGCTCGCGAACTATTCTTGCGATTGGCCGCCACCGAGAAGAATAAAGCTATGCTCTGGGCGATGGCGCACACTATACGACCGGATGCTATTCCCTGGCTTTTCGACCAACTTGCTTCGGCCTCAACAAGTGTCAAATCAGCCGCGTGTCGATTGGCAATCGGCATCGCTTCATATGACAACAGCATTAGCGATAGGCTGCGAGAATTACTGGCTGATTTCGACGAAGATGTCGCCAGTGCGGCAGAGAAATCGTTGCATCTGATTCGGAGGCAGCAGCAAGCATCAGAATTGGTAGAGGAACTCGATCTGCAAGATTCAGAGGCTGGTTTGAAGCACTGGGTTCTCGTCGACGCAGCTCTACAGGTTGGCGATAGTGGGTATGAAGGAGCACAATGGCCGCATTGGGCCAAGACGTTGGCTAACTCGAAGACTTTCAAAGCGCACCCAGCCCTCTCGGCTGCGTTTCAGAAACAGATTGGCGAGAAGCGGAAGAAGTCGCTTCAAGATGCAAACCGATAATTGTGGACTTCGCGCTGACCGTTTGCCTTGATAGATCAAGTGTAGGAGCGAATTACGGATATTCGCGGAAAAACATGTGTTCGGACGCGACTTATGAATGGAGCCTGCTCCAATCCTGCACCGACTCAAGAATTGGGTGTTTACCCTATGTCACCAATAACGCCAGCCTTTGCAATCATTGCAAATGCAGCCGGATGATAGCAGGCCGGAAATGGGATGCAGTTGCGCCGGAACCGAACCAACCGGATTGTTTAACGTCGTTCCACAGGCCTGTTCGCCATTTTTTTGCACGAAACGTCGGGTGCCGAGGGCACGCGCACACACGCTAAGTCGAACGGGCTGCCAATCTGGCGCGCCCAAATCCGAACATGCAGCTTACTTCCTCTCCATGAAATATCGAAGCTAAGTGCATCAAGAATATGACCCTACTTCGCGTTGGATTTTCATTCAAGACGAAAATCCTCTAAGGAAACCAAAGATCTGTTGATTCGCACTGGTCTGATCGGTTAGAGTGTTGGGATCATGCGAGAGGGGGCGGGGTGTAACGCAAAAGCGGTTTTTCTGCGTCTTGGTCCTCGCGCGTTTCGATTTCATCAATATCTTCTTCAACCCATCGCATTTACAGCAATCGTTTTCTTGATCCAAGCGCATGGCGTTTTCGCGTTTTCGGCATCACCATCTCTGCTTACAGGCTTTACGTCGCAAGACGCCGATGAGGCCGACGGCAGAGAAACGTCATCCGATGCGGCAGGCGGTGATGAATTTCATTCAGCCGCCCGTAACGAAATCGCCCCACCGCACGACAGACAACTAACCGACGCTGCCACGATTCGCGCGTCACTCGGCTATCGTCTTGGACAAAACGGGTACGATCTCCGGGCTGATATCAATAGCGACGGCATGGTTAACGCACAGGACGTGGCACTATTTCACCTGGCCGAGCGCGACGGCTCCCTACCCATCCAGACATGTGCCATGGCGAAAGCCATCGCCGGAACCGAACGGATTATCGTCAAACCGTCGAGCACTACCGCCCTACCCGGCCAAACGGTGTCGGTGCTCTTCCTGCTTCGCGACAACTCGACTCCCCTAACGAGCTATACGGTCGATACGAACGTTGTGGCCAACCTCGGCGCGGTCGGCACCATCACGGCAAATGTGGGTCTGACCAATTTCTTCGACCGACAGAACTTCATCACGGCGGGCGGGGCGACGCGCGATCCCCTGTTCAGCGTGATTACGGGCAACGGCACCGGCGGCGTTTCGATCACAACCATCACCGACGATTTCTCCACCGTGCTGGCCACCGACGATGTGAACGATGTTCTCGCGCAGGTGTTCTTTGATGTCCCGCTGGATGCCTTGGGTGACTTTACAATCCAGCATAACCCGACGTCTGCGCTGATCGACGCCATCGGCACGTCGGTGACATTTACGTTGACCGCCGGTACCATTCGCGTGTTGGACCCGGCTACGATCCCGACTGTCTCCGAGTGGGGCATGATCGCAATGTGTATTTTGCTGGTCACGACAGGCTCTGTCGTTTTCGTCGGGCGCGGGAGAAAAATTAGATTGGATGGTTGATGGCGCAAATTTGCTGAACTCAGGAACGGATAGTTCGTCTATACATGACGGGCTGGCGACGATTGTAAACTGCGATGGATCAGGCGTTGCACCGGTTCGGAAAGGTTGGAGATGCCCGCACTATGATGCTCCATAACAGAAAAATCAACATTTTGTGTTGCGCTTGGCCGGTGGATAGCATTTGTAACTATTGGGGAGAGCCGCAAATGGCACCCTCTTTTTGCGCGAACAGGAGATAAGCGGATGAAATGGATTCGACCCAATTGTTTTCCACTACTGGCGTGGTTCCTGCTGCTTAGCGGAACGGCGGCCTTTGCCCAGCTTCCCGGCGATCTGGACGCCAACGGCGAAGTCGATCTAGCGGATGCCGTCCAGTTTGTCGGCTGTCTGGAAGGCCCCAAAGTGACGCCGGCCAATGCAAACTGCGACCCGGGGCTGTTCGATCTCGATAGCGACATTGACCTGGCAGATTATGCCGGCTTTCAAAACCGATTCGGATTTGGGGTGGGTCCGCCACAGATTATCAGTTTTACACCCACGCCCGGTGAATGGGTTGTGGACGACACGGGTTTGACAGAGGTGAAGATCGGCTTTTCGGAGCCGGTGACCGTGCCAACGGATTCGGTGGATGTCTGGCTGGTGAGCGGCGGGACGGTCACGGGCTTCGCCACAAGCTACGACCCAGCGACGTTTGAGCTAACCGTAACCTTTGCCCAGCCGCTTCGTGACGATCAGGTGACGGTAGTCGTGGACTACACCATTGAGGATGTAGCCGGGAACCCGCTCGACGGCGAAATTCTCGACCCGAAAAACGCTGTGTTGCCATCGGGCAATGACGTCAACGGCGGGCAGGGTGTGTTTCGCATTCGCGTCCTGCAGGGCGACGCCAACCGTGACGGCATCGTGGACATGGCGGATGAGACGCTCGTGGACAACTCGCTGAATCTGTGCGACGGCGATCCCGGCTTCGATGCAAACGCCGACCTGAATGCCGACGGCTGTGTAGATGCTACAGATGCCAATATCGTGACGCCCGCGATTGGTAATCAACTGCCAGCTACTGATGGGACACCACCAGTTATCGTAACGATGGATTCGAGCGGATCAGGAAGTGAGATCGATACCGTCAGGATAGCTTTTAGCGAAAGAATATCGGGACTACGAATCACCGAACAAACTTGTTTTTTTGTTGATGATACTGGATCTGTGGCCTCGTCCGCATTTGCCTCCCAATCCATACATGGTGACGCAGCAGACTATTTCTTCGTTCCACCTATCGTCGGATGCGGTACGCTTACGATCAATGTGAGCAATGCACTCACCGACTTCTCTGGTGAATTGCTAATCCTGCCGGGAGCACAACCATGTCCATAACCGATGAAGTCATGCTGCCGATAGCGAATAGCAAGTATGCCACGGATGATCGAATGGCGACACGGGTGGGCTGCGGCCGCTACCGAGTCGCCGAAACGCTCGGAAACCACCCGTTTGTTATCACTTGGATCTGTCCCGTTGTTGTTTTTCTTGCATCATTCGGTTCGGTGATTTCGCCTTCCATTGGTGCTGTGGGTGACCCCGTCTCAACTCTCTCTCCGCAGTTCGGAATCGGCAGTCAATTCTGTAGTATCGGTTTGGCTTTTGATGGAGCGTCGCTCTATTTCAACCGGTGTGGTGATCCGAATATTTACGCAATCTCTCCCGTCGATGGATCACTTATAAGAACCTTCGATACAGGAATCCCCGAGTGGCCTGCGGCGATGGCATTTGATGCGAAGCGAAACGGATTGTGGTTTGGCACGCAGAAAGGGATAGGTGTTATGGGTTTCTCCGGGTGCGGAAGTATCGGAATGCCTATCTACTTTTGGGATTTTGGCAACGACTCTGTCACACTTATGTTTACTATTCCCCTCAATGAAACCAATCCTACTACCGGGGATTTGTTCTTTGCATTATGCATTCTCGACGGACTCGGCTACAACGAAAATAATTTTGGAGACCCAAATGACGACGAGGTGTGGATTAGCGATAACCGAAATCCCAACATAGGAGTCCTTCGGCCCAACGGAGTCCTCGTAAATGGGTTTAACGGCCAGGATGTGGATGCAAGCCTCTTAAATTGCAGTGGCCTTACTACCGCCAGCGATAAACTCTACCTTGCAAATGATGGAATTGGAGATGTTTTTCGTACGAACCGCACGCCAGACCCTGTATCGGGGAAACTCACACTTGGTAGTCCGTTCACCAACGGAAGCTTGTGGGTATCCGATATGGCGTGCGACCCCGTGACTTTCGCACCCACCGAAGTAATGTGGGTCAGGACAAGTCCGCAAGGCATTTCCGCAAACGACATCATCACGGCCTACGAAATCGAGCCTGGAGGTTGCGGGCAAAGCGGTGCGGTAGGTGCTTGTTGTGTGTCCGCCACGGTCAGTTGCGTCAACGACGTGTCCCAAACCACTTGCCAGGCTATGCAGGGCATATGGATGCAAGGAGCTACATGCCAGCAAACCGTCGGTTGTGTAACCCATGAGATCGTCCTGCTCGATCGGACGGGATCAATGAATGCGCTGCGACAGGCTACCGGGAACACGCGCTGCTTCGATGCACTGGAAACAGCCAAGATGGATGTGGATAATTTCTTCGATTCACATTCGGCGGGATCATCGCTGGCTGTGTGGACGTTTGCTGGAAACGGCCCCACGGATTTGACTGGCGGATTCGTTACCGATGCAAATACCGCCAACGCAGCACTTGCAACTCTGGATATGATTTCGTGCTCCGGTTCCACGCCTCTGGCAGAATCCATGTGCGATGCGGTGGACGCGATGACGGCAGCGTTCCCAGGCGTGCCGGACAAAGCCCGCATCCTGGCAGTGAGTAGCGATGGCGACGAAAATTTCAGCGATATGAACTGTAACGGGCCAAACAGTGTGGCAGGGATGACGTGCGGCAGCTTCGATCCCGGCTCATGGCAGCAGTTGGTATGCACAAAGATGGTTGGAAATGGCGTAGCCCAAGTGAGATTCTGGGGAGCCTTCGGTCCTCCGAATGTTAAAACATCACGGACGATCGACCCGGAGACCGCGACACTGCGCAGCGCAAGTATCCCGGACACGGTGTTTTTTCAGGCACTGGCGGATGCAACTGGTGGGTCGCTCGTTGTGTTGGATGACTCGCCTCCACCCGTAACCGGCCCATCCATTTTCGGGGTGATCGGGGCATGCTGCCTTCCAGACGGCACCTGCCAGGAACCGATCACGGAGGCGGAGTGTGCCGTATTGAATGGAACACACCAGGGAGACGCATCGGTTTGCGCGGATGCGACTGGTGCGTGTTGTCTTATGGCCGGCAGTTGTCAGGATGGTGTAACCCAGAGCATCTGCAGCGGGATGTCCGGAACGTTTCAGGGAACCTGCACGACCTGCGCGAATGACGTCGCGGGTGCATGCTGTTTGCCGGATAGTACCTGTCAGGATGGATTAACTCCACCGCAGTGTACTGCTCTAAGCGGAACGCATCAGGGTGGGTGTTCCGTGTGCAGTGGCGCACCGGGCGAGTGCGACGTATCCATTCCGACGGTTTCCGAATGGGGTGTGGCTGCGATGACATTGCTCGTACTAACGGCGGGAACGGTCATTCTTCGTCGCCATGCGGACAACGTGGTGTAGCACCGGGATAGTGTGAGGGGAAGCGATATGCGTTGGATATGTTTTGGTGCCGCAGTGCTGATGTTCGCGAGCGAGATACAAGGCGCTGCACCTGCACCGCAGGAGACGAGCGAACCCTCTATCGGATCATCCACTGTCCAGATAGCGCCCGCCTCAAAAAAGACGCGCCGAAGTGAGCGGTACCAACCGGAACTCCCCACAAAAATGCAACGACCGCCTTCACGAAGTAGTGTGGGCGTAACACCACCCCAAATCGACCTTTTGACACCCATGCCTGGCAGATGGGTCGTAGACAACCTCGGCCTTCAAGGCATTCAGATTGGTTTCACCGAGGCGATTACTGCTCCGATTCCAGCGGGCGCGATCACCATCTGGACGGTGGGCGCTGGGCCTATTACGAACTTTACGACCTCCTACGAGGGTCTGACGAACATCTTGACCGTGAACTTCGCCTCGCCCATCCGTGACGATCGGTTGACGCTCGTGGTGGATTACTCCATTACAGACATTGCGGGTAACGAACTGGATGGCGAAATCGTCGATCCAGCCAATGCGCTGCTTCCATCCGGCGACGGCGTTCGCGGCGGGCAGGCGGTGTTTCGGATCAATGTCTTGCAGGGCGACGCCAATCGCGATGGAATAGTGGATACGGCAGATGCGATGGTCATCGTGGCGTCACTGGGCCTCTGCCAAAACGTCGCAGGTTTCGATCCACTGGCGGATTTGAATCTCGATGGTTGCGTCAACGCGCAAGATGTTGCGATGTTCCGGCTGGGTGAGGGGCGGTCACTGCCTGCGACGGATGGGGCAGCGCCGATTGTGACGATAGTCAACCCCAATCCTAATGGTGGCCTTCTCGACGAACTGAATACAGTGCGGGTTACAATAAACGAAACAGTGGCCGCAGAGAGGATAAACGAGCAAACATGCTATCTCGTCGATGGAGCTGGCACCATCCATGTGCCAGCATTTGCTTCGCAGTCGATCTTTGGCGATGCTGCAGACTACTTTTTCGTCCCCCCTCTCCCCCAATGCGGCACCTACACGGTCAACATCAGCAACGCCCTGGCCGATCAGTCGGGCGAGTTGTTGCTTACGCCTACCTCGCCGCCGGTTCTGACCGGATTGATTCCGCCGCCCGCGCCGGTGCTTGGCGTACCCACAACACTGACAACAGCTACGTCGGTCACGATCACAGGCAATGCACCGGGAGCAACCTCAGTCGAGGTGTCCGCCCCGACACTGCCGCTCACCGATCCGATGCGGCTGTTCACGGTCCCGGTTACCAATAACGCCTTCACTGCGGATGTTCCGCTTACCCCGGATTCGAGCAACCCCATATACTTTACCGCGCTCAGCACTTGCAACGGTGTGCGAAGTGCGCCGATGATGACCGCCGTGACGCACGACACCTTTCCCCCTGAAATCTTCATCGACTTCCCTGCCGACGGCGCGCAGATCACCACGGCCACGACGGATGTAGCCGGTCGCGTTGGTGACATGCTCAGCGGCTTCATGGGCCTGACCGTGACAGTCAACGGCAACCCGGCCATTGTCGATGTGGGCGTCGGCAACAATGGAACCTTCTTCCTACAAGGTGTCACACTCGGAGCAGTCAATCAGCCCACGGTCATCACGGCGGTCGCCACGGATAGTCTGAATAATACGGTAAACAAGCAGATCACCGTCACGCGTGTGGGTATTTCAGCGAGCACATCGCAGATGACCGTTTTTTCAGGCAACAGTCAGTCGGGCCAGGTTCTCACGCCGCTCCCCAAACCAATCGTCGTGCAGATGTTTGACACCGATGGAACGACCAAGTTCGCTAACAAGTTAGTGACCTTCAAAGTCGTGCGCAGTGACGGTCGGCTCGGTGCGACGGCTTCTGAAATCACGCCGATCACCGATCCCATGGACCCCAATTACAATCCTGATCCGGGCGTTATGGTGTACCAGGTGCGTACAGATGCTAACGGTGAGGCACTCGCCTATTGGCGTATGGGCCACGACGCGGGCTGCGGCAACAACCGTGTCGAAGCAACCTCGACGAGCGTCGAAGGGACCGTGGCGTTCTGCGCCTCAGCCGCAGCAGCCTCGCCCAGCCAACTCAACATCGGCTCGGGCAATAATCAACCAGCGGAGGCGGGTGGACCTGCGCCGGAACCACTCCGCGTCTGGGTGAGCGATGGACAGAACCCCATCGACATGCAGAGCGTTCTTTTCACGGTGATGAGCGGAGGCGGGCTGGTCGACGGTCAGCCGACAGCCACGGCAACGACCGACTTGACGGGCCACGCACAGGTGAACTTCACGCTCGGCCCCAACGCCGGAAACAATGTCGTCGATGCGACGCTGGTATCCAACCCAACATTGCAACGTGCGCAGTTTGTGGCTTTCGGCGTCGTGCGCGACGAGGCGAATCCGACCAGCTTTGCCAGCGTCATACTCAACAACGCCATGCAGCCCATCGGCGGAGCAACCTGCACGCTGACTGTCGGTGAAACGGTTCTACCCATTGAAATCTCCGGCGTAGATGGTCGGATCAACTTCAACAATATAACCGTAGCTGGTTCGGCTCATCTTTCGGTTGACGGCAGCACAGCCACGACCGTCAGCGGACAGGGCATCTTACTGGGAACATACCCATCGCTCGCGTTTGAGCCGGTCATCATCCCCAACGCCATTAACTCGCTACCAACGCCCATCAGGCTTCCGCCTTTGAACCCGACGAGCGGCGTTGTCTTCGACAACACGCAGGATGTCACCCTGATGCTCCCCGGCATTGAAGGGCTGAGTATGGTATTGCGAGCCGGGGTGAGCACCACGGTCACCAAACCGGACGGCACGGTTGTCAACACCTCCAATCCGATCACCCTCTCGCTCAGCGAGGTGCATGATGATGACATTCCCATGCCGATTCCCGACGGCGCTTCGCCGCCTTTCGCATGGACGCTGCAACCCGGCGGGACGACGTTCGACCCACCGCTTGAGATCACCTATCCAAACATGTCCGGCCTGCCGCCCGGTTCAGTGGCTTACATCCTGAGTTTCAACCACGCGACCGCTCGCTTTGAGATCGTCGCAACGGGCCACGTCACCGACGACGGCTCGCAGATCATCAGCGATCCCGGTGCAGGATTACCCCTCGCAGGATGGGGCAGCTTCTGCCCGCCATATTCAATCACAGGGGATATCGACTACGACGACTGTGGCGCGGATGCAAGCTGCTGTAATGATCGCTGCTGTCAGGGAAGCACTTGCTGTGGAAACCCAGACCCGTGTTGTGACTCAAGCGCCGAGTGTTGCGGAAATGCCGACCGCTGTTGCAACGACGACAACCCCTGCTGCGGCAACCCCGATCCGTGCTGCGACTCGAACGATTCGTGTTGCGGCAATCCAAACCGATGCTGCAATCCAGACAATCCATGCTGTGGCAGCGACGATCCATGCTGCAACCCGAGTGATCCCTGCTGTGGCAATCCTGATCCTTGCTGCAATCCGGACAACCCGTGCTGCGGAAACTCTGCTGCCGCATTTGCAGGGTTTGCGCCCGCCGGTGTAGATGAATCCCTGGCACCCGCGCTCGTTGCGGCGGAGCCTTGCTGTGATAGCACCGATCCGTGCTGCAACGACCCCGACCCCTGCTGCCCATGTACGGCGGGAGGACTCGTGTGTTGTGGAGCGAGTTGCTGCACACCAAGCCAGGCATGTTGTGACGGCGAATGTTGCGCACCCGGAGAGACTTGCTGCAACGGGACGACCTGCTGCACATTAGAATTTTGCTGTCCCAACGGCGTGTGCTGTTCGGATGTTTGTGAAAAATGCCTCGACAATGGCACGCTTAGCGGCGGGACGATAACCGTAGACCGCGATCCGGTCTGCGTTGGCGACACAATTACATTCAGAATCAGCGGCGTCGTGGACAGCGACGGACTCAAACAAATAAATTGCACCGGACAGATGAACATTCCAGCCGTCACGCCAACCTACAAGTGGACAGTTACCAAGCCGGACGGCACGACGTTTAGAGGATCGGGCGCAGTGGCCACAATCCTCGCAACCAAACGCGGCACCTATGAAATCATTTTCACTGCCAAGGCCGAGCGCGAATGTGCCCCGCCTGGCATCACGTTTCCCCAAAAAACTGCCGAGGCGATCGAAGTGGACCTCGATGTGGACAGTGACAACAACAACGGGATCAATCCACCTAATCGCTCCATTGCTGAGGATGTCGTTGAGGTGTCCGCCCCCGGCAAAATTCTATGTCTCAATGACGATGACGATGACGGCAATGGCGTGCCCGACAACATGCAGGAGCCGCCGCCCGCTGGCGACAACGACCTGGTCCCGATGGTCGTGGAAATCAAGCCCAATGCGCCTATAATGAGCGGATGGCAAATGACATACGACACCACCGTCGTACAGGTCTACCAGAATGACCGCGCGACGATCGTCCCGTCAGGGCAGGTTTTCAACATGGCACTCACACCCAATCCAAAGACGTTTTGGATTGAAGGGATTTTTCCAACGTTCTTCGGCCCAATGGCAATCACCTTCGCCATTGACCTCGATGGCGACGGCATCTTCGATTGCTCCGACAGCGTATTCGTTACGGTAATCCAAGTCAGGATTGATCCGGTCACAAGTGGAACCAACCCGATCCCATTTAACCCTGCCATTGTCGCACCGATGACACCTCTGTTGCTCGACAACGGCGTGTTGTTTTGGGATGCAAATTCTTTCGAGTTGACTACACTTCAGCCAAATATTGATCTTACAACGGTTCCGGTTACCTGGATGTTCAACGTCACGAGCGGATTTCTAACTCCCACGGCGATGATCGTTGTTGCGCCGGATAGGCGGAGCGCTCGATTGGAGATTCCCTTCCCGTCTTTCGGAAACCTGGGCGCCGGACGCATGGAGTTTCGCATCGGAGGCGAGGTTTGCGTAGACGTAGACACGCTCATCAAGAACGTTCAAACTGATTTGGAACCCGGAGACTTCCGATTCCAAGTCAAAGCTCACCTGTGTACTGACGGTGTAGGGGCATCCACCACACGCACAGCCGCGGAAGTCCGCACGATCATGTCTGACGTAACCAAAGTCTTGTCGCAGTGCGGAATCATTGTGACGCTTAGCGAGGTGGCTGTCACCGTCGCCCCTACAGAACTCGTGTCGAATCTGCTGGAGTCAAAACGCACGGATCTATTCGGAATTGACGATCACGCCAGTGCTATCGATGTGTATTTCGTTCAGAGCATTGAGGGAGGAACGGTATCTGGAACAACCCTGACACCACTTGCCAGCACATTCTGGGAAGCAGGCATCGCCATTCCCGATGTTTCGGGACTTCCTGGATCTCCGACACAATTGGCTGGACAGGAAGCTGTCCGGACGGTGGCACATGAAATCTCGCATTACTTGCTAAACAATCTGAATCTGTTTGGGAGCGGAGATCATCGACCCGATGACGAGAATCTAATGTTTGATGATACGGTCAATTACAAGCGTGATTTGGATTCAACACAATGTATCGAGATGAGATCAGGTTTTGGAGTAGACTAATATGATCCGCAATAAGAACTACAGCTTTGCTCGCGTGTCCAAGCATTTCCTGCTCGTTCTGGCCGTATTGGCACTTGCATCTGACGTGCGAGCGTCAAATATTCCGTCAGTTTGGCGAATTCTTTACAAAGAGATAGAAGGGAGTGCGCCTAATTGGACATCGACTTCCGATGCTGAAGCCTGGGCCAAAAAAGAGGCCCATCAATTAGCACCTATTGTCGAAGACATGCTGACCGGAAACCGATCTGGCGTAAACTGGGCCACAGGAGCATACGTTGCGCGCATAGTGTCGAGCCCAAAAATTCGCGATATCATGGTGCAACGCTTGGAAGAGGTAGCAAACGATTTTTCTCGCCAACCGTTTAACTCAACGTCACCTGAAGTCATCGGTACTACCCACGCTATCAGAGTTCTTCGCCGTGCTTCCGATGTTCGAATCATCCCCATTTCCCTAAAACTACTTGCGGTAGAAAATCTGGAAAGCAATGTTGCCGAACAGGCAGTTAGAGCTTTAGGAAAACTAGGAGGCAAAGAGTGCTTACCGCATATCAAGAATGCACCATTACGCAAACATAACGAAACCTTTGATGGACGCTGCCGATTGGCCGAAAAAATCATAACCAAAAGAATGGAAGGCCAGGATATTTTTGCAGACGCGAATGAGGAATTGACACGCTTGGTTGAGAAATATGTATCCGTAGCGAGGGATGAGAATGTTGACGAATATTTTAAGTTGCATCGATTTGGTTTACGGCGCATGTTGGATACTCGTCAAGTGCAGCGCGAACACTTCGGCTCCGACGAGTTAGTATACTTGCTACACGAACTCCCCAAGCTACTCTCAGGACGCATGCCATATGTGTTTGATACTGAAGAATTAAGTGCAAGCCTCACTGTTGGTGAACGATTTCGAATGACCTTTGACATGGAAGTGGATGGGTGGAAGATCGGTGCATTGGAGCGGATCAGATGATTATCAAGGGGTGAAACAAGCAACGGTTCGCTGAACCGTAACCTGCTCGGCTTCGACAACCGGGACATGAATGCTGTTCTGGGGAATACGCAATTGTTAACCGGTGCAAACGGACAAGTCACGACGACCTTCCGCGTAGCAGCCACCATCAAGCAGACGACACAGGGCATGCCGACGCTCAACATGCTGAATGACAATAACGTGCCACCTTCCAACACCAACCCAGCGACACAGGCTCAGTTGCAATTCTTCATCGGCAACATCTCCGACCTGCTGACAATGTGGCGAACGCTGCATGTGGAAACCGATGCAATGCTGCGTCCGACATTTGTAGAGAATACAACCAACATCGACTGGGATGACCCGCAGTTTCCGAGCGGCGGCCCACTCGTTCTCGATGTCTCCAACCAAAACGGCGACGACTGCTTCGAGAACGGCTACATACGCATCCAAGTTGCGGGTTTTGCCGACCTCGTGAGCGTAGTCATTACTTTTGATAATACGAATCCCTTGTTTGACGATAATGTCCACACGAACATCACCCAAGCGCAATGGGGCGGACGACCTGACGCCGGCACTGGTGTGATGAGTGATGATGACCTCAACGAAGCCAACTTCCTCGCAGGTGTTGTCGGAAGCGATATTGGAGTCGGTCAACCGCCGCAGGGATTCCTTCCACTTCCCGACACATCGGGACTCATCGCGCATTATGAAGTGGCGTACATATTTCCTGTTGTCGAAGGTGCGCATACTTCCACTTCAGGCATCCCGTTTGTAAAGAATATAAATAACATAACGAGTGAGTCCGCCTGGGACACACTCGTTATG
>JAJDEA010000198.1 GCA_029260035.1 Phycisphaerae bacterium
AGCGATTGCAGACCGGCGTCGGTGACTTTGGCGCTGCCAAGTTTGAACTCTTCCAGCTTCGGCATCTGAGCCACCAACGGCATCGATTCGTCCGTCACAGTTGGGGCGTGCGAAATGTCGAGCCGACGGAGCGTGACGATCCTGGTCGCGTGGGCGAGGCCAACGGGGCTCGCCTGGTGATCAAGCAAGGCAAGGTCTTCGAGCGGCAGCTTTGTCAACGCGGCGACGGCTTCACCGGAACTCGCCTTCTCGGCGCTGCCAATGCCGCAGCGTTTCAGTTGCGTCAGGTTTGACAGGGTGGCAGCTCCCTCATCGGTGAAGTGCGTATGTGCAAACCACAGTCGGTCGGAAATCGGAACGTGCGAGATCGCCTTGAGGCCGGCGTCGTTGAGTGGCGTGAAATGGAAATTGACACTCTCCAACTTTTGTAGGGCCTTTAGATGCGTGAAGCCTGTGCCGTTGCATTGCGTCGAGGCCAGCCCCAACTTTCGCAACTCGGTCAGGCCGCCAAGGTGTTTCAAAGCGTCGTCCGCAACCGGCGTTAAGGTCAGGTTGAGTTCTCGCAGCCCGGCGAGCGCGGCGATGTGCCGCAAGCCTTCGCCTTGAACGGCACAGTTTGCCAGATCGAGACTCCGCAGAGTTGTCAGGCCCGACAGTCGCTTCAACCACTCATCGGTGACTCGTTCGTTTCGCCCACCTTTGCCCTTGAGCGGATTGTTGCCGTTGTAAAGGTCGATCGCCGCCGGCACGTCGAAGATCTCGGTGCCAATGTCGCCGGTCGCCAGATAAAGCCATTGCGGGCCGCTCGGTGTGCAGATCAATTTGCCGCCGATGTCATCGATCTCGGTCTTCATCGCGAGCGTGTCGCGACGCACCGTCGCCGCTCGTTCAATCTCCGGCAGCAGGGCGACGAGTTTGCTTCGCAGTTTTTGGTCAGACACCTTCGCGACGAGCGCGAATCGATCCACCGCTGCGTCGATCGAGAGGATTTGAGTCAACAACGCTTTGTCTGGGAGAGTCGTCGCCAGTTGCGCGATGACGCCATCGAGATACTGCTTCACCTTGGGATCGAGCTTCTCGAATCCGGCGGCTGATGGTGCCTGTCCCATCGCACGCCGCATGGCGTTGTGCACGAGATACTTGCCATGGCTATGAGTCAGGTGAATGGCGTCGCGATACGGATCTTCCATTTTTTCAAAAGGAGCCTGCTTTTGGTCGATGTCTTCGGCGACCTTTGCCAGCAGATTTTGTGCGAATGTCTGGCGTAGCTCGCGTCCTGGATGCAACCGCCGCAATTCCTCCATCAATGCGCGGACGTATCCCGGACTATGCGTCATTTGCTCGGGCCACGCGTAGCTCGCGAATTCATCCGCACGTTGGGCATGCCGTGCCCAACCCGTATGAATAACGAACACCGCTTTGGGTTGAAGCTTCATCCAGGCCGAAATCGTTTCGACGTCGCGGGTCAACGTCGAGCCATAGTGAGGCTGCACCGAAACGATGTCGTACTGTTTCTCCCGCAAAGCGGTCGGCCAGAGCGTGGATGATTTCACACACGGCTTGTCTGGATTGGCGTGGATGAACGGCAGAGGGACTCCACAATCGACATGCCATTGCACATCGCCTGACAACCGCGACGGCACGGTGTCCCAGGTCAACGAATTGCCGATCAAGTAACAGCGTAAAACCGGCTCTTCGGTTAAAGCAACAACTCCCATTGCCGCGACCAGGATCGGAATCAGAAACCCGGTTTTCAGTAGTTGCTTCATGGGGATTCTTTCGTTGGAGTCGCGCTATGTGCCCAGATGCAATGTCGACGAGTCGAAACCTGCACTGAACAAAAGTCGTATCCTGCGTTTAAATGGCAAGCATAAACAAGGTCTGATATGATGATAACCTCACGATATGCTGATGAAAACGCATTTGCCTAAAAGCACTCGTTGTGCGACGACGCAACTCGTCCGACTCACCGTGATGATTGGCCGCGGATGGCCTAAACAATTCTTCCGTTCGATCGCACTGCTTGTCATTACACAAAACAACTTTCCCAGTTTTCGGAGTTGGTTGGCAAGGAACAATAGCCTCATGAAGATTCTGAGAACGTTGATCCTGATGGTGGCCGCCAGCGTTTGCCCAGGGCTGGCTGGCGCGGAAGATGCCAGCCCAATGACTTTGGAAAAGGCCAAAGAACTGGGGCGGATGAAATCTCAATTCTTGAAAAATCGCCATACAAACAAAGCAGCCGCACAAGCTGTTCCTAAGGCGAATCTCGCTCACTTTCAAAAGTCGATCGAGCACATTCTGAACAAGAGCTGCATCGCCTGTCATGGCCCCCGAAAGTCCGAGGGAAGACTTCGTGTCGACAAATTAAACCCTGACTTGTTGACGGGTCCAGACGTCGAGCGATGGCGTGAGATCTACAACGTTTTAAGTAACTCAGAGATGCCCCCAGAAGACGAGCCAGATTATGCACTGGCCGATGCGGACCGTGGCAACATTGTTGATTGGCTTGGCGACGAAATGAATAAGGCGTCTGTCGTGCGCCGCAACAACACGGAGCACTCGTCTTTTCGTCGAATGACGAAATACGAATACAACTATGCACTGCAGGATCTGCTGGGCTTGCCCTATGCACTGGCCAATCTCCTGCCACCGGAAACTGCATCCGAGGATGGCTTCAAAAACAGTTCTGAAATGCTGCAAATGTCGGCCATGCAGTTTGAGACTTATCGTGAGATTGGGCTGAAAGCTCTCAAACGAGCCACCGTACGTGGCGAGCGTCCGAAGATGGTTGTTTACCGCATGCCAATGCAGGACATGGCGGGTCAGTCGAAGGAGGAGTTGTCGGTAATCGACAATGAAAATATTGGCAAGGTACACCTGCTCAAACAGAACGCCGGAAAAGTTGTCTCTTTAAATAAGAAAAATCATTCGTTGAAATTGAATTTGGATCGTTTCCTTCCCGACGAAGGCACCATGCGCGTTAGCATTCGAGCCGGGCGTTCAACCATGAACGTCAACGAATATGCGAGCCTGCGTTTGGTTTTCAGTGCCCATACCAGCAACGATGCCCGTTTCTCTGAGGTGATCAGTGAGCGTGACATTCCAGTTACGGCACCTGCCGACAAACCACAATTCATCCACTTCGATATTCCTTTGGGTGACATCCAGCGCAACCCATTCCGAAAATTAGCAACGCCATTCCCGAGGCGGGATGAATTCTTATCCATTCAAAATGTCTCCAACGCAAGCAATCAGAAAGAACCTCTCCATGTTCTTATCGATTACATCGAAATCAGCGCTCCGTTTTATGAGCAATGGCCGCCGAAAACTCACACGGACATTTTTATTGAGAGCGATAACAAAAGCGATGAGGAAATATATGGCCGCGAAGTACTAGCTCGATTCATGAGACGTGTCTGGCGTCGCCCCGTCACCTCGCAGGACGTGGATCCATTCATGGCCCTGTTTGCCAAGTATCGCCCTGAACTCGAGACCTTCGAAGAAGCCATGTTGGAAGTGCTGGCGATAGCCTTGGCCACGCCAGAGTTTCTTTACCTGACTCAAAAAGTTGCCGACGGTGATTCTAAGACTCCAGAAACAATCAGTGATTCGGAATTGGCCAGCCGTCTCTCGTTTTTTCTCTGGTCAAGCATCCCTGACGAGGAACTGCTTAAACTCGCTCAGGAAGGAAAACTCAAAGAGCCAGAAGTTTTGTCGTCGCAAGTCAAACGGATGCTGGCAGACTCTCGATCAAGGCGATTCTCGGAAAACTTCGTTCAGCAATGGCTCGGTATGGATGGCCTTAACAGTGTGACGCATATCACCGACAGCACTTTGAAAGAAGCGATGCAGGAAGAGCCTATCGCCTTTTTTGAGGAAGTACTGAAACACAACGGCAGCGTCATGGATTTCATCCATTCCGATTACGCCGTCGTCAACCAGCGCTTGGCCGCGCACTATCGGATTCCAGGTGTTTATGGCCCTCACTTCCGCAAAGTTTCCATCGAGCCTCAAACGAATCGTGGCGGAGTTTTGACGGGCGCCGCAATTTTAGCAATGAACTCCGATGGCAAAGATTCTCATCCGCTCAAACGCGGCGTCTGGATGCTGGAACGAATCCTCCACGATCCACCGCCACCACCACCGCCGAATGTCCCGGAAGTCGATCTGACCGATCCGGAGATTTTGAAAATGACTCTTAAAGAACGCATTGCAGATCATCGGAATAAACCGGCTTGTATATCGTGTCATGCAAAAATCGATCCTTGGGGGATCGCTTTTGAAAACTACGATGCCTTGGGAACCTACCGTACTAGCGTTAAGAACAAACCGGTGGATGCGACTTCAGAATTGTTCAACAAGCAAAAACTGGCGGGGATGGATGGCTTAAAACGATACTTGTTGATGGATCGGCAAGATCAATTTGCCAGAGCCATGGTTCATAAAATGACCGCTTATGCTCTTGGCCGACCATTGTCTTTCAGCGACCATGCCGACATTGACAGCATGACCATGCGATTCAGAAAACGCGGCGATCGTCTTGGCGATCTGGTAAACTTAATCGTCAGCAGTGGGCTTTTTCACGCGAAGTAAGGATGGTTCGAGAAACAACTCGTAGCTGCCGTCGCCAGACGGCGGAAAATCCACGCTCTGGCGAGCGTAGCTACAGACAATAGGAGTAGCACATCGTGAATATAAACACAGTTTCATTGAATCGCAGAAGTTTTCTTTACGGTGCAGGAATCGCCTTGGCTCTGCCACAGTTTGAAACGTTTGCTGCGACGAACCCCAATCCCAAAAATACACCGAAACGTTTCCTCAGTGTCTACCATCCTGATGGTGTCGGTTTGCCACTCAAAGCAGATCCGGCCTGGAAGGATTGGAGCTGGTTTCCGCGTGGCGGCGAAAAAGATTTCGAGTTAACCAAAGTACTCGATGTACTTGAGCCGTTGCGCAGTGAAATTACGATTTATTCCGGGCTGTCGCATCCAGCCGCAAGACAAGTTCATGGCCATTCAAATGCCGATCAATACTTGACGGGTGCGGCAACGGGAAGCGACGGGCCCTATAAAAACTCGATTTCTGTTGATCAGGTCATTGCGGCTTACGCTGGTGAATTCACTCGTCATTCTTCTCTAGTGATGTCGACCAATGGTGGAATCGGTGGCCCTCGTGGCGCACAAACGCAGTCCTTTAATCGTCAAGGGCGGCCCATCCCCGCGATGAATAAACCAAAACAGATCTTCGACATGCTTTTTGTGACCAAGAGTAAAGATGCTGCTGCAAGACTGGCAAGAAGCAAAAGTGCGCTGGATCTCCTCATTGCCAATACGCGATCGTTGGGACGACAACTTTCCAAACACGATCAGCAGACGCTACAGCAGTATCTTGACGCAGTTCGCGACACCGAGGTTAAGTTGGCGAAAGCTCAAGAGTGGGTTGATACACCGATGCCAAGGGTGGATACCCAAAATCTGCACTTAGATGCCGATCCAAAGGAAGCTCGGCTGTACTTCCAAACCATGTACGAGTTGATCTATCTATCCTTCATGAGTGATTCAACTCGCGTGGCGACGTTCCAGTTGGGTCGAGAAAACGGCGAGGGACCACACGACCTTTTATCAAAGGCGGTCGACCTTGGTCCTGCTCATGGCCTGACGCATGAGGTCAAAAAGCCGAACGGCTGGAAAAACCTCGGCACCTACAATCGCTATCAAGCCGAAGAGTTCGGTCGTTTCGTGCAAAAATTGAAAGACACTCCAGAACCGACCGGCAACGGAAACATGCTGGACAATACTTTCGCCATGCATGGTTCTGCTTCCAGCAGCTTCCACCTCTCGCGAAACTATCCGATCATTTCTGCCGGCGGTAAAAATCTCGGCTTCACGAATGGTCGTTATCTCAAGTTCGGCAAAGGAAACGAAGACAACCAAGCCGGCGCTGGAATCGTTACCGATGCCGGATGGAGAGGCAAAGTAGAAGCCGAAGAGCTTCCGCTGTCCCAACTCTTTGTCACGGTTTTGCAAAGACTCGGGCTCGAGACAAACTCGTTCGCTGGAACTACCGGGACACTGAATGGGGTATAAGAATTCGATTGCCGGAACGTGTCGCATCGCTCCTCCGTCCTGCTTACCGAGATTTCAAACTTGTAGCTTTCCTTTACATTGTCATGACAAAGAAATAGCAACAGTATGCACGTCAACCAGTGGACGCTTTCGCTATAATTGTCGTGTACAGAAGGGCAACTCGTCCTGTTTCCGTCTTGAAGCCGCGAAACGCAGCGAGGAAAATTTCGATGGGAAAAAACAGGTGTGTCGGTTGGTTGTCGTCTCGATGATCCTTGTTACGGCGTCGACCGCTCACACTGTAAACGGCGGTCAGAAAACGTAACGCTAGTTTGTGGTTGAAGGCACGAGCGGCGGTGGCTCGGTGCGGTTGATTTGCCCTTTCTTATTTCGACGATTTCGATGGGTTACTTTAGCGGTTTGGTTGTCGGCGGCGTTTTGCGTTTTTGAGTCGATAGCTTTCGCCGCTGGCTTCGAGGACCTTTACCGAACTGCAACGTACACGACTCAACGTTATCGAATTTATTTCCGGCCTTAGAAGTTCGTTGAAGTGGCCTTGCGATCTAGCGCGTTGATGGCGTATTTTTTGAAATTGATCGTGGTCAATTCATAGGGGTTGAGTCGCGCGTCACGAAACTAAACTAGTACTACTTGAGTGTTCCGATGAACTCGTTCACTGAAAACGCAGAGCACTTCCCTGCTGACTCATCGATAGGTCGCCGTTTGCTGGAAGGGATCGCCGTTTCACCAGGTGTCGCAATTGGGCCCGCTTACTGCGTTCACGACATCCCGATTTCGTCAAATGATGGGCCACTGGAAGATGCAGCATGCTTGGACGAGATGGCTCGTTTCGAAAGGGCTTGTCAGGAAACGGTGGCCGAACTCCAGGCTTTACACGACAAGGTGACTATCCAAGTCGGCGAGCATGAGGGCGACATATTCCTCGTCCACCAGTCGATCCTTGGCGACGAAACGTTTCGGGACAAAGTGCGCCGTCGCATTTCAGAAAATCACGATAGTGCGCCGGCCGCGCTCCGTGGTGTCCTCGACGAATACAACACCTTGTTCGCTCGTGTTAAGGACGAGTATCTAAAGGAACGCTTGTCGGACATACGCGACGTCATCCGGCGACTTGCCCGACATCTAACCGCATGCGACGATCAGCTATTGCTGGACTCCGAAGCCGTCGTGTTGGTCGTCGACCAGTTGTTACCGTCGGATGTCATTACGTTGACCGAACATAAGATCGCCGGCATTGTGACTCAAACCGGTGGACGAACGAGCCACGCTGCAATTCTCGCTCGCAGCTATGGAATTCCAGCGGTCTCCGGCGTGTCGGGGGTTCTCGATCTTGTTTCGCAAGGGGAAACGATCGTTGTCGACGGACACGAGGGACGAGTTCTCATCAGTCCCGATGACGAGACGGCTCGTGCGTACCGAAAGTTGCGGCGAGAATTCGTTTCGCATCGAACATCCTTAGCTGAGAACCACGCCCAGCCTTCGCTTGTCGGTGATGGCACACGGATTGAATTGCTGGCGAATATCAACAGTCTGGCTGATACCGATTTGGCACAACGTATGGGGGCCGATGGAGTCGGGCTTTACCGGACCGAGT
>JAJDEA010000199.1 GCA_029260035.1 Phycisphaerae bacterium
ATTCTTCCAGGGTTTGTTGCCGAACCATTTGTTGACGTTACGGAATCGAATGACGTAGCCGTAGAGCGTCTTGTAGCTCGATTCATCCAGATTCGTTAATCGATTCTGTCGCTTTAGTTTGTATTCCTCGAAGTCAAAAAAATCTTCGAACAATCGACGGTTGGCTTCGCAAATCGCCTTGTCGCCGTTGAGCGTACCTCTGGCATTTTCAAAACGGGTTTTCCATGACATACGCTTCCTGGGACGCGCAGCTATATAAATGTTACGCCCTTAAAAAGCGTACCAAAGTGGTCACCGCCCCGACCGGGTCGCGACCACTTTGGTACGTTTTTCGGGGCGTACGAACAAACGTCCATCGCCTCCTCGCAAATCAGGCAAACAGTTTTGTCTATACCATTAATTCGCCATGAAAAGACAACGCAAGCGCGACGGAGACAAGACATGATCACCAACCCAGATGCTCTCATTACCGCCGCGAGGCGAATGTTCCCAGCTTAGAGATGCATTCAAGCAATCCGCAGATTCAGCAATCCTGGAAATTTTTCGACAATCAAATCTCCCCTAACTGATGCTTCCAGGAATAGTAGAATATCACTGCATGCTTATTCTATCGAGCCGCAGCAAAAAGGGAAAACGCACAGAGGAATCACTTTATCTTAGAGTTGATAGAAGACTGTGTAGGGACGAATAACTATTACTATTCATCTCCGCTAGTATCCACGCTACTTTGTTTCATCGTAACCGAGCCGGCTTCCCCAGGAGTCTGTGCAGGTAAACTCGATACTTTTGCCACAGTGATCTGAGTAAGCACATCATCTTCTTTGAGTATCAAATCAAAAGGCCCCAGATTAGCCAACTCCAGTGTTAAATTGCCCACCCAACCAGGGTAAACTGTGGGAGCAGTGAGATGAACGATCAGCCCGGCACGAGCTTTTGTGCTCTTCCCATCTATGAAACAGATATAATCTCCAGTCTCAGAACCAACCGCTTCCTTTGTCTGCCACAACATGAAACCGTGCGGCTTTAGCACAACACTGTTATTTTTTCTGAATACTTTTTCTTCAGAACTTCTAGGCGGTATTGGCTTTAAGAACTTCGGAGCGAATTTTTCAAATTTGTATTTTCCAATCAGAAGTGTGTTTGGCTCTAAGCCATGTGTTGCACCCTCTTCATTAATCGCAGTCATGTCCCAGATTTTTGCTTCTTCGATCCTGTCGAGGTGCAATTCAATTGATGAGGGCTCAAACGATCCAGGGCGTGGCTCAACAGTTAGCCCACCACGTTCAATCGCCCAAGATAAGTCCCGATCAGATAGAAACATGTGATTTACATTCTGGGGCGGACTTGAAGCATAGCCATATCGACTTCGACTCTTTCGCCGTCCGGGATAGACACTAGTGCTCTGTTTCTTTCACCATACACCTCAAGCACGTTCGCTGCAATCTGGCCAGAAACGAATTGACCACGTTGGGGAGGTGTAGTCGGAAGTCTATGTCCATCCTCATCCCAACAGTATCGATATGGCGCTGAACTAAAATACTTTTCAGATATACATGGAAGCTGAAGCTGAAACGAACGGTACCCAGAAAACCCGCCCTGTCCGATTTCACATGGTAACGCCATAGACCTATCCATTTTACACTGGTTCCCTTCGGTGTTCTGAAATGAAATCATATAAGACATGCCAAGTAAAAGTCACTACAATATTTAAATCTTGCTTCAATTGGCAAATCTAAAATTCAATCCCTTATGAATGGTTGCGGGTAAATCCGTTTTTTTTTGATTCTGTAAAATTGCCAAACAAAAACCATACATGGTATGATAACCTTACATAATTTCTGTGTCAAGAAAAACCTTACGTCAATGCGAAAAATATTCAAAGAGGATTTGGTTGTGAGTTTCTTATCCATTAAGTAATAAAATCACTGTCGAATATGAAATAAACTCAGTCGAAAAGACATTTTCATGGCATCTTGATTCGGCACCACCCTCATCAGCTCAGAAAATAATTTATTGATGACAAAATTGTGACATTTATAAGTCTTCAACCGATTTACGCACGCCCCGACCGGGGTCGCGACCACTTTGGTACGTTTTCTTGGGGCGTTCAATTAATTGCCCATCGCCTCCTCGCAAATCAGTTGAACAGTTTTATAGACTCATGCCTTTCACGCGTCATGAACAAGCAACGCAATGGCGACGGATGTAAGGCATGATCACCGAACCGGATGTCCTCGTTACCGTTGATGGTGGCGTGGCGTCGGTCAACGTGAACCGCGCCTACCTTGTCGCGGAAGTTCGCGACTACGATGTCGGAAGAACAACCGAGGATCATCCTAACCTTTGGACTGATGAAAACGGAAGACGTTGTACGCGTGAGTATGTCACCGGTGATGAGAATGAATCCATTGCTTCCCGATTAGGCAAAGACCTCGAGCGATTCGCCGCGGGTTTACGGGAAATCGCCAACGTGAAAGCAACGGTTGATCTTTCTCCACATCCTGGCGGCCAGCATGTTCTTCAAGTAGAGGGCGTGGATTATTATTTCAATGCAAATGGAACAGGGTATGACGGCTGGGGACGAGCCGTGAATCCGTGAGCTTAGCGTTTGATCCGACACGCGGTCGGCGCGCAATATCTATTCAACCTGGTCGACGAGCATTCGACATTGAAGTTTACCGGGGATCGCATGGATTCAACGAAGACTGGCGTTTTCAACGCGACAATTGGGAATTGGTCACTTCACATCATAGATTCAAGCAATACACTTGACTTGTGTCGGAATGAAGGCATCTTCACGCTCTAAGAAGCAAGACCCTACAATTGCGGGAAGATATTGGAAGCCGACATCGTAACACTCGAAGAGACCATTACACCCTACATTCCGGATTGGCCCCTGTGTCTCGCGGCAAGACCGATCAACTATACATGGCAGGATGATTGCGCGGGTCTTCAAATCTGTG
The DNA here is from genome assembly GCA_029260035.1 of Phycisphaerae bacterium. GTDB lineage: Bacteria > Planctomycetota > Phycisphaerae > UBA1845 > UBA1845 > OFTM303. Next base: position 2,964 of record JAJDEA010000199.1, read on the forward strand.
AACGCCAAGGACAAAAAGAGACGACCTGGGTCATTCAAACAAGACCTTCGATAGAGGCGTGGCGGATTCAAGACCAAAAAAGGCTGCCCGTAGAATCCCTTCCGAGTTTTCGGATTCAATCGCTGCTCGAACTTGTCGAACCGACGCGCGACGACGCGGGCCAGTTGCTCTTGGCGTTGGATCCCTCAGTGTCTTCTGCATGTGCCTTCCTAAATTTTCTAGGCATTCCGAAGAGTACGCTGGCCATACTGGCCGAATTTCCGGAGCGGCACTTCGAATTGCTCAAGGCTGCTGTTTTGGACGGACGCCGTTTTCACGAACTGCTTTCAGCGAATGCGGCGTTGGCTTTCCTTTATGCCGTTCCGCTCTATCCTGTTGGCCCGCCTCTACGGAGTCGACTTCGCATGCGTGCCAAGGAACTGCTTGAGCATTATGGATTCGTCAATGTGTCCGCGCGGATGTTAAGAAAAGTTTCACGAACCGCGATTACGCACGAGCGACTTGTGGCTCTTCGTGATGCGACAAATAAGGACCGATGGCTTGCACGGGTTCTTTCGCATACCAGATCCATCAATGGGAAAATGCTTGATTTACTTGGCACCGACCGAAACGTCCGGGAATTGGTGAACGCACAATTCTGGATCGAACTGAGTAAGTGTGATGATGAAACGGACTTGGCGCCCAATCCGAGATCCAGCCTTTCGGAGATCCGGGAGAACGCGCGCTCCTTCCATATCCCACTCCCTGCGAAGTCGATTGGAAGCGAAGAAGCCCTCGTAAGCCTGGATCAGCGAGTGCGACGGAAGATGAAAAGCAAGATCTTCGAGACGATTCGATTTCCACCGCCTCCACTCAGTGGTATGACAGGCTCAAGGCTTCGTATTACGCCGATCTCCAATCCCATTGCATTGGATCAACACGGTCATCGCATGGGCAACTGTGTCCTCGATTCTCTCCTGAAGATCATAGAGGGGCGGGTGTATTTCTACTCGGCTGGTTCACCATTTTGGCCGTCGGAAGCGACGATTCAAGTCATTCGAGGGCATGGAATCTGGTGGCTGAGCGCCATCGAATGGGCACACCATACCCGGGTATCGGCAGAATGTATGAGTGAAGCGCTACATTGGCTTGCGGATGCCCAGGGACTGCCCAAAAGGGCTTTTTCCGAAAGTCTATGGAATCGCCACTGATGATGAGCGGTACTTCGATCGAATTCATATGCGCGTAAACGAAGCGCCCGATATGGTATAGCGGTTGTCACATAGTCGAGAATCTTGATACCGAAATCTGTATGAACAGACTGCCGCCATTGGCCCGGTCGCGTGAATGTGATAGGCTGCCGTCATGGGGGCAGCCGGGGCTACCTGAAAAGGTGTTTTGGCAATTAACTAACGCTGCTCGTTTCGGCTGCCCCTCTTTCGTCAATCAACTCTGACACCCAGTTGGGGTACTTTGTCGGCTGCCGCCCAGGGGATTGTCATATATTCGCTAATACTGCATGGCATGAACACGGCGTTTCGCTTTGTTCGTAGTGGAATGTTCACTTGCCGCCAGCCTCTTTCTGGCGATGTCGGCGTATTTCGGATTGAGTTCAAAACCCAAGTACCAACGACCGAGCCGTCTGGCTACGACGGCCGTGGTTCCCGCACCCATGAATGGATCAAGTACGACCCCCGGCACAAACCCGCGCTTGCACCGACAGCCGAGAACAAGCTGCTTCGTGCCCTTCGCCAATTCGCGTTCTCCTCGTTTGTCGGAGCGCATCTGCTCTTGCCCAACGCACCTGACAAAAACCTGCCTTGTCAAGCGTGGTGTGCCGCACCGTTTGCAAACCTGACTTGGACAGCCTGCAAGAATGGGCCGCTCGATGAGTTTTTCTGGGAACATCGCGAAATGCCCGAGCGTTGACGATTGCGTGGCAATCGGCCAGAAATCTCCGGGATTCCTGCCCAGGGGATGGAGCGACCCGCGTCGATTCGGATTGAGGTTGAGTTGTTGGTCACGGTCGTTTAGGCGCATGCGTTCATGTTTCACGGGACGTGTTGCTTTGGCACCGAGGCTCTTGTGCGGAACGCGTACGGCATCCAGATCAAAATAATACTTCGGATGTTTTGTAAACAGAAATAAATGTTCCCATCCGCACGCGAAACGGTTCTTGGCGCTGGCTGGCATGTGGTTGGGCTTGTACCAGACGATGTCATTTCTGAGGATCCAGCCGCGCGCTGTCATGGCAATGGCAAACCGTGCC
>JAJDEA010000200.1 GCA_029260035.1 Phycisphaerae bacterium
GTCTTGTCGAAATAGCGAGCCGTAACCGTGTAGGCAGCCAGCAAACCCGCTATCCCCAGCAGGACGTGCGCAAGCGGAACAAACGCCATGAAGTAATGGCTATAGCCGTCACGAGGCAGATTGGAACCTAAAATAGAATTCCGCAAAATGATTGATGCATCGGCAAGCGCAACAAAGGGCATAGATATTACCGACCACGCGCAAGGCTGAACGATGATTACTTGACCGTCAGCGCTTTGCTGACCAATGTAAGATTGTTTAGCCGGGAAGTTTGGTGCCGCTAACAGGTCATTTTCGTAGTCAACATCGCCGTCGAAGTACCAAGAGTGAGCTTGTGTATAGTGTAAATAGCTGTCCACCGTGATAAAGGTATCGCCATATCGCGAAGTCGTGTATGCGTAAGAAAGCAGCGCCGAGACGGCCAGACCCGCAAGAATCATATGGTGCGTTTTGCATCTGGACATAAGCCGAGATGCAGTCGCAGGCCTCATTGCAGCAACACTCAACGACAATCCAATATCTCCAGGCTTAGAAGGCAGGCGCGACAGATCCGCGCCGCACCATAACGGCTAGAATCTATAGAACAGCTAGAAGGTTTTCGGACGTTGCTCCGATCGACTTGAGCGAAGCGAGGCAATCAGAACATTCGCCATTCGAGCATTGATCTAAAACACCAAACGGTCAAGAAAACGGGCGTCACTCCCCTTGAATGGTAGCGACGCCCGTTTGATTCCAGACTATTTTATTCAACCATTAAGCTAAAGCCAAACACGATAGGCCAAGCTCAATTAGCCAAGTAATTCCCAGCCTTCCTACGGAAGAACAAGGGTTGTGTTACAGGCACCTCCCTGGTTGTTCATCAACATCAGCGACAATTGTCCCGGCGCCGTTCCGTTTACCACAATATTCAGGTCAAGCGTGTGATCGGGAACGCCGAAAGCCGTAACTCCGCTGCCGGTAGCCATCATGCCATCGAGTATCAGAATAATGTCATTATTGTTTCCGAAGCCTCGAAGTACCAAATTCTGATCGACCTCTTCGATTGATGCGGCACCGTCCGTGTCGTCGCAGTTTGCATCTGAAACATTCAGCAATCCAATAAATGGATCCCACGGGCCGAAACCAATGGCCTCACAAGCATCGCCCACGCCATCGCCATCACTATCTGCCTGGTCAGCATTAGGCGTATCCATGCAGTTATCGCACACATCGCCGACGTCATCGCCGTCTCCGTCCGCCTGATCAGCATTGGCATCGTCCGGACAGTTATCACAGATGTCACCATGGCCATCGTCGTCGGAATCCGTCTGATCAGCGCTAGCGATTTCAGGGCAATTGTCACAGTCATTTGGCCAGCCGTCACTGTCCGTATCGTTTTCTGAGTTCAAGAATGATTCGTGCTGTCCGCCAGCACCTTCATCCAATCGACCCTCCGCTTCTTCGTTGAACACACACTCAAAGGCGCCGTCCTTACACTGAATTCCACCTTGGAAGCATGACGAAGGCTTGGCGGTTGTCTTATCCGTTTGGCCGTCGCAATCGGTGTCCAAATCGATATCTGGAGTAACACGAACGATGTCCATATCATCAGGATTGAAGCCATCATTCTCATCAATCAGCCCCCAGCTATTTCCCTCGCCGGTTAGCTGCAGCGTATCACAAAGCTGACCCGGTTCGCCGCAATCGACGAACTGTCCCGCTCCCGTGGACCTACGCGTGAACGTGAATTTTGGCGTCACGGGGATACTGGAATCGAACGTGCCACAATCTTCTTCATCCAGGGTGATGGTCATGGAGCCCCTTTGCTGCTGACTGGATGATAAACACACTTGAACATCCCATTCCTCGCTTTGACCATCGATCGTAACGGTGATCGGGTCAACGCTGACAAGGTTCAATGCAATAATTTCAACTTCCACCGTCACAGAGTCGCCTACCTCGGTCGGACAGACATCCTCCAATCTTCGGACAATCGTGTCAGCTGGCCCTAAATTCGCCGAATCAATCGGCGAACCCATCAGATTGATGGTTCCCGTGAATGGATCGGATCCAACGCCGAAGAAATCGGCGGGGAGCGGCGTATCCAAGAAAGAATAGTCCGTGCGGCTGCCCTCGGGCGTCGTCCACAAGTCATCCGCTGGCTCGCCCGTGCCAGCAGTAGCGCCACCGCCAGCACTGTTGTCGTTGGCGTTACCGCCGCTGGAATTATCATTTGTGTTGGTATTGTCGTTAACGTTGCCGTTGTCATTCCCATTGTCGTTAGAGGTGTTGCCGTTGCCGTTGCCGTTCATGGTCTCTGGGCAACCCGTCAAGCTCAATACCAAAAGTCCAAACATCGCGACCGACAAACCCAATACTGCTCTCCGTGCATTCATATCATTGCATCCTAAAATACTATACCTGTTTGCGCCAATAGGCCACATTGATGGCACCATCGCCAATCCAGAACAATGGCGCCGATCCCGCGACCTTGAACTATTTGAAAACGGAAATCGCAACCAAACTAACGAGACCGCGCCGATCCTGTAACTTGATTGCTTCTCCAACCCTTACAATCATTCGCTGCCCGGCTCATGGCAGGCTTACACTATAATCTTGCATTACCCATCTAATCTACGCAAGTACATGGCATGTTGCGGATCTTTGCCACAGCACATGTCAGTTCTTGCGGGCCACGACACTTGGCATTCGGCCTTTTAGCCTTAATCAGGTTCATCGACCAACTTGCCCGCAAATCTTGGGCCTTCAAACTTGCGGCCACCGCCCAAAAGAAACTCACCGTTGCTCGACTGCGAGAACTCAAAGACGCGAGAGGAATCATGCGGATACGCCAAGCAAGTGCAGGCTGAGCGAAAGTGATCCCGATCGTCACATCAGTCTTGGGTTGCCTCAGCCCGCGTCTTGGTCGACGGATTTTGCGAGAATAGAGCACTTGAAATATATGGACTTGAGTCCACAATTGGACTATAGTCTTATTTTCATGGCAACCTGTCTGCTTGCTAATCGTCGCAGTAGCCACGTTAGCCTCTTAATGGCGGTTTTTGGAAGGAGCTTGAGAATAATGAGAGTCTTGATATTTGTGGCCTTCTTGGTCGGGTTCTCGTCGCAGAAGGTATCTTTGGCAGAGGACACTCGCCCTGAATTGACGCGGTACACAATAAGTATCCCTGAGAAGGCATCGCGCACGTCCGGATTTCCCATACATTGGCAAGCGGTTTCGTCAGGATCGCTCATTATACTGCCTCGGACGGCGTGACCACAGACGATTTCATTTCCAACGCCACAATTTCCGGCGCACATGGAAAAACGAAAATCGAATCAAAGGGCGCCGGAGTGTGGAGCACCGCCGGGGCCTCGATAGGCGACCGTGTCGTCATCGAATACGACTTGTCACTTGCCCACGGCAATCACCCATGGAATTTCGGCCGGGAGGAGATCGGCCTCG
>JAJDEA010000003.1 GCA_029260035.1 Phycisphaerae bacterium
CCAGGTCTCCGCCATCAACGCTTGTTACGACCTGCATTTACTGGTTTCCGGCGAGTACGCTGGGGCTCTTCAAAGAGTATGCGAGTACTGGGTCAGCCGCTGGCAGTTTCGGCCAATTCATGCAGTGGTTGGCCGGTAGAGAGCCGGCCTATGGTTTCGTGGCCAACGGATCGTGGCACGATGTCGGCACACCGGAGGTTTATCAGGCGCTCCAGCGCCAGTTTGCAGATCAACCGTGAAGGAGAAGAGAAATGAATGCGAATCCTAAGTCGCCGCTGATACCGCTGGATCATCTTTTGACCTGCAAGCCCGATATTGTGATCATCGGCTCCGGTCCTGCTGGAGTGGCGGTTGCCGAATATGCTTACAACGTCTTTCCAGAGGCCACCATAGCCATCCTTGAGCGCGGTGACATCTTGACGCTGACGCACGTCGGCAATGTTTTCCCTGATGAGGACAAAGGCCCATTCATTCAAACCCACGGGACGTGGCCTTGGGGTGGCTACTTCGAAGGAAACGGCTTGATGATGTTTGCACTCGGTGGCAGGGGAATCGTCGCCGGTGGTCTTCTACGCCGCTTTGATAAGGAAGATTTCAGTCTTTGGAAGAATGGGAAATGGCCGATTAAGTCATCTGAACTCGACCCATTCTACACCGTCGCCGAAATCGTCCGCAGAGTCTCCCCCGGCGAATGTGAGTCAGCGGCGCAGACGTGGGTGATGGGAGTACTCGACGAGTTCAAGCCTCACGCGCCGCCGTGGGGCATCGACGTGAGATCGACAGGATCAAAGCGCATGTTAGACAGCTCCGTTCAGCGGCTTTGGGAACTGATTCATCGCGATTGTCTCGAAGCCCACACGATGAAAAGAAAGCGCCGACTCCTCGTCACCACCAATACTCGGGTCAAGAGTTTTTCTTTAGAGGGTAACCGAGTATCGGGTTTGGACTGCGAATGCATGGGTGACAACAAGGTAATCCGGACTAAGGATTGTTCGGTGATTCTTGCTGCCAGCCCAGTCGAGTCGGCGCGATTGGTCCTTGAGTCAGGGCTCGATACCAAGTTGGGTTTGACGGCAGCCGGGAAATTCTTGGCCGAGCATATCCTGTCCAGAACAGAAGTCATCGTACCCTTTCCTATTCACAATGTGACTGACGCACGCGTAAATGTCTTTATTCCCCCTTCAGGTCCCGAACTCCACGAAAGGTTCCAAATCGACGTTCGACACAGCATTACTCCTGTCATGAACGGAAAGCTTCAGGTGCGAATCAGCGGTTTCGCTGCGATGGATCCTGATTCGGAAAAGATGGTGAAATTGGATGGCCCAAAGGTGAACACCGTGCTGAAGCCGTCAACGGCCGACGAATATCGCGTTGATCGAATGCAGGAGACGATGATCCGGGTTGCCGAGCGGCTTGGGGCAAACGGAAGCGAAATACCCTCTCCTAAGGTCACATACGGCCGCAGTAATCACGAAGTAGGGACGTTGCGCATGGGGGAAACAACGTCAGACATTGCAAAAACAAAGTCAGTTTCGGTTACCAATGAGATCGGGCAGGTTCACAGCTTGGAAAACTTATTTGTAGGTGATGCGTCTGTCTTTCCATGTGTTGGTGTTGCGAATCCCATGCTGACGATTACAGCCCTCGCCTACCGCCTCGCTAAAAACGTCGGCAGCAAGATGAACCTACGTGTGAAGGAGGATTTAGAAGCACCGTGGTCACTTTGCTAGAATCTGGATCGAACCACCGCCAGCGTTTCGACGCGAGTGCGGGGTCCACTGCGCCTGCATTTGCCGGCTCGACATTGACAATCCGGTTGCTGTCATGCGGCCCATGCCGCGGTGGCCTCAGGAGGAGATCACATGACAACCCGCAATGACTTCCACCGTGACACGAAAAGCGAGGATCGCGTTGGTCTAGGAGTGATCGGCTGTGGAAACATCACAGAATTCCGCCATCTTCCCGCGATCGTTTCGGAGGTTCCAGAACTTGATCTGAAGGCCCTCTGTAATCGTAGCGAACACAACCTCCATCATCTCGGTAATCGCTATCGCGTTGCGCACGACGACCGGTACACGGACTACCATGAACTCCTTGATCGTGATGACATCCATGCGATCCTCATCGCGGCGTCGCCTGCTGCGAATTTTGAGATCGTGCTTGAGGCAGCCAAGGCTCGGAAGCATGTGTTTGTCGAAAAGCCGATGGCTGAGACGGCAGAACAAGCCCGGATGATGGTCGAATCCGTGGAAAGAGCAGGTGTCAAATTTCAAGTCGGATTCAATAAACGCTATTACTACGCATATCGTAAGGCATTTGAGTTGATTCGAGACGGGGACATCGGCGTCCCAACGGGAGTTAGCGCACGCTTCTGGTTTCCACCCTCGCGCCGCGCCATACCACCACGAAAGCAGGTCGTGTCGCAAAATGGAATCCACGTCCTCGACTTGGTGCAGTTCTTTATCGGGCCAGCTTGTGAAGTGTTCGCACGCGAACAAGTAGAAAAGGATCGTGTCACAATTTCGGCAACTTTGGCTTTCCAATCTGGGGCAGTTGGGAGTGTTTTGCTTTCGTCCTGTGCCTCTTGGAGCTATCCGAATGAAAGGTTGGACGTCGTGGGTTCGAACGGCTGTTGTCTGTCGGCTGAGAACGGCAGACGAGTCGCGCTCTTCGTCGACGATAAGCCTAGCCTCCATTTCGAGGAAACGATTTCGGCGCATTGGTTAACCGGACACAAAGAGGCCGGATTCGCTTTGCAGCTTCAAGCGTTCGCCCATAGCATCCAAACCGGTAATAGCACGGAAGTGGGGCTCCAAGATGGACTCAGGTCAATCATGCTCGCGGAAGCAATGGAGCATTCGCTAGAAACGCACAGGCCGTCAGCGGTGCCTCGTGAATAAACAAGTCGAAACAAGATAGGAGATTTGGAGATGCCAAACGGACCAGACGGACAAATCGGGGATCAGCGGATGCCAAACAGTGACGGCGTCATTGCCGCGATGAATGCGGCTTGGAGTAACCATCATCATGCACGTGATCAGACGTGGCATGCAATTCAGATGGTGGCATTTCTCGGAGCTGGCCTTGTCACCATCGATGTCGGATACCGCAACGTGATCGCAACGTGTGCAGCGGGTTTGCTCGTGATCGTTGCTGCGGTTTTTGGACAAGCCATTACGAAGATGCATCGCGGCGTCGAACGGCAGCAGTTCATCCACATATTGAATTGTGAACGTTGGCTTAAGCTTCTCAACGACAACTTGATCCCGGTAGACGGTGACATCCCGGTAGACGGTGACATCCCGGTAGACGGTGAC
>JAJDEA010000021.1 GCA_029260035.1 Phycisphaerae bacterium
ACTGGAGTGACTTGCGGGTACACTCTGTCATCGAATGGCCTCCGTGCCATGGGTAATAGGGTCTTGGAAAACACTATTATACAGAGCAGGGAGGCCTTCGTTACGCGCGAATCAATAAATCCTCATGCAATATCAGGGCTAAGTCTCATCATCTACCAAACACCCCGCGACATAGACCGCAACCGGCGAAGCGTCCGACAAGAAGACCGAGTCCCAGTGATCGCCGGATTCGCGCAAAGGAATGACCACTACGTCAGCGATCTTGCCGGGAGAGAGCGTACCGACGATTCTGTCAAAGGCCAGTGCCTTTGCGCCATGGATCGTCCCCATTTCCAAGAGCCGCTCACTTGGTATATCTACAAACTGTCGGCGCAAATATCGAAGCTCATCCAACACCGAAAGAGATGGATTTGACGCAAGGCTGTCCGTTCCGACGCACACATTGACGCCCGCACGCAACATTTCTCGAAAACGATGCGGCTCATGGTCAAACGCAGCGTGCGTTCGCGGGCAATAGGCAACACTTGTTCCCGATCGCGCGAGCTGTGCAATATCGGCGTCACTCACATAGTTCGCGTGGGCAGCGACAGTTCGAGGCGTCAGCAGGCCAGACCGCTCGACCAACTCAACCGGCTTCATTTCGGATATTGGCACCTCATCATCCCAAACACCAATTCGCTTGAGGTACTCAGCTATTGCGCCTTCACGCTTCCGTGTAAAAACTTCTTCGTCCGCCGACTCAGCCAGATGAATACAGAGGGGAAGTCGATGCACGGCTGCTTGCTCCGCACAATCTCGCATAGCATTCGGCTCAACGGTATAAGGGCTATGCGGCGAAAGCCCTATCCGCAGTGAATCGGATGCTTGGTTCTCGTTCAGGGCGTGACACACCTGTTCTTCGAGGCGATGTCTCGTTTTGCCGATCGAGATCACTTCGCCAAACGAAACCGCTCGCAAGAGCGATTGCGCCAAGACGGGGCGAGTGTGTTCAGGATGTCGGGTGATGTCACCCACCGTCGTAACACCTGCCCGAAGAGAATCGCGGATGCCTTCGAGTGTAGCTTTGCGAATGGCGTCTCTATCGCGAGCCTCGCTCCGCATAGCTTGGACCAAGCGATCCAACCAGTCCGTCAGGCTCTTCCGCGGCGCAATCTTCCCCTTGAAATCGCTTAACTCGAGATGGGTATGCGCATTCACGAAGCCCGGGCAGATTACAGCATCACCAAAATCTACAACATCTCGACCCGTGACATCGCGCGCTTGAACGACCTCGACGATTCGATCGTCATTCACGACCAAGGCACCGTTTTCGATAACCGGAGAGTCAACGGGCACAACGAAACGTGCTTTGAGAATCATGACGGACTACCCGGCATTAGAACAAGCTCTATCCTATTGCAGCGTTCGGAAGCACACTTCTACTCGTGCATTTTGACAATTCGCCCCTACGCTTGACCATTCGCGGCTTTAGACGGCCGTTCGTATTCGACAATTCGCCCATCAGACTCAAAACCAAAGTCCGTGAGCAATCGGAGCTTCACCGAATCATCAATATTAACCGCTGCACAAGTACATCGCATGGCAAGCCTCTTCGCAAGCGTTAGGACATGCGTGAGCAGACTCGCGTACACCGATTCGCAAGAATCATCTGATGTCGAGGTAAGATCAACAACGCGCGCGATGTCGCCAACCTGATAGAGCGCACACCTACCGACGGGTTTTTGACCAGCCATCGCAACAAACGCATCGTACTGCGGATCGTCGAGACGCTCTGCATAAGCATCCGCCTTCATTTCACGGAGACTTTGTGAGACGGTTGCGTCATCATCCATAATCGTTTGTCGATAGGCTGCTCGAACAGCCCGTGCTGGCAGGACACGAAGATCGTTCGTCGCGTCCAACGACTTCCATTGCGTTAAGAGCATGGCACTCTCGACTCGTTCTTGAAAGCCATGAGACGTTAAGTACTCCGCCAATTCAGGCGATTCGGTCTCTGCCGCAAGCGCCCAGCGTAAGCAAGTCAAGTTTTTCTCCGCGAACCATTGTTCAACTTCCTTGACAACTTTTTCGACCCCAACCTGCTCAGTCAACACCACCTCTCGAAACTGGTTCAAATCGTAAATCTGATCGAATCGCTCGTGGAAGTAGGCGATGCCGTTTTCGAGGGTTTCCTTCTGGCACATTTGGCCGCAAAGCGCTTGCGATGTACGAAGCAACGACTGTACCGTGGTAGCCTGCATCGTCTGCTTCTTTCTTATTCGGCAAATTCAGGCTTTGCGAGGTGATGCTGTGTGTGCAACTGGTATTGATGCGCCGCAGCAAGCAGACTCTCTTCACCGAACGCCGGGCCTGTGAGCTGAAAACCAATGGGCAATCCGGTGGAACTAAACCCACATGGCAACGAAATGGCACACAGACCCGCCAGATTAGCCGCGATCGTGTAAATGTCCTCCAGATACATCGACAAAGGGTCATCCGCTTTCTCGCCAATTCGAAAGGCTGGCGTTGGGGTTACAGGCGAAACAAGCAGGTCCATACCCTCGAATGCCTCTTCAAAATCACGGCGAATGAGCGTGCGCACCTTCAAGGCCTTAAGATAATACGCGTCGTAATACCCGCTCGAAAGCGTATACGCGCCAAGCATGATTCGCCTCTTCACTTCCGGCCCAAGCCCCTGTCCTCGCGAGGACGCATACAGGTCGAACACATCTGACGGCTTATCGACGCGAAATCCGTAATGTACGCCGTCATATCTGGCAAGGTTGCTCGATGCTTCCGCAGTCGCAATCACATAATAACACGCTATGGCGTATTCCATGTGCGGAAGACTAACGGCTGTCACTTCTGCTCCTTGCTTACGGAGTTCGTCAATCGCCGATCGGACTGCCTGACTCACTTCAGAATCAAGCCCCTCTCCAAAATGCGCGTCACACACTCCGATCCGCAAGCCACGCAAGGGCTTATCGAGCGCCGCAACATAGTTTGGCACCGCACGATCAACACTTGTCGAATCACGCGGATCATGCCCTGCAATCGCTTCGAGTAATAGTGCCGCGTCCCGAACATCCGTTGCCATTGGGCCGATTTGGTCCAAGCTACTCCCATAAGCAGCGAGGCCGAAACGAGACACACGGCCATAACTAGGCTTAAGTCCAACCACGCCGCAAAATGAAGCAGGTTGACGCACGGACCCTCCGGTATCGCTGCCAATGGCTCCGGGTACGACCCTCGACGCCACTGCAACAGCCGATCCTCCTGATGAACCGCCCGGCACGCATTCCTGGTTCCAGGGGTTTAACGACATATGAAAGGCACTGTTTTCCGTACTGCTTCCCATCGCAAATTCGTCGAGGTTCGTCTTTCCGACAACGATAGCCCCCGCTTGTTCCAAACGGTCTACGATGAACGCGTTGTATACCGCCTGGTACGGCTCGAGAATTTTCGAGCCACAAGTCGTCGCGCCAAAGCGAGTACAAATGTTATCTTTCACCGCAATCGGTACGCCAGCGAGAAGGCCGACGGGTTCACCTGCAGCCCGTGCTCGATCAATTTCCTCCGCTTGCTTCAAAGCGCGGTCGCCATCAAAACTGATGAACGCGCGAAGAGTTTGGGCCGTCGTTTCATACCGACCTATGCACTCGGACATAACCTCGCGCGCCGAACGCTCCCCGC
>JAJDEA010000201.1 GCA_029260035.1 Phycisphaerae bacterium
CGGTCGAACAAACAGCGGTTTGGGTATAGCACCGGCTCTGCAGATTCAGCAAGTGGAATATGCGGTCATCCTGATTCCGCGAGGATTTTTCTCAGCCTGCGCTCCTCGACGCGATGGCGGAAGATTTCTTTTCCGTTGAGATGAACCACGGGTATGTCGTTGCGATAGACGGTGAGCCATTCGGCATTTTCCGGTTCCGATATGTTCACGCTCTCGATGGCAAAAGGAATCTGCGCGCTGACTTTTTTGATTACAAACATAGCTGCGTCACATAGTCGGCAGTCTGGTTTGGTAAAAAAAGTAACTCTGTTCATCGATCGGTTCAGTGCCGCAGTTTGAAATGCAGCGTCCTGCTAGCTCGTCATTGTGTGTCGTTCATACGGCATGTTGTCCGTGCGCACAAAAAAAGGCCGCCTCTCGAAAGGGGCGGCCTTTGGTGTTCTTGAGTGTTGTCAGCGTTTAGTAACGATCGCGACCGCCACCGCCACCGCCGCCGCCGTAGCCGCCTCGGCCACCGCCACCACCACCGCCGTAACCACCGCCACCACTGCGTGGCTGGCGAGGCTTTGCTTCGTTGACGGTCAGGCTGCGACCGCCGTTTTGCTGGCCGTTGAGTGCTTCAATTGCCGCGCTCGCCTCGCCTTCAGATTCCATTTCGACAAACCCGAACCCCTTGCTGCGACCGGTCGATCGGTCACTGATGACTTCCGCGCTCAGGACCGTTCCGTGTGACGCGAGGAGCGTCTCAAGGTCCGAACTCGTGACATCATAACTGAGGTTTCCAACATATAACTTTTTGCCCATCTCTTGCTCCTATCGATGGCATTCTGCGACTCTCGGTTTTACTTTCAGAGTCGTATTGAAAGCGGTCAACGTTTTGACCTTGCGGGTCTAAAGACGATTCGGCCGTGTCAATTTGAACATGGAATCCAAAGCTCTGCGACGTGTCTCGTTCACAAACCTACCGTTGGGGAGTGTACATCCCGCGTGTTCCGAGTCAAGCCCCGCGATGGAGGCAAGCAATGCGGATTTGCCGTGCAAGTCTGGTGCAATGTGCTGAATCGGGGCACGATTGTCCTGAGAATCTGGAATCGGGGAAACTGAAACGGTATCATGAGCGGGCGAATGTTGCATGCTTCGAAATAGTTTTCTCAGCACCATGACCTGGCGACAATGATTCTACCCCGTGGGATAACCGGTTTCCGAGACGTGAAAGATGGCCCGCTGCCATGCGTTGATTTCAAGGAATTCAAACGCGTGTGCCATTTCGTAGCCAGGGTTTCGGAGATTGAGTTGATTCACTCTGAGGCCAATTCCGTAGACCACAATTACTATTGTATTTTGTTTGCTGCTCAAGAAACGGAAATTATGGTCTTGTGCAATCTGCATTTCCCGTTCGTTGCTTTTGCCAAATCACTCGACAACGGGGAAACCACACACTCTTTTTTGGACAATCAGAGATTGGCGGACGAATTCGAGACTGATGGCACATTTGCGGTCTTGACTGCAGAGGTCTTGAACAGTTCATTTGACGGCCACTCGTTAACAACTCTTTCTGCCGCGGAGCGCGAACAAGCGAAGTACTGGAATCCCCATAGACTAGGTGATTTGATATTCAATAATTGGGACTGAGATGACGCGATTGAATCTTGGTATTGGAGAGATGGGTAGGATTTAGTGCAGCCGATCACGGCTGTTTCGCCGATGAAGTTTTGGGCGAATGAGGAACCTTGGTAACGCGAGACAACTGTGTCGAAAGATGGCGATTCAGACATTCTGCAAGTAGTGGATGCGGCGAGTGAAGATTCCACTGAGTCGGGGGCACACGCGCCAGCGCGCATCGAATCGTTTGCGGGCCGATGGTGGGTGTTGCATACGAAATCCAGAAACGAAAAGGCCGTTTCTGTTGAGCTTGCCCATAGCAAGATCGATCATTTTTTACCCCTTGTGACTCGTAAGAGAGTATATGGAAGCCGAGTGCGTCGCGTTGAGCTTCCGCTTTTTCCGGGTTATGTATTTTTGTGTGGCGGAGATGCGGATCGCGTCGCCGCTCTTCGTACGCGTCGCATAGCCAACGTGCTGGAGGTTTCGGACCAGGAGCGTTTCAAGACGGACTTGGTGCAGATTCAGCGTGTCGTGGAAAGCAGCGAACAAATTGGCCTATACCCAAAGCTCAAGGAAGGCGCTCGGTGTCGCGTGATCGGGGGCGGCCTGATAGGCATAGAGGGCATCGTTCTCAAACGTCGAGGGCCTTGGCGCGTTTATGTTGGCGTTCAATTCCTGGGGCAGTCGGCAGAGCTGGAAATTGACTCGGACTTGCTCGAAGTTCTTGATTGATGCGGTTCATCTCGATCTCCCGCACCAGGCACATCGGATATCGCTTTTTTCAAGCAACCATCCCGAGCTGTACGTTTGACTTATCCGTCCGAGATGCCTGAGGTGGCCATTCTGCGGCAGAACCGGTTCCCCAAGAGACACCCCGCAACGACGAGAGACTTCGGGGCGGGTGGATTTTCTGGACGATTGAACCGGTTTTTGACGAAACCAACCTCTATAGTTTCTGTGTGAAAGGGTAAGGCACTGTCGCCACCTCAAGGGACCACAGCCATGATTAGCGATATGTCAACTCGGTCGAATCGGAATGGAATTCTCCATACTGTTCCTTTTTTGAGCCTGATCGGAGTCGGATTCCTCATATTAGGGGGATGTCCGGCGGATCATCGGGTTTCCATGGCAGATTTCCTGGATGCTCAGCAGCGAAACGCAAGTCCAATGGAAGAGGCGGTGTCGTCTCAAGACATTCTGACGTTGGATAAAAACCTCGGTCCGTATCGTGTTGGCCCCGGAGATATCTTGTCTGTCACGCTGACTCGAGCGGATCAATCTGCGCTTTTTCCTGCAACGCTGGTTCGTGTCGACCGAAATGGCGAAATCGAACTGCCGATCGTTCGTGGAATCAACGTCGATGGACTCTTGCTTGACGAAGTGGATGACAAGATCCGAGACGCCTTCATACCCGGCGTGTTGACGGACGGTTCCGTATATACAGAGTTGGCAGCGCCGGATGAAACGAACGTACTCGTTTTTGGGGCTGTCTCGACGCCGGGGTTGGTGCCGCTTCGTCGTACCGAGCGGAACCTGCTCTTTGCCATTGTTGGGGCAGGAGGCGTTTCGAGTTTAGCGTCCGGGCATGCGACTCTCCGCAGACTCCGCAGGCCTGGTGCGGAAGAAGCCTACGATCTCCACGATACGAAGAGTTTGAAAGAATCTCTGGCCGCAGATCCGCTTGAAGAGGGCGATGTGGTCTTTGTGGAAGCTGCTGACCAAAACAGTGTTTTCATTGGCGGACTTGTGGCTCGAGGCGGCGTGCAAACGTATCCGGATGGCACCAATGTGACGGTGTTGCAAGCACTCGCAGCAGCTGGCGGACTTCAGACGGATGTTCATCCAAAAGAGGGAACGCTCGTTCGCCGAATGCCCGACGGCAGCGATGTTCATGTCAAGCTGGACCTCAGACGGATCGCAACAGGGCAGGATCAAAACCTGATGCTTGCCTCCGGCGACATTTTGTGGGTGCCGGAAACCTGGCAAACGCGGACGCTTGACTTTATCAATCAGAATTTCTTTATGCGGGCTGGTGTGACGGTGAATTACTCGGTAACTGGCACAGAGTTTTTGAATCGAGCTGGTCGAATTGGCGGTCAGAGCCTGCAGGACCAAGCCGATCCGTTTGGCTTCCTGACGAGAGGGTCTCAGATTCAAGGCCTTTCCGCCCAACCTGCGCCGTAAGGAACCGCGTGTACCTTGTTACGAACGTTCGGCACGCGTGCTAGGTCAGGAGACGTTTAGCTCCAGCTTAGCCGACGATTGATTCCCCTGCAGATCGGTTATAAGCACAGTGATTTCGTGCGAACCCGACTCTTCGTCAGCTGTTCGCCATAGATAGCTGACTCCGCTCGATTGGCCGGTAACGCTGTTCACCACGACCGCCTCGCCGTCTACGAACCATTCCACCGTCGATAAACCGGCATCTGCAGAAACTGTTGCCGAAATCGTGACATTTCCGGAAACGCGGGTACCTTCGCTTGGCGACCGGAACGAAACCGATGGTGCTGATCCGCCTGAGCTTGATGCGCTGCTGAATCGAACGTCTACTCGTGCTTCGGATGAAGCATTCCCGGCGAAGTCTGTCGCGACGACGCTCAATGTGTGGTCGCCTCCGTCGAAGGTGGTGGTGTCGATTACGAATCGAAATGGCGAACGTGTGTCCGTTGCGATTGGGATGCTATCGACGGACAAAACAACATCAGCAACTGCGCTGTCATCCGTAGCAGTTACGGCGATTGTTGTCTTGCCTTTTAGAGACGCACCATTTCGCGGCTTTGTGATCCTTACCGTGGGCGAGGTTCGATCCGGATCATCGGCTGACTCAACAGCCAGCAGGACGGTTTCAAATGCGTCGACAAGGCCGAATCCGTATGTGTCATCTTTTCCGCGATCACCCAAGTCGACAGCCGTGGCGGTGAGCGCATTGACAATTGATGCCGGTCGTAAGTCGGGATTGATTGACCACGCAAGTGCCGCTACGCCTGCAACGGTGGGTGCGGCAAATGACGTACCGTTAACCGAACCGTATTCACCACCCATTTCTGTAGTTCGGATGCCGGTTCCCGGCGAGACAAGATCGACAAAGGCACCTCGATCCGAGAAGGTAGCGATTCGATCGCCGTTCCCTAACGCTCCGACGAAAAGTGCTTCGGGATATCCAGATGCTTTCCTGCTCCTGCCGCCATTACCTGCGCTAATGACGACAAGAGATCCACGATTAAATGCCTGCTCGGCTGCTGCTCTCACGACACTGTTTGACCACAGCGGTGCGAAGCTGACGTTAATGACTTTGGCGTCGTTGGCTACAGCCCAGAGGATGCCCGCAGCCAGGCTTCGGCTTGTTGATCGACCGCGTGTATTGGTGGCTCGAATGGCCAGGATCGGGTTGTCCCAAGCTACTCCGGCGATTCCTATTGCGTTATCCGATTGGGCAGCCGCAACGCCAGCAGCTTGGGTGCCATGGCCTGCTACGTCCTCGAAGTCATCGTTATTGTCAAAAATGTTCCAGCCATCAATGATTTTGTCTTCGAGGTCGGCGTGTGTCGTATCTATTCCTGAATCGACGATTGCAATGATGATGTCTTCGCTTCCAACGGTTTCATCCCATGCGGACGGTGCGTCAATTGTTTCGAGGTACTGTTGGTTGGTGAAGAACAGATCATCGGGAATGGCTTCCGCTTCCATTTCGTAGTTGCGATGGATTTCCTCAATCAGACCGCTGGCTGACAGGGCGGTGACGACCTGATCGACATCCCCGCCTTGCACGGACAGCTGGAGCAGGCCGATATCCGAAGTGTCGCTCAGTACCAGGAGATTGAGATCGGCGAGAAGACTGGTTAGTGCCTGCGCGTCTGCACCGGGAAACGGCTGGACAAGTAACTCGTCGGCAGCAAATGGCTGGGTGGCAAGCGTCGGATCGGCATCGTCCACGAACACGAGTGTCTCAGGTATATCGCTCACCGAGGCGGCTGACGTGGTATCGGTGACACTGCAGCCTGCACATGTGAATACAAGAGCGGATGGGGCGAGCAACGCTAAAAGTAAGAAACGCCTCACTGTAGGCTCCATTTTAATGAAAATTCGGGATGTTTCGTCCTTGCGAGGGCGATTTCACGAACTGTCGAACACCTTAATAAGATGCAATACAAACTGGTTTCGTGTCGCCGTTTGGGTTGGAATCTGTAAAGGCGGACGAAGGAAGCAGGCAATTAAACAACGCCGAACCGGTAATTATGAGATGCTTGGAATCAGGCGTGGCACGACGGATTGCGTAGGTCCTAATAACACGAACTCGTTACAATGCACTTATTGAGGGCTGTGTACCAGTGTCATGGCCTCAGCGCTAGCATTTTCCCATGTTTTTGGGCATATTACCGGCCATGGGTTGATGGGGGCGACTGGGTTGACAAGTAAGAATCGGCAATACGCGAGTTGTAGGGTGATTTCTTGGAGACAATTATCGCTCTTAGTTGCAAGCATTAGATCGTTGCAAGAAAATTGGAGGTTGCAATAATTGCGCGAAACAGATACCATCTGAAACTCGGGTCAGTAAGTATCACTTGATTCTGATATAGATCGCTACTGCAAAAAAGATGTCGTAGGCGTATTGGAGATTCTCGATGAAGCGTTTCGTAAGTGTTTGGGCGGTTAGCGCAATTGTTGCGCTGTTTTCAGGGGTGGCCCAAGCGGGGATACCGGATGGGTTGTATTCCCTGCGCAATAATCCGAATGGTGTTCAAAACCCGCCGCCTTATGGTCTAAGACTTGACGGTCTCGATGGGAACTCGAGCAACGTTTACACGTTTGACTTTGACTATGTAGATTCCAGTAGTCGCCAATCGCAAATGTATTTGTCGCTCGACCGAACTGCTGGCACCATTCATATATGGGGCAGCGTGTTTGGCGGATTGAATGATGTTGGCAACAATGGTGTTTATGACACCACAGGTTCCGGCTCCGTTGGTTGGTGGGATATTGATTTTTCCTATACGACAAACGTGGCGACTACCGCCCAAGGGAATGCAACGGTGACGGCCATGGACCCGCTCAATCAGGGTACGATTACACCTGAGTTTTCGAGCGGGGTTTTCAGTGGAGCGTCGATTGGCTTTGCCGATTTTGCGATGGGTGGTTCCAGTTTTGATTTCGGCATCATGCCCGGATCGTCGAGTATCACCGGACTTGGGTGGTTGGTCACCGATATAATTCCAAATCACCTTGCCGGGTCGGATTGGTTGTTTGTGGCTGTCGTGGTTCCGGTGCCCGGAGCTGCCTTGCTCGGAGTGGTCGGTCTCGGCCTGTTCGGTGTGGTTCGCCGGCGTCTCTCATAGTATCCGTATTTCCTGCATCAATTCTGCTTTTACTATAAGCCCGCTTCCATTTGGAGCGGGCTTTTTGTATGGTGTGCCGTGCATGGGTTAGGCTGGGAAGAATAGGTCTTTGGAAGCCCTGTTGGTATGAAATCTCATTGCGATTCTGTTTGTTGTGCCCTGTGGTTCCCAGGCCCTGCAATGTGGCAAAGTTATTCAAGAACTTTTTGATATGAGCAAGGAAGAGGAGCCAAGATGGCCAGCGCACCAACGATTACACCTCCGAAAATAGAAAACAAGAAGTTGTTTATTGCCGGGAAATGGCAGGACAGTGTTTCCGGAAAGACTTTCGAGACAATCAATCCAGCTACGGGCGATTGCATCTGCCAGGTTGCAGAGGGCGACTTGGCAGATGTCGATCTCGCGGTAAGTGCGGCTCGCAAAGCGCTTGAATCCAAGCCTTGGGCGCGACTGAGTGGGTCGGCGCGAGGAAGACTGATATACAAACTAGCGGACTTGATTGAGGCTAATGCGAAGGAACTCGCGGCGCTGGAGTCCATCGACAATGGCAAGCCGATTCGCGATTCGCTCCATGTGGACATTCCAGGCACGGCTGCGACATTTCGCTATTTCGCCGGCTGGGCAGATAAAATTCATGGCAAGGTGATTCCGGTCAACGGGCCGTTTTTTGCCCACACTCGCCATGAGCCGATTGGCGTTGTTGGGCAGATCATCCCGTGGAATTTCCCTGCGATGATGCTCTCGTGGAAATGGGCGCCAGCGCTTGCTGCTGGTTGTACCATTGTTCTCAAGCCCGCTGAGCAGACGCCATTGAGTGCCTTACGTTTGGCAGAGCTTGCCCAGGAAGCGGGTTTCCCGGATGGGGTTATCAATGTTGTTCCCGGGTTCGGCCCGACGGCTGGTGCTGCGATCGCAGCTCACATGGATATAGACAAGGTTGCGTTTACCGGCAGTACTGAGATAGGCAAGCAGATTATGAAGACCGCTGCCGAAACCAATCTGAAGCGTGTTACGCTTGAGCTGGGTGGCAAAAGCCCGAATATTGTTTTTGCCGATGCGGATGTTGAAACCGCGGCTAAGTTTGCGTACCACGCGCTCTTTTTCAATATGGGCCAATGTTGTACCGCAGGGTCTCGACTTTTGGTTGAGGATAGTGTGTACGATCAGGTCTTGGAGACAATTTCCTCGCTCGCTGGCAAGCAGGTGATCGGCGATCCGTTTGACGAGAAAACCACGCAAGGGCCGCAGGTTTCGCAGCAGCAATGCGATACGATTATGGGGTACATCGACGCGGGCAAAAGCGAGGGCGCAGATTGTGTCACCGGTGGGAATAGAGTGGATCGCGCCGGTTATTTTGTTGAGCCGACAATTTTTGCCGGTGTTAAGGACGACATGAAAATCGCTAAGGAGGAGATATTTGGGCCGGTCTTGAGCGTGATCCGGTTCAAGGATGTCGCCGAAGCGATCGAACGAGCCAACAACACGATGTATGGCTTGGCTGCGGCGGTTTGGACCCGCGATATCAATAAGGCCAACAAGGTCTCAGCAGCACTGAAGGCGGGTACCGTTTGGGTCAACTGCTACAACGTCTTTGATGCAGCCGCCCCGTTCGGTGGGTTTAAGATGAGCGGTGTTGGGCGAGAGATGGGAGAATACGCGTTGGCCAATTATACTGAGGTCAAGTCGGTGATTACAGCGCTTGGCCGGTAGAGATGTTGCGAGAGTCTAACCTTTAGTCGTTGGAAGTGTCTTTGTTGGGTCGCCGCCAGACAATATTTGAATCGAATGCGCGAGGAAATCGCTTATGAATATGATTCGGTTGTTTCCGATGGTCCTGATTCCGTTTGCATTGATTTCCCTGGCGGGTTGTGGTGGGCGAGGCCTGAGCATTCATTACTACGAGCGCGAGCCAGTTGTAAGGCGGGCACCCGTTCATATCGACCACATTTGCGCGCGGGATTGCCATCATCATTACCACGACGGAACTAGACTTGTTGTGCTTGACGATCGTCATCATCACGGTCGGCACTGCGGCCATCACTGGAATGGGTCGCACTGGGTGGGCGCAATCTCGAAATCGCCCAGGACGGGGCATGTCAAGCGTGTAGGCCCCGGTGTAAAGAGAGTTGGCAAAGTTGGCCACAAGCATGGCCCGCAATGCGGATGTGTTTTTGATCGAGCGGGTAGCAAGTGGGTCGTTGTCCGCAAGGGACACGTTCATGGGCGTGGCTGTGGCCATGTGCGAATCAAAGGGCGCTGGACAATTCATTAGTGCAAGCTCTAGCCGCCGAAACTTGTGTGAGCATGTTTTTCAGTGAATGGTTGATTCGCTGCTGTGCGTAATCGTTCGTGGCTTTCGATTCGTGTAAGGCCTTGATGCATGGTATAGTGCATTGCAAGGAGGCGCGAGGCTTTGGCGAAGTCCACGGATTGCATTGTTGTAGGTGGTGGCATCATCGGTCTGGCAGTGGCCCGTCGGCTAGCCATGGATGGGTTGACGGTTCGCCTTCTGGAAAAGGGCCAATGCGGCTTGGAAGCATCTTGGGCGGCTGCCGGCATCCTCATACCCCGCAATCCCCATCGCGTCGATCGCTATTTTCATTTTCAAAACCATAGTCTTGGCCTGTACGCTGCGTTTTGCGAAGCACTTTCCGAAGAAAGCGGGATCGATGTTGAGTATGTTCCCTGCGGCGGCGTTGATGTCTTGCTCGAAGAAAACGCCATACAAATCGCACGTTCGGATGTGCGGGTGGCTGCCGAACGAAAGACGTCCGATGGGCGTCCTGTCTATGAATTGCATCTTCCGGAGCAATCAAAATTACTTGAACCTGCACTCTCGCAAGACATTTTTGGAGCTCTGGAGTGCCGTCAGGTGGCACAGGTTCGGAATCCGCGTTTATTGCAGGCGTTAGTATCTTCGTGCCGAAAGTTTGGTGTCACCATAGAGGAAGGCACGACGGTGGAAGGATTGCTGGGAACGGATAACCAGGTTGAAGGGGTTCAAACGAATAACGATCGGGTCGAAGCCGGGGCTGTAGTTATCTGCGCAGGCGCATGGTCTTCTCTGCTGGACTCCAGGCTTGAAACCTTGACGCCGGTTCATCCGGTTAAAGGGCAAATCGTTCTGATGAAGCTCGATAAGCCGCCATTTGATCGCGTGATTTCGCGGGGTAAGTGCTATCTCGTCGCTAGGCGGGATGGCCATGTTCTTCTTGGGTCAACGCAGGAGCCTGAAGCTGGTTTTGCGAAACGCAATACGGCCAAAGAGCTTGCAAAGCTGATGGATTTGGCGGTTCGGCTGGTTCCGCAACTCGGTGACGCCCCGGTTGTGGGGATGTGGTCTGGCCTAAGGCCCGGGACGCCCGACGATAAGCCTCATATCGGTGCGGTGAACGGGATCGATCGTTTGTACGCTGCGACCGGACATTTTCGGTCTGGTTTGGTTCTTGCGCCAGCGACGGCTGAAGCCATTCTGGCAGCCATTCAAGGCCGATCGTATGACGTCGATCTGGATTTCTGTGCTCCGGGGCGCGCTTGACAGCTTGCGGGGCAATGGCCATCATTTAGGTTTTAGTTAGGGTCGAAAAACAAGGGAAGGTTCATGTCCGAAACGGAATTCGATAGCGGGCGAGATGTGATCATCTGCGGAATTGACCCGGGACTTGGCACGACCGGGTATGCTGTGATTCGGTCAGGACCGAGAGGCTGTCAGGAAGTCCTCGACGCCGGGGTTTGTCGGTTCGACGAAAAACGGCCCTTGGCGACCAGGCTGGTTGCGGTCGAAGCGGAGATTTCTTCGATTTTATCCGAGCACAACCCGTGCGTCGTTGCGGTGGAAGACCTGTACTCTCATTACAATCATCCGCGCACGGCGATATTGATGGCCCATGCGCGAGGCGTGATTCTGTTTGCCGTCGCCAAAGCCGGCGTTGAAGTCCGGAGCTATGCAGCCACGCGAATCAAGCGATTTCTAACAGGCAACGGTCGTGCGTCGAAAGGGCAAATGCAGCAGGCAGTGCAACAAACGCTTGGGCTGGATCAACTCCCGGAGCCGGCGGACCTTGCTGATGCCATCGCTATAGCTATGTGCTGCGCGGGTGACAGTCATCCAAATATGGAACTGGGAAGAGTTATTTCGAAGTGACGCGAAGGAGCCAATTGGAGTGGTAGGGCGTTGATTGTCAGGCTAACCGGTACGTTAATCGAGATTGAACAAGATGCCGTCGTCGTTGAGCGAGAGGGCGTTGCTCGCGAAGTGCTTGTGCCGGGCTTTGCACTTGTCGAGTTGGCTGCATATCGAGGGCAGGTTGTGACTTTGCACACGACCGAGTTCTTTGAAGGTAATCATAACTCCGGCCATATGGTTCCGCGTTTGCTCGGTTTCCTGCACAGCGAGGATCGTGCATTTTTCGCTAAGTTTGTTAGTGTCAAAGGGATAGGCCCCAAGAAGGCACTCAAAGCACTTTCGGAGCCGGTACGGCGGATAGCCGATTGGATCGAATCCGGAGATGCCAAATCTTTGTCTCGCTTGCCGGGCATTGGTGCTCGAGCGTCGGAGTTGATTATTGCATCGTTAAAAGGAAAGCTGGAAGGCTTTGCTATGCGCAGTGACGGTGCCGATAGTCAACCGGCTAATCTATCGACAGTTCAGCGCGATGCGCTTGAGATTCTCGTTGCGTGGGGCGATTCAAGGAACGAGGCTGAGCAACTTATTCAGCGGGCGGCACAGCTACACCCGGATTTGGACTCGGCTGACGAGTGGGTTCGCAAGGCGTATCGAATAAAAAGTGGCGTTGAAGTTTGAAAGGGTTCGTAGCGTGAGAATACGCCTGCGTAACGGGAGCATCAATGGCTAGAGAGCGCGTGATTTCAGGGGGCACGAGACCCGGCGATGAGCCGATCGACGCCGCACTGCGCCCGCAAAGGCTTGACGAAATGATCGGGCAGGGCGCCGTATTGGAGAAGCTCGAAATTGCCATGTCAGCGGCCAAGAAACGAGGCGAGCCGTTGGAGCATATTTTGCTGGACGGTCCTCCTGGCTTGGGCAAGACGACGTTGGCCCATGTGATCGCTCGCGAAATGAAGGGGCAACCGCCTCGGATTACGTCCGGCCCTTCGCTGGCCAAACAGGCCGATATGATGGCACTCCTTACGAACCTGGAAGTGGGAGACGTTCTCTTTATCGATGAAATACATCGTTTGCCGACCATCGTCGAGGAGTTCCTGTATCCTGCGATGGAGGATTTCCGTGTCGATTTTACGATCGAAGGGGGGTTGAGCGGCCGTGTGGTGAACTTCTCGCTGAACCGGTTTACTTTGATTGGGGCGACGACGCGGGCGGGCATGCTCAGCGGTGCGATGCGCGATCGGTTCGGCCATCGGTATCACCTTGATTTTTATTCATCCGACGACTTGGCGACCATTCTTCACCGATCAGCCGGTAAGCTGGAGCTACGCGCAGAGCCGGGAACACTGGAGACGGTGGCGGATCGCAGTCGTGGTACGCCTCGCGTTGCGAACCGGCTGCTAAAGC
Organism: Phycisphaerae bacterium; assembly: GCA_029260035.1. Lineage (GTDB taxonomy): Bacteria > Planctomycetota > Phycisphaerae > UBA1845 > UBA1845 > OFTM303. Next base: position 12,472 of record JAJDEA010000201.1, read on the forward strand.
GTGTTCGCGATTATGCACAGGTTCGTGCAAACGGAGTTCTGACGCCGAATGTTGTCAAAGAAGCGTTGGAAATTCAACAAATCGATGAGCTGGGGTTGGATGAACTGGATCGAGCATTTCTTACTGCGTTGATAAAGGTCTACGACGGTGGTCCTGCGGGGATTGAAGCGATCGCTGCCACGATGGGACAGGAACGCGACACGCTTGAAGATGTTGTGGAGCCGTATCTTCTTCAGATAGGGTACTTGATTCGGACTCGTCAGGGTCGCCAGGCCACACGGGCCGCCTATGGGCATCTGAATATGCCTTACATCGAATCGAAGGACTCGTCCGCCTGTGAAGAACAGCCTGGCTTGTTTTGATTGAGGGCTTATCGCGCGGTCCTGACAAGTTCTTGGATTTGTGTCCATTAGCGCATACAATTCAGTAATCGGGCTGGCGCGTATTGCTCGCGCTACGGTGGATGTAGGCAAATATATTATTTCGAAACAGGTTTAGCTGATTGTGGAAGTCAAAGTAGCTAGTTCGCGCGGATTTTGCTTTGGTGTCGAAGACGCGATCGAGATCGCAGAAGCTGCGGTGCGCGATCACGGCGCTGGCAAGGTGGTCGCGCTGGGCCCGGTGATTCACAATAAGCAAGTTGTTGGTGCGCTCGAAAAGGCGGGTCTCGATCAATCCGGAGATCTGGAGACAATCGATTCGTCTCAAGCAGTGCTGATCCGATCTCATGGCGCTTCGCCGGAAACGATGGCTCGTGCGCATGAGCGAGGTTTGGATGTTGTTGATGCGACGTGCGTGCTCGTGAAGCGGGCACAAAACGTAGTCAAACAACTTCATGAGCGAGGCTACCATGTTGTGATGATCGGTGACCCAAATCATCCCGAGGTAAAGGGAGTTGTGGGTTACGCACCGAATGTTACCGTAATCGATCGCGGGTGTGATCTGGCTGAGGCGCTGCCTTACCGAGAACGTCTTGGGATCGTCGCACAGACGACGCATTCGCCGGAACACGTTGCCGATATGATCGCGGAGATACTTAAGCGCCCTTATCGCGAGGTGAAGATTGTCAATACGCTTTGCCTGGAGGTCACTCGCCGACAGGAAGCGGCTGTTGCTCTTTCTCGGGAAGTTGAAGTCATGTTTGTCTTGGGAGGCTTGAATTCCGCCAATACCTGCGAATTGGCGAGGCTTTGCAAGGATGAGGGTTGTGAGACGCATCACATCGAGACATGGGAACAATTCGAATTTCGTATGGTTGAGGGCAAACGGGTAGCGGGTGTTACCGCCGGCGCATCAACGCCGGAATCGGTCATTGAGGAGTTTGTCAAGAATCTGGGAAAGACCTAGTGAGTGCGAAAGGTTGGGGCGTATCCGTCGTTTACTCACGAATTGAGACGTTTCGGGCAAGATGTCGCCCGATGTTTAATTGCTTGCATTGAGTCTGGACGCATATTTCAATCAGTCGCACGATTAAGAATGGAAGGAGCCAACATGGCTGAACCGAAACATGGCACATCGCCCATCGTGGTAGAGGAAACGCCCGGCAAGAAGGCCTATTGTATGTGTGGCTATTCTGCTAATTTGCCTTATTGCGATGGTGCTCACAGCCGGGAGGAAACTGGCATCAGCCCCATCGTTTGTGAAATCGAGGAAGCTGGGAAGAAGGCGATTTGCCAGTGCCATAGAAGTGGCAATCTTCCGTGGTGTGACGGAGCACATAGCAAGTAACAGACGGCTTCACTTCGTAGGATGGACGTGCATTGGCAACTCTTGAGACGCTCTGGTGGCTGGGCTTTTGGACGGCCATTGGTCTTTGCGTAGGGAGTTTTCTGAACGTCGTTATCTATCGACTCCCGCGAAATCGATCATTACGCAATCCCATCTGGTCCGCTTGCCCGCGATGCGATAATAGAATTCGTTGGTACGACAACCTGCCGATTATCAGTTTCATGCTATTGGGCAGGCGGTGTCGGCAGTGTCGTAGTCCGATCGGGACGAACTACCCCGTCATTGAAGCGACGATGGCACTGATTGTGCTGCTGCTGCTCGACAGTTTTTGTGTGGCCGGTGCGCGGGCTGGCCTGCGTGTGAGCGAGTTTGGACTGACGGATCGTTTTGCTTACGATTGGCCGATTCTCGCGAGTCATGTCATCTTGTTTGCATGTCTGCTTTCCATGTCGGCCGTCGACCTGGAGCATTATTGGGTTGATATCCGCTTTACGAATTTTGCGACGATTTGTGGATTCTTGTTTCACATAATCTGGACGCCCAAGCATTCGCAGGATTGGTTGCGACCTTCTGATACTGTCTCCGCGATGGCATTGATGGCTATCATAGGATTGGCGGTTGTTTGGCTTGTTTCCGCTCGCTCACCTCATGGTAAAGTCGAGGAATCCAGCGCAGATCAATCCGATGACGATGCCTTCGCCGATCGAGCAATCTTAGGAGGCGAAGAGGCTGCCGAAGAATTAGCCGAGACAGAGACGAATGACGATCGCTCTCCGAGATATGTTGTGGCATGGCTTGCCGCAGGATTGTTGGTGGGGTTGTTCGCGGTTGTGGCGTTCGCTGATCGTGATAGTGGAAGGGGGTTCCTTCCCTTCACGATTCGAACTCTCGTTCCGATTGTGTTCTTTTTTGCACTGATCGTTAGTCAGGCGATGGTCACCCGCGATTCGGACGACGAAATCATGGATGCGATCGACGAGGAGCGCCACGAAGCCCGCGGTATGGTTATGAAGGAATTGGCCCTCCTTGTGCCGGCGATCGGATTGGCTTGTGTTGGTCTTTGGGTGATGTTCCAGGATGGTGCGGTCGCCTCGTGGATTCGTGACACGTTGCATTACGGTTTTCGCGTTGGCGAATGGTCGATGTTTAGGAATTGGTCACCTTTCCTCGGGTTTGCAACTGCGGCAGCAGGATATGTCATCGCAGGGGCATTGGGCTGGTTCGTACGCATCGTCTTTACGCTTGTGTTCGGGAAGGAAGCCTTTGGCGTCGGCGACATTCATCTCATGGCCGCTGCAGGTTGTGTTGCTGGCTGGCCTGTGGTTGTACTCGGATTTTTTCTAACTTGTTTTCTCGCACTTGTCGGCTGGCTGGTCTGTTTTCCCACCAAGCGAACGAGGGCTATACCGCTCGGTCCATGGCTGTCGCTTTCATTTCTCATTGTCGTTGTGTTTTACGATTCCATCCTGCAATGGCCTGTTGTGCAGAGGTTTATCGTCGTTTGCGATCTTGTTTTCACATAGATATCACAGAGACCTTGATTCTTGAGTGTTGTCTTGCTGATCGGGCTTCTAACGCAAGCGTGCGATCTATGGTAAGATACGCTGAGTAGCGCGGTTGGCGCGGCGTTTCGCTCGACAGTAATCTCAATTCGTGCTGTCAGCTGGGTTAGGTTTCGTCAGAAAGGGAGGAATGGAATATGGCTGGGAAAACCGCCAAGGCGACGATTTTGTGCGCTGCAATTTCGATGATGGGCACGGGGTGTGCGACGAAAAACAAGCAGTACATTACGAATCTTAGAAATTCAAACGCGAGGCTGACGGAACAGTTGAATCGTGCGCAGAATAGTTTGGGCAGCGCCGATAGAGAAAACGGTGATCTGAACGAGCGATACCTCGCGGCGATGCGTGATATTGATGAACTGCGAGCAGAACTTGCGAACATGCCGGAGCCAACGACGGCTGCACCCGGCTGGACGCCGGTTGCGGGTGGTGCGATGATTGCGATCGAGACGGGAGTTCTTTACCCGCCTGGCAAAGCGAAGCTCCGGCAGGATGCGCGGCGAACCCTTGACACTGTCGTGAGCGCCGTTCGCGGCGAATATAGTGACAAGGCCATTTTCGTGATCGGCCACACAGACAATCAGCCTATCCGCAAGAGCGGCTGGTCGGACAATTGGCAGCTGAGTTCAGAGCGATCGCTGGCTGTCGTTCGGTACCTGGAGAAACAAGGTGTGTCCCCCAGTCGATTGACTGCGTGCGGAGCTGGGGAGTTCAGGCCGATTGTTGACAACGCTTCATCGCAGGACCGCAAGACGAATCGTCGAGTTGAGATTTTCGCAGTAGACAATCAAATCCTGGGCAGCTAGTCCTTGCCATCTGGGTGTCAGCCGGATCGCCTATTGCATGGCGGTGTCGTTATGGCGCTATGACGCAAGCTTCTTGCAAGGCACGCTCTTTTGATGGTGTGACCAAGCGTGCAGCAGAGGTGCGGTAAGAGGGGGCGTTGTGCATTCGAAACCCTTGCAGGATGCTGACGATCTGTTGGGCAATGCCCATCCAGGTGAACGTCGATCGTGCTTTTTGTGAACCGTACTTGGCTAATTGGTCCGTTATGTGCTCGTGTTGAAGCACCGAGCAAATGGCATGGCCAAAGGCGGGGGGGTCGAAAGGGTTCGCGTAAAGGGCTTCCAGGCCCCATGTTACTTGCTCCCACAAGCCGCCTTCTGTTGTCATGACGCAAGGTGAACCGCAAGCCATGGCTTCAACCGCGGTCATGCCGAATGGTTCGTATCGGCTGCTCAGCGCGAAGACGTCTGCGATACGGTAATATTCGGGAAGCTCGGCATCGGATATGTGATCGCGGAATATGACTCGATCCAGAATACCTAACTCATTCGCTATGTCCTTCAGTTCCTGAATCTGCTCGCTTTCCCTTGGAGTTGGTTCCTTGGAGCCGACGGCTAAGACCAACCTGGCGTCGTCGATTCGCTCGAAGACAACAGACATCGCGCGGATTAGCAGGTCGTATCCTTTGTTATGCGCCATGCGACCTAACGCCAGGACGATGCGCCCATCCAAACCGAGTTCGTTTTTGAGTGCTGTACGCGAGGCGATCGAAACCGGAAAGAATCTCGTATCGTCATAGCCTGGCGGTACAACGAATATTTTGCCAGAGGGGACGTCGTAGTCGCCATTGACAACGATGTCTCGCTGCTGAGGGGTTGTAGCAATCAGTGCATCACAAGTGTCATAGATTGACTTTTCTTCCCGGATACGCGTACGAAAGTTGTATTTGCTTTCTAGCGTAGCGGGGTCTTCATCCATGTTGTCTCGTTTCCATGAGCCAAGCGAGTGGGGCGTGTGGATGTGAGGAATCTCCAGCTGACTTGCCAGTGTCGCACCCGCGACGCCCGCATCCCAATAATGGCTGTTGATGCAGGAGTACTTGATCTTCTTGGATTGAATGTATTCTGTGACCTGGGTAGTCCACTCCGGCATTTCGCGCCAAAGCGTTTCTTTTGCAATGAAATCTGACCCGCCACATGGAAATCGAAGGATGCGAACATTGTCAGAAACGCGATCGATCCGGGGCTGGTCCTCAAATCGTCTGGTCAGGATGTCGACTTGGAAGCCCAGCCTTCCGAGACATCGGCTTAACTCAAGAACGTAAACCACCTGCCCACCCGTATCCGGCTTCCCCAACTCAGGCTCTGCAGCCACATACCCGTGAGTGGAAATCATCATGATTCGTGGTTTGATTGGCAACGGAAACCTCCCTTGTTTCTTCTGCCGAGATGGGCCTGCACGCCGGTGATAAACCACTCAGCACGCCGCAGGCCAAAGCTCGTCAGCCTCGCCTATTCCTTAGTTTTCGTTCATTTCGGAGGCCGACCTTAGTATTATCGGAATCGCCCTAACATGAGGCGTCAGCGACGAAAGGGAAAGGTTTCGCATGTATGCAGCGCTATTATCTGCCTCAAGACGGCCCATGAGGCATCGAAAGACTCTGACTTGTGCTGGACAAAACGGCTATGCCGACCTATAATGGGCATCGTCTGTGGGGGCTTCTCTCGGCCGTGGTGTATATTTGCAGCTAAATGGAAGCTTTCTGCAGGCGAAGAAGCTGAAGGGGTCAGCTTGGGATGTCGTGCAGTTGGGGGGTCGCGGCCTTTTTCTCGACCCGATTTCATGCTGTCTTGGGGCGTAAAACGGAACAATACAGGCTGGATTCTGCTTCTTGACCGCTGAAGTCTATTTGCGTGTCGCAGTAGTGCAGTTCCAGTATTCACGGGAACAGCGGATATTCGCATTTATCGCTCGTTACCGTGCCTTAGTGTGTCAAAATGTGACTTTGGAATCATTGAATTTGGTGATTCAATTGGATACGATGTGTGATCGGTTGGTTCCCAGAGTGCCAGCCTTCGCTATTCACCTATAAGAGGAACAAGCTGTAGAAGGGGATAATGTAATGAAAAAGTTGTCAGGTTTTCTTGGGCTTACATGTTGTTTTGTGGGTCTGGTAGGGACATCGGTCTTCGCCCAAGCGACGCCAAACATGTTCCTTGAGGTTTCTGCCATCAATGGCCAGGTGTTGAAGAGCATGGCATGCACGACCAACGCTGATTGCCCGGGCAACAGTACCTGCCAAGGGGTCTTGTGTACGAACGCTACGGCTCTCGATGAAGCGAATGGTGATATTGCCGCCGGCGATTCGGTTATCGTCGAAGCTTATGTAGAGGGTTGGGATCCAGCCCTGGATCAAGGCACTTGCCAAAACGGCGATGTTTGTAACGTCCCCGCGCAGAATTGCATAAAGAAGCATTGCACCCTTGACGCAAACTTCGAGTGCACGTTCGACGGAGAATGCTTTACGCATGTTGGTGTGGTAAACGCTTGCATACCCGATACCTGCACCGCTGGCCCGCTCGTAAACATCGTTCAGTGGAAAGTCGATGGCGCCTCCCTGGCAAGTGGGCAAAATGGATCCTTTGAACCGACTCAAATCGCCTGCGACGCGGTGCTTGAGTGTGACCTGACTACGATTGGCGTTACCACTTGTCCATGCACGCACGGAACGACGAATGCCGGTCAGTGTACCTGCTACAAGCCAGGTATTTGCGATGCAGGTACCGGTTTTTGCACCAATGAAGCGATAGGCTATTTTGAGTCCGGAAGGCCTGACATTATTCTTGCTGGTCTTGCTTCCCAACGAGCTGTGGCGTTTCCGGCTAGCGGGTACGAGTATCTCAGCTTCGTGAATTCTCAGCAACCAATTGGTGAAGCTGATCCCCAAACACCCAGGTATATCGGTTCCATTGATTTGACTGCGACGCCCGACATAAACGGCCTCAACGGAACTTTCACGATTGGTATTGATGGCGATCCGGCGAGCACTTTTATGGCAGAGCCAAACCTCGCTTCGCTTCCTAGTCCGACTCTCGTGCCGGTGACCATTAATTTCGCTCCGGATTGCTGTATTGGCTTCACTTGCCCGCCGAGCGGCGACTGTAAAATCGATACATGTCAGTGTGTTGGCGGATCGCCTGTTTGCTCGGTACAAAACGAGCCAGCTGGCACGGCTTGCACAGACGATGGCGACCTTTGCACAAACGATCGCTGCAACCCGATCGGCTCATGTATTCACCCGCCAATCACCTGCTTCACCCCTGGTGATGTCTGTTGCCCAATCGATGGAGTTTGTAAGCAGCCCGCCCAATGTGGTTGTACCATGGTGCTTTCGACCGATCCGCCGAACTGCGAAGTCGACGCGGGTCAGCCTCACCCGATTGGTGACAATACCTCGCCACAGGGCTGGATGAGCATTGATTTTGATTTTGACGGAGCTTGCGTACCAGCAAACACGACCAACGATTTCAGCATCCGAACCGTTCCGGGCGGAGCACCGCCGCCAGCAATTACAGGTGTTGTGAACAACCTCGCTACGACGACGGTAAACTTTGGCGGGGTGATTCCGACGAACGAGTGGACATGTGTCACGCATACGACGCTGGGCGTCGAAAAATGCATCGGCTTCCTGCCGGCTGACGTAAACGCGAGTCTAGGCAGCAATGCTCAGGACATTACAGCGCTGATTAACTCGCTCAATGGCGTGGTCCCAAGGCCGATCTTCGCAACGGACGTCAACCGATCAGGCCCGCCCGCCAACCCGCAGGATATCACCGGTCTGATTAACCTGCTAAACGGTGCTGGCGCGTTCATTCCATGGAACGGTCAGGTGATTTCGACGCAGTGTCCGTCGTAACCGACTGATCCATCTCAAGACTTACCCAGCCCGGTGAGGACATTGCTCTTCGCCGGGCTTTTTGTTTGCGCTAGTTGCGAAGGGGTTCGTGTTGCAGGTAGCGTTGTCTTTGGCGGGCGAGTCGTGCTTTTGTTGTTTGGGGAAGGCGAGATTGTGTATTGGTGAGGAGTGAGTTTATCGTTGCTGCTGCGCCGTCGAAATCTCCGGTCTCTGCGAGTGCGGCAGCCAAGGCCTCATGGGCGAGGGGCTGAATACTTTCGGCATACCTGAATGCTGAGCGGGCGAGTTTCAGGGCACGGTCACCGTCTCGCAGTTCATCTACCCGCGTCGAGGCAAGTAGCTTGGCCAGTTTGGCGGCGATTGTTGGGTTGCCGGGCATCAGCTTTAGTCCATCCTCCAAAGTTCTTATAGCGTTCTCGGGTTGGCCGGAATACCTCAGCAAATCACTAAGCCGAAATCGGGCTTCGAGGTGCGTTGGGTCGAGTTGTAGTGATTTTTCAAATGCTGCCCGGGCCTCCGCGTTTCGGCCAATGCGCGCAAGGATTCGGGCGAGTACATCCTGCCAGATGGCGGCTTGTGGCTCGAGTTGGATCAGTCGGCGCGCATATGCCTCCGCTTCTTTATGTTTGCCAAGCTCCAACTTTGCACCCGCTAGGCTGACCAGCACGCCAAGATCGTCCGGGCGAATAGCCAGCGCGATTTCATATTGTTTTTCTGCCGTTGTGTAGTCACCCAGTCCCGTGGAAGATCGTGCTAACGCGATGTGGGCCACCCGGTTCCCTGGGAGGATGCCAAGAGCTGTTCTTGCCAACTCTCGCGCTCTTTTATAGTTTTTGTGACGATTCATTTCGGAAGCGAGGTTGGCGTAGGCGGTTCCTGTTTGGGGCGCGCGGTCAATGGTTGTTGTCCAAAGTGTAGTTGAATTGGCCCAGATCAAAGTTTGCTTTCGGCCCATGTTGGCCAGTACCGTGACAAGCAACGTGCATGATAATGCCAGAATCATGCGTGTCCTTCTCTTGTTGATCGACTCCCGGCTCCATAGCCAACTGACACCCGCGCCCAAGAGGACGGCCCATGGCATGCACGATAAATAACTGTATCGGTCTGCGACAACTTGCGGCCCGCTTTGTGCGATACCGAGCATCGGAGACAGTACGATCAAATAAATTGCCCAGCAGACCAGCGGTGCAGATGTTCGTTTACGAAGAACCCAAAACCCAATGGTCAGCGTTATGGCGAGAATGCCAGAAGCGATATTAGCAGCTTCAAGGCCGGTCGCCTGCCAATCTTGTTCGTAGAGCGGGATCAATCCTGTCGGCCAGATTGTCTTCCAGAGATAAAAGGCCATTCCATAGAACGATTGTCCAATCCGAAGGCCCAGGGTGTGCTCGTCGGATGACCGCATGGCGCCTGCGTCCGCTTGCGCCCAGAGGGCCAACAAGCCAACTGCAATGGCTGGCGCAAGGAAAAGTAGCTTTTCGACGAGTACGCTTCGTATCGATGTTTGTGTCGAATTGCCGGCATCTGAACGGAACCTGCGTAGCGGATACCAGTCTAGTACAAGCAAGACAATAGGCAATGTGATTCCGACGGCCTTCGACATTAGTGACAGCACGAAACTTGCGATCGCCACAGCCAGGTAGAATGTTCTCCCGTTGCGATCAGGGGTCGTTGTTGCTCGCAGATAAAGTACCAGCGTGACCATCAGGAAGAAGCCGCTTAGCACGTCTCGACGTTCGGTTGCCCACGCGACGGATTCCGCCCGCAATGGATGTATGGCAAATATCAAAGCTGCCATACATGCGCCAATGACGACGCCCTGCGATCGACGGCCGTCTTCGACGATTGTGAGTATCCGCAAACACAGGTAGAAGAAAGCCGTGGCGGTTGCCATGTGGAGCAACAGGTTTGTCACATGGAAGGCGGCGGGTTGCGGTTCATCGTGACCCGAAAGAACGTAGTCCAATGCGTAGGAGAGCCAGGTAAGGGGTTGGTAATGGCCTGCGTGCCCTGTTGTAAACATCCATTGAATGTTCTTCCAGGTGAATCCGAGATAGTGGGGATTCTTGACCAGGACATAGTCATCGTCCCAGTTTACGAAATCAAAATAGATGACACCTGCGAAAGTCAGCGCTGTGACGCCGGTTACGATTGCCAATGCGCAGAACAGGAAAACGCGGCCAGGGTCGATGCCTTGGTCTTCCTGCTTCGTTCGGCGTTGGTGGGGTGCTTTTGTTTTTTTGTGCTTAGCCATCGCTTAAGTCAGATTACAGTGCTCAGGAGAATGGTGCCATTGCAAATGCTGGCAAAAGCGGTTTTTTCGATGCTCGATTTCATGCTGGACATTTGCAGGCGTTTTTGGGATAATCTTACTTGGGGTCGTTTCGCAAAAAATCTTGCTAGCTGTGATTGGAGTTCCGCAATGGTTCGCAAAATCGTTTTGTTTGCATATTTTCTCAGTGTGTTTCCGGTCTTGGCCATTGCACACGAGGATGAAGAGTTCCACAACGACAGACAGCCGCCATATGCTGGGCCTGGCTATCGCGCTGCGGAAGGCGGTTCGCCTCCTATTGTGTTTGCCAGCAATGGCGTCGCGCTCCAGAGTTGGATACCACTTGTCGACTTCAACCCTGCGACGACGTCGGCTGATGACTGTTGGGGATACACGTCGCCTTCCGGCAGAGAATACGCGTTGATTGGGTTGTCGCTCGGTACCGGTATTGTCGAAGTTACCGATCCGGCGAATGCACAGATAGTCACCGTTATCAGCGGGCCTACCAGTATTTGGCGCGATATTAAGACATACCAGACTTATGCATATGCTGTGAGCGAAGGGGGTAGCGGAATTCAGGTTCTCGATCTTTCTCAAATCGATCAGGGGACGGTCACACTCGTCAATACAGTACTCACGGGTCCTGGGACCTCCGCATCTCACAATGTTGCGATCAACGAGGAAAGTGGATTCCTGTACCGCGTTGGCGGCGGGTCCAGCCCGATCCGAGGGATTCGCGCCTATGATTTGGCTGACCCGGCCAACCCAGTGTTTGTGGGTGAATGGAGCAATCGGTATTGCCATGATGCGCAAGTTGTCAACTGGACATCGGGGCCGTTTGCGGGCCGAGAATTGGCAATATGCTATGCAAATGACACTTCCGGCGGAGGCAATGCGGGTATCGATATCATCGATGTTTCAACTAAGAATAACATGTTTCTCATCGGTTCCGTCAACTTGACGCAGCCACCCATATTTTCGCATGCTGCCCGGTTTTCGCACCAGGGCTGGCTATCGCCTGATCGGCAGACGATCTACTTCGGAGATGAGGTCGATGAGGGGTCATTTCCGTTTCCGAATACAACAACGCGGGTGATTGATGTTACCGACATAAGCAATCCGACGCAGGTCGCCACATTTTCCAACGGCAACACCGCTCGCGACCACAACATATATACGAAGGACAACCTCATTTTCCAGGCGAATTATCGCAGTGGGCTACGAATTTTTGATGCGACTATTCCGGGGGCTCCCGTCGAAATTGCGTATTTTGATACTTATCCAAACAGCGACTCCGCGAATTACAACGGGCTTTGGAACGTCTACCCGTATTTTCCAAGTGGTACAATTATTGGAAGTGATATCGAAAAAGGGCTGTTCGTGTGGACGCTTGCTCCGGTTGCTCAGCCTGTTACGCCGTTGGTAGCAGCCGATTACCCACACGCGGCTAAAAAGAATCGTTATATTTCCTTCCAGCCTGATCCGTCTACATTAGGCACTCCTCACGGCTATCAAGTGACACACCTGGGCACCGGGCAGAGCCGATACATCAGCACGCCTCGTACCACGCCCGTGTCGATTGCTGGAAATGGTCTGACTTATTTGGTTCAGGATAGCGGCCCGCCTCTCTTTGATTTCGGAGCATTGCCGGTTCTTCACGTCGGTGGTTGTATGATCGCACCGGGTGAATCGTATGAAGTTCGGGCGACATTTGATGGCTTAACGTTTTCTGCGCCGATGGCGGTCTCGACGGCTGATGTTCCGACAGATGGGCGGTGGTGGGCCGACGTAACGGGTGTTTTCAGTACCGCTGGTGACGGCAGCACGAATCCCGTAACACCTGCCAGTGCGTGGACACCCCCAAACGGGATTGTGAATGGGTTTGACATCACCGCAATTGTGCGCGGATTTGAAAACATTAATGCACCGCATATTTCGTGGGTTGATCTTGACCCTTCATTGCCGAATCGCGTCGCATCTGGCAATGACGTCTTGCAGGCGGTCAACGCATTCTCCCTGGCCACGGGCAGTGAGTTCTATCCGTTTGATGTTCCCAGTCCTCCCGGCCCTCAAGGGCAGGCACCGTGTCCAGCGCCGCCGCTTGAGGCTCAGTTGTCTCCCTAGCCATAAGGGGACATTGTCGCCACTCAGAATGCTGTGTCTTGTTTTTATATTTCCTATATCGAAACACGCAATCGTTCTGGTGCCATAAATGAAAACGGATATCCAAGACGCTTTACGCGATGCCACGACAATCACTTTTGATTGCTATGGAACGCTTATCGATTGGGATGCAGGTCTGCGATCAGCGTTTGGTGGCATTTTCGGCGAAGATGTCTTGGTGCGACTGCCTATGTTTTTTGACGATTACAATCGTATCGAAGCAGAAGTCGAAAATGAGTCCTTCCGGCCGTATCGCGAAGTCCTTGGTGAAACCGTCAAGAGAGTTGCTCAGCATTATGACCTGCATGTTTCTTCTGAGAAGGTGCAGTTTCTCGCTGAATCGCTTCCGGGATGGAGGCCTTTTTCCGATACGAACGAGTCGCTCCGACGTCTCAAGGCTAAGTACCGACTAGGAATCTTGTCCAATATCGAACGAGACCTCTTTGCCGGGACGGCAGATCATTTTGAAGTAGACTTCGATTTCCTCATCACTGCGGAGGATGTGCGAAGCTATAAACCCGGTAAGGCCCACTTTGAGAGATTGCTCGAGCAGGAAGGCGAGAGATCGTCGGTTGTTCATGTCGCCCAGAGCCTCTTTCACGATGGCCAGCCGACTGGCGAAATGGGTATTGCATACGTTTGGATCAACCGATACAACCATGCCAACGAAATGACGGTTCAGCCCTTGGCTGAGTTTTCCAATTTGCGATCGTTCGCCGACGTCGTTTCCAATCTTTGAGAGATGATTCCTTACACAAGGGTGAATACGATGAAGGAAGATCGTTTTCCGGTTGGCACTCCCGTGTGCGTCAAGCAAATCGTGGACAGGCGAAACGGCCCGGTTGAAGCGGAGATTGTGGGCGTTATTGAGGGATGGGAAGACAAAGCGACCGGCAGTTGGTTCGCGCATGGAAAGCACGACAGGCTTTGGCTGAAACGCCTTCGACTTCGCAAGGAAGACGGTGAAATTACGCTGCTTGTGATAGACGATAGTACGCACATTGCCAAGATTGAGGCGGCTGGTGCAGGGAAGTGACCCTGGAACAGGTTTCTTTCATAATAGCATGTCGGCCATTAGACAGCTTCTTGTTATTACACTCCTAGCAGCGATGGCGTGGTGGCTGATCGGGGACACATACCGGCGATACGCTTCGCATCCCGTCGATGGCCTGTCGATTCGATTTTCCCACTTCGGGACGTTTGAAGATTACGGGTTTTGGAAAGCCGTCATTGACGATTTCGAGAATCTTCATCCGGGTATGTCCGTTCGGCAGGAATACGTCGTTGGAAAACGTCACCTTTATGACACAAAAAATCGCCAACAGATAATGTCGGGAGATGCGCCCGATGTCTTTATGCTACAGCTTGGCCCGTTTCAAGAGCTTGCACCGAACCTTGAAGACCTTTCGTTCATGCTTGAAAGCGGCGATTCTCGATATCTATTGCGCTCCGATTCATTGCATCCGACTGCGATTCAGGCATTTTCGAGTGAAGGGACGCTTCGAGCGATGCCGGTGTCGGGCGGAAATCTCCTGATTTATTGCAACCTTGATTGCGTGGACAAAGCGGCTCGGTTTTCCGGTCGGCCAGTGGATTTACCCGATGATGATTGGACCGTCGCCGAATTTCGCGCGTTTGCGGAACAGCTCACCTGCGATTACGACCGTGATGGGGCTATCGATCAATTCGGATTCTGGCAGCCTCGCTGGGTGTACTATCTTCCTTTCCTTTGGTCATTTGGTGCACGCCTGACGAATGACGATGGAACGACATGGATGTTTGACGATCCATCGGCGGAAAAGGCGATGGCATTTTATCGAGGCCTGGCCGTCGGTCGACGCGTCGCGCCTCGCGATTCGGAAGTGCCTCAGATTTTTCAGGATACGGGTTTCCTAACAGGGAAAGTGGCGATGTGCGTCAACGGCCCCTGGTTTCAGCCCTTCCTGGCTAAAACGCGACTTGCAAACAGGTATGCTGTTCTACCCATTCCCTCCGGCAGCGCGGGGAGGATTACACGGGTCACCTGGGATGGGATCGCCATGATGCCCAGCCTTCCTCCGTCGAAGAAGGCTGTCGCTATCAAGTTCATTGACTTTATTCTGTCACAAAAAATCCAGGATCGCATCGCACGCAGCGGAAAGGCGCTCCCAGCCCGGCTATCAGCACTCCCTGCGTATTCCCTTGGCCCGGATGCTAACAGGCGAGAGGTCTTTATTAAGGCGTTGGAATATGCTCGTCTACAGCCAAATTGGCTTCATTTCGGTGAGGTTGATCGAGCCATCAATAAATCGTTCGATCGCCTTCTCGATTCGATCGAGGTTGTACGGGTGCGTGAAGTGCTGAGAGAATTGGCGAGTAAGTCGATAATCAAGAGTTCGTTTCCGGGAGGAGAGGTGCGGATCCAATGACGTCTTCGCCGCGCAGTGTAGTGCGATTTCTTGGCCCCTGGTGCGTCGGGCTGCTAATGTTGACGGCGTTCCCCGCTGTGGCTTCCCTCGTTTTGTCGATGACAGAATCATCTAACTCGTTGAAAACGGAGGCGTCCTCCTGGGTAGGTGTTGAGCATTATCGAAACGCCGTAGAGTTTAATCTGGATTACGAGCCTAAGAGCGCTGACCCGATAGCATGGCGACTTCTCGGCGGTAAGCCGATTGACGAAGATTTGTTTCGCTCGCTCGTTAATTCAATTACTTATGCGCAATTGTCCGTTCCGATTTCGTTGATTTCTGCGCTTGCTGTTGCGCTGCTTCTTAACCGATCGTCACCGGGGATGCGTTTTTTTCGAGGATTCGTGTATCTGCCTCACTTGCTGGGCGGCGTTGCGACGATCGTGATTTGGAGTTGGTTATTCAATCCGCAATTCGGGTGGATCAACCAATTTATTCGTCTCGTCTATCGAGTTCTTGATCCTCTTGTCCAAATCATTGACGCGCGCGGTAC
The DNA here is from genome assembly GCA_029260035.1 of Phycisphaerae bacterium. Lineage (GTDB taxonomy): Bacteria > Planctomycetota > Phycisphaerae > UBA1845 > UBA1845 > OFTM303. Next base: position 27,839 of record JAJDEA010000201.1, read on the forward strand.
GTCGCAATGGATGACACCTGATTGGCTGTATTCGCCGAGTTGGTGCATGCCCGCACTCCTCTTGATGAGCGCCTGGACGATGGGCGGTGCGATGTTGATTTTTCTGGCGGCGCTTCGCGGAATACCGAAGACGTTGTACGATGCGGCTCATCTCGACGGAGCGTCCGCGCGTCGCTCTTTTTTTCATATTACCTGGCCCCAATTAACACCTGCTATGTTGTTCAATATGTTGGTCGGTACGGTCTTCGCCATGCAGGCGTTTGCCGAGCCGTACTTGCTTGCCAATCGTAAGCAGGATGACGGACTCTTGCTCTTTGTCTTGCAACTCTACCGGGTTGCGTTTGAGCCACCTTACAAGTTGAATTATGCCTGCGCCATGGCATGGATATTCGTCGTTATCCTTGCGGTAATGGTCGTTCCGATTTTTTGGACAGCCAGGCGCTGGGTTTTCGAGCCTGCGAGGGCCGATGCATGAATGAGCGACGTTCAATAGGCAAGACTACGTCTCTCTATGTCGCATTGGTATGCGTGAGTGCGTTGATGCTGCTACCCGTTGTCTGGGCGGCTGTGTCGTCGCTCAAGCCCCTGGACGAGGTGTACCAATTCCCGCCGAGCTTTTCCGTCTCGACACCACAATGGTCGAACTACCATGAGGCGGTGACGCGATTGCCTGTTCTGCGATTCCTGATGAATTCGCTCCTGATAACGGGAGCCTCCGTTGTTGGGGCGGTTCTTACTTCTTCGATGGCGGGTTATGCTCTCGCACGCATGCGATTTCGCGGGCGGCGCTTGTGCTTCGCGCTTGTCATTTTATCCATGTTGATTCCAGCCCAGGCGTTATTGGTTCCTCGGTTTCTGCTCTATGATACACTCGGATGGGTCAACACCTATAAGCCTCTCATCGTGCCCGCTTGGCTTGGTGGCGGTGCGTTCAACATCTTCCTGTTTCGCCAGTTTTTTCGTTCCATTCCGTTTGCGTACAACGACGCAGCCTGTCTCGACGGCGCGACTGACTGGCAAACCTACTGGCACATCATCCTCCCCATTGCCAAGCCTGCGACGGTCACTGCTGCGATGCTCAGTTTTGTTTTCAATTGGCAGGATTTCATGGACCCGTTAATCTACCTATCCGATTTTCAGACATATCCGATTTCGCTTGGTTTGCGCATGCATCAGTCGATGGCTGGGACTTGGGCCAATCTGCTCATGGCTACGAGTCTGATTGCGCTAGTGCCGATTGTGATCGTTTTCTTGGTGAGCGAAAGACAGCTCATGCGCGGGTTGGATGTAGTGAGCGGCTCATCGAAGGATGAGATGTAGTTCAAGCTTTAATGGCCCAAAGCGTCCGATGGTATGCCTTTTTCAATGGCTCTTTCCCATCTCGCTGCGGTCCATGTTCGTTAGTGGAAGTCGCGATTCCTTCGCGATGCTTCGTTCTCCGATGTTAGGTGCCCCCGCATGTTGATGCTTGGACCCATGAACCTCATGCGTTATAATTGAACGAGCTGGCGAGGGGGTATAAATGAAGGAGAATGGCTATGGCGATATTCGACATATTTGGTCTTGGGATTTTCTATTTCTATCTGGTCGGACTGCTGCAAATCCTCGTCGCAGCGGGGCCTGAATTGCTTATGTAACGCGAGTGCGATCCCCTTTTTGTGTGTAGATTGACGCGAAGGCTGTTTCAACTCAAGAAGTCAAAACAGCCTTCGCAAACGGGCTGAGCGATCGAGCTACTGTATGATGCACCATTGCAGCTGATCGATATGTGTTCCGTTCAGTAGTGTATCTTTCGTTGCATACACTTACTGCGAAAGATCCGCAATGATTGCATCCGCCACATCCAGAGCAGCGCGAGCGTAAAACGAGTTATGAACGCCACGACTTCCATCGGCGTTCACGAATTTATAGTTGAATTTGGCCACAGCGAGGCGGGCTTGGTCTTCCTCGCTCAAGGTTTCCGGGTCAATGAACATGTCGCTTTCCGAGTCAAAGATAGGTGCCAGTGTTTCAAGTCGAGCGTCAATTTCAGATTGGACGCGTGTTCGGCGATCATCGGAACCGGCTTCGTCGTGGCACTCGAGGCAACCTGTGTATTGATCCGCTTGATGTTCGGTGATGTCAAGATCGAACGGGTTGAACGTGTGGCCGGTGACATTGGGGTTGCCTTCATCCGGCTCTTCGACTTCGTGCATAACGACATGGCATCTTGCACACGCTTCGCCTTCGTTTCCGAATAGGCTTGCGTGAGGACTGAAGCTAGAAGCCAGGCTGCTGCCGTCCTGGTCGAACGCGCCGATTCCCGTTGCCATTTCAAGCTGTGGATGGTGAGGCGAATCGCCCAGCACAGCTTCATCCTGCGTATGGCATTCGCCACATAGGCTTGCGATGGGTTTGCGCAACTGATATTCCTGTGACACGCCGCCGTGAGGAGCGTGGCAAGTAGAGCACTCAATCGAGAATTGGGCGGCATTGGCTGCATCGGGATCAACTACTGGTGGTTCCTTGCCTTCCTCAATAGCGTAGCGATAGTCCTCGGAGTGACACTCAAGGCATCGATCCTGAGCGAATGAATTGGTTCGGAGTCCGGCCAGTGCTGTTGAATGATCAGAAAGCTGCCATTCGTCGAACGTTGGGTGATGGGCGTCAGTATGGCACGCTCCACATGCTTCGCTCGATATGTTTAGTGGAGGCAATACGGCTGGACTGTCCGGGTTAGCCAAAGCGGCCTCAACGTGGTCCGCGCCCGCCCCGTGGCAGTTTTCACATTGAACACCTGCAAGGCTGTTCGTTGTAGCTCGGTCGACGAAGCCGCCATCTTCACCAAATCCAACAGTGTGGCACGCAAGGCACACGGTATTGGCGCCCTGTCCAATAGCTTCGAGCGATTCCAACGCTGTGGCATGTTCAGTTGTACTCCAATTTGAGTGTTCCTCGGTATGGCATGCCAGGCAAGCAGCCGCACCGACAAATTTTCCCGTAACGCCGGAATCACCAGTCGTCGATCCGTTGTCGTTGACATTCGTGTTCCCATTATCGTTTGTGTTGCCGTCTGGTGGCATAGCTACAGGGCATCCGGCGATCAACACTAGGCCCATTCCACATGCTGCGGTGGCAAGAATGTACGCAATCCGAAATGTTCGATTTGAAGTGTGCATTTGTCGAGACCTCTGTAAGAAAATGATAGGTTGGTTCTTCACCAACACGCCCTTTGCGGGACACCATGAGGCACATCAACGGCTTTTTCATTTGAAAGAAACCGAATCATGCTCTAATACAGATCGTATGTCTCGGCCCTGTCGCATTAGTTATTTATCGAGTTGCATTAAATGTGAAAGAAGCTGGCAAGCCGATTACCCGGCTTGTCACTGGGGTTGCATTGCCTTTTCGTAATCCACGAAATTAACGAACAAAAAGACACGTCCAGCGCGGTTTGAGCCGCACCGGACGTGCCTGGTTCTTGCATTCTCAATTATGGTAGATTCGGCGAAGTTCGATTATCCGCCTGCGGGAATCGGTGTTTGCGTATTCACTCCCCCTCGCTGCGGAGCAAGTGTTTCCATCGAGCCGCTGAAGAATCCACCTTCCTGAAGTGGAGCGAACGTCTCGCTGTCACTGGCAGTGTGGCAGTCTCGGCAGCCTAGCCCTTGCGTCATCAGGGCGCTGGCACCCGCATGGTTCTGATCGACTGCGCTACCAGTTGCAGGGTCGATATATTCAAGGTCTGTGTTTTCGCCGATCAAGAATGCGTAACTGGTGATGCCAGGAAGGAACGTGTCGAGGTTGGTAACTGGAAACGTGTCGGTGTCCGAGAAATCCGGAAGCGTCGCACTGCCACTACCGGCAATCTTGACGGCCTGGATGTCCGCATCGCCGCCATTGAGTGAAAGCGTGTAGCCGAATGACACATAGTGGTCCCTGACCGTTACCATTCCGGTGTGAACGGCAAAGGCAATGTTGTAGATGTTTCCATCTGTCATTGACGTATCATCGTTGTTGCCGGTATCGAGCGAGCGCTGAATGTTCGAATCCCAGAGACCGAAGAGCGGGTCGCTTGCCGATGGCGTAAACGTTGTACCAGCAGCGGCGATATCGCCTCGGCTTCCTTCTGTCTGGCGAAGTCTCCGGCGCGGGACGGTGTCACCTTCAGCGGGGACATATCCCATCGCAATGGCATCGGCATAATCAATGCCGACCGGGTTCGGTGCGTTGGGGCCGAGGTTCGCGGCTGTATCGTCAGTGAAGCTGCGCAATGGGCTTGTGAACAACTCGTCGAACGGGAACGCGAAGAGTCCATCCGTCGTTGTTGGATCGAACACCCATTGTGGATTTCCGTCATCATCGGTGCTCGCTGTAGCGTAGGGGCCAGTACCGTCGTCGCCGTGCCTGGATCCCCCTCCTCCATCACCTTCGTCGCCAGTGCGCTGGCCAACCCATTGATCGTCAGAGAGACCAATCGGGTTCGCTCGGCCGAGGCGGTGATGCCAGAGGTCCAGACGTCCCGCGATTGTGTCCGGGAGATACTTGTGTACTTCGCCGTCGTCATGGACCCAGGTGGGCATCGTCCGGCTATTGTCGTGGCAAGTCAGCGTACAGCCGAATTCGAGGAATCCCTCGACGGCATTTGGACCATTTGGATCGTCAAGCATGAATGTGACGCGCGATTCGTAAATCGTTGAGTTAGTGCTGGTCGAGCCACGAAGCTCGTCTTCATCGATTGTTGCCTGAGCATCGCGTCGAACTCCGCCCTCGCGCTGCCAAGCGCCATTGGTGAATTGGAAGTAATCATGTGTATCGCCACGATCACCTTCCCAGCTCATGTGGAAGAACATGGTGTCATCGTTGTAGGCCGTCTGGACGGTGAACGGTAGAACGATGGCCTTGTTTGCGTCTAGCCCCTGGAGTGTCGGAGCAGCACTGGCTCCTCCATTGTCGTTATCGTTATCGTTTACGTTGTCATTGTCGTTGTCGTTCACATTTGTATTGCCATTGTCGTTCGTGTTTGTGTTTCCGTCCGGCGGCATGGTTTCGGGACAGCCTGTGATGAGCGATAGGGTAAGCCCCGCCGTCACGGCGAATGCTGCGGCGGCGTAGAGAGATCGGAATACTTCGTTGGACAATTTCATTTCTATTTTCTCCATCAAAAAAGAAGGGGTAGTTCTATGCTATATCGGCCCACGGGCCTTGTTGAGTCAATTCACCTGCCGATCTACTTGTTCGACGAGACGACCCGCGCAAAGTCGTCAAACGTCACGAAGAAATCGGTCATGCGTTGCGGCCACATCGTAATCAGTCTCTTACATGCCGCAACAGCCGTTGGGTCTAACAATTGAAATTCGAGTTAACGCTCCGACTCTCGCTGCATTCTCATATAACTCCTAGCAAGATTCGTGCCTTTGATAAAGTGTTCTCTTGGAATTGGCATGTTGCGCGTTGGCAAGAGCAATATTTGCGCCTCGCTCCAATTCAATCGGGCCCCGGATAGGCTCGCTCATGCTGCTGTGTGAAGATCGAAGCAGGACGCGATCATTATCCCGCAGTTTCTCATCTTTTGGAATAGATATCTTAACCATCCCTGCAGATTTCTCTAGTTACACAGGTTGCATATGAACCTGGCGGAAGTTCAAAACCAAGCAGGAGGTATTCCCCATGAGTGTCATGTTCGCTCGTCAGGGAGGCGCCCGTTAATGGTACACGCAGTGGCCTTCGACCGCCAGTGAGTTTGGCCTGAGATTGTTGGTTGAGTTGCCCGGAAGTGATATCGGCTCCAGCTAAGATTTCGTTCTCAATGGTGCCAGCCTCACCTGTCGTCTCGGTCATTCTCTTTCCGATGAGTGGGCCTGTCGGCGAGATTTCAAGAGCGTCGCAACGTGGTTGTTCTTTGGCGGCGTCGTCGACATGAAAGCATGCTCCGTTTCGGTGAAGCCAGGCCATGTCACCTTTCTGTATTTGGTCAATGTTGTTGAGACGGGCCGCAACAACTTGATTGAACAGGGCACTTTGAAAAGCCGACAGATACAACTTTCTCAGTGGATGATTGACTGTGCGCCATGCATTGCTTGTGTTTCGATTAGACCGCAGCAAGGCCTTGAGAAGTTTTCGCTGGTCGTGAAACGGATAGGGCCAAGCCTTGAGCGCAGCTTCGAGATCATTTTTATCGAAGAGCGTCCGCGCTCGGTGAACGTCGCCTCGGTCGAATTGGTTGGGTTTGCCAAGAATCCATGCTAGCGCTTCGTCGAAATTGCCTTGCACTACGGCTTTTCCAATCTCAGCGTTGTCTCCTCTAGCTCCAAACCGCTGGGGACCAAAACAGTTGGGCAACCCTCGGCTGCACAATACATCGAGAATGGCTTTGGCTTGCGATTCTGCATTGGAGCAGGAATTTCTGATTTTGACGGAGAATCTATTACCAGCCAGATGTCCGATGCGAAGTTTGTTTGTGTGCCGGGTGACGGACACAATAGAAATGGCATCGATGTCAAGCGCTACAAGCCGATCCGGGTCCGTGTGTTCGACGCTTAGGGTTTGTCGTGTAACGCCTTTCGCATCCTTCAAACCGGCATAGCCAACATCTCTAGGCGAACAGCCAATCGCTCGCGCAAATCGTTTGACTGCTTCCAAGGTCGTGATGCCGTGCTTTTCAATGGTCACATATGAGTGTGTGCCTTCCCCCGATGCTGGATAAAGGGGCAATTCCTCGACGAGGAAATCCTCGATTTGCTGCTTGATCTGCCCGCCGACGCCCGGAAGCCCAGCCGTCAGGTATGGTAGGTCGTCTTCTTTGTATATGAGTGATGCGCACATGTTCGCCAGTGTATCGACCTTAGCTGCAGACGCTACGCGCTGCATGGCGATTATCGAAAGTTGCCGCGATTTGCCCCGGGCTTTACGATCTTGAGCTATATGACTTGGGTAGCGAATATCGTCTATTTCGTGGCAGCGATCATGTACTCTCCGATTGCTCTCTACAACGCCCTGGTCCTCGGCAAGAATCGGCGAGGATGGCGCGAGCGGTTTGGCTGGGTAACGCAGCGGGATCCTCGGCGCAAAAGGCTATGGCTCCATGCTGTCTCGCTAGGCGAGGTCAATGCGACGCCTCGGCTTGTCGAAGAACTCAGCCGACGCGACCCTGACTGCGAAATCGTGATCTCCACAACAACGGATACGGGTTTCGCGAGGGCTGTTCAGCTTTATGGTCGAGAGCGCGTTTTCCGTTTTCCTCTTGATTTTAGTTTGGTGATGTCGAGGGTGCTGTCGCGTATAGCGCCGACTGCGATTGTATTGGTGGAGTTGGAAGTCTGGTATAATCTCGTCCATCTCGCGGCTCGCAGAGGCATTCCTGTGGTCGTAGCGAACGGTAGGCTGACCGAGCGTAGCGCCCGCCGATTGAAAATGCTTGGCCGATTCGGGCAGTCGATGTTTTCCAGGCTGGCATGGGTCGGGGCGCAGGACGCCGCGATCGCTGATCGGTTTGTGGAATTGGGTGTCGAAGGAAATCGGGTGGAAGTCACCTCGTCTCTGAAATGGGATAGCCTATCTATTGGGGCAACCATTGATGGGGCAGCTGAACTGTCGGCTGCGCTTGGTATTGATGACTCGATTGCGCTTTGGGTCTGCGGCAGTACTGGGCCTGGTGAAGAGACGCTCATTCTGGAATCCTACGAACGGCTTATCGCGGAATGGTCCGGTGTGGAACGGGACGTGCCCGGTATGCAAGCGGCAGGTGTCGATCGCTGCTGTCCGATGCTGGCTATTGTTCCTCGTAAGCCAGAACGGTTCGACGAAGTCGCTCGGTTGATCGAACGGCGTGGTTTTGAGTGTGTTAGGCGTAGCGAGTACCAAGGAGGAATTCCTTCGCCCGCGCTCTCCCGAGATGTAGTGATCCTCGGTGATACGATGGGGGAGCTGCGAAAGTTCTATTCTCTGGCGCGCGTCGTGTTCGTAGGGCGAACGCTGGTGCCAATGGGAGGTTCTGATCCGATGGAGGTGGCCGCCTTGGGCAAGCCTATCGTGGCAGGTCCTCATACTGAAAATTTTTCGATGCCAATGGCTTCGCTTGTCGAGGCGCAGGCGGTGACTGTGGTGACGTCGCCGACTGATTTGAGCCAAGCAGTTGGCAGGTATCTGCAGGGCAAGGACTTCGCGAACGAAGTAGGTCAGCGCGCTGCAGAGGTTGTCCGAATCAACCGGGGGGCTACGATGCGAACGGCAGATGCGATCGCGCACGCATTGCATGACGGCAGGCCGGACGCACTGAACAGCGAAGGCAGTCATAAGGTCAATCCGATGAGTGTCCGGTAGGTGAACCGAAGGGCCTTTGCTGTGAAGATGTGCCTGGTTATGTTCTGAGAACCCGCCTCCGTCTCGGCTGCCTGGCAAGCAAGAGCATGCGAATAAATTGTGGATGTCCACTGATTGGAGAAATGCCAAATGTCCAACATAAACCAAAATGCCACTGCGTCCGCGTCCGAAGTGTTTTCGCCGGCGGATGATGTTTCATCGCGCGCTTATATCAAATCGATGGAGCAGTACCGAACCATGTACGATCGATCGATCTGTGATCCGGACGGGTTTTGGTCCGACATTGCTGAAGAGTTTCACTGGCAGTTGAAGTGGCAGAAGGTGCGCAAGTTCAACTTTTCCTCAGACGTATCCGTCAAGTATTTCGTTGGGGGGAAGACGAACATCTGCTACAACGCGATCGACCGACATCTCGCAACGCGGGCAGATCAGCCAGCTATTCTCTGGGAGGGCAATAAGCCTGGTGAAGATGCAACACTGACTTATCGCGAATTGCACGCGGAAGTTTGCAAGTTTGCGAACGTACTGAAAAAATTCGGCGTTCGGCCTGGAGATCGAGTTTCGATCTATATGCCAATGGTCAAGGAATTAGCCATTGCTATGCTCGGATGTGCGCGGGTTGGCGCGGTTCATTCCATCGTGTTTGGTGGCTTCAGCCCCGAAGCGCTGGCGGATCGAATTGTTGATTCGACATGCAAGATTCTCATCACGACGGATGGTGTTTTCAGAGGTGCCAAGGAGGTAGCGCTAAAAGCCAATGCCGACGAAGCCATGAGAATCAGCGCGAAACAAGGCGTAGCTGTTGAAACCTGCATTGTCTACGAACGGGTCGGCTCGCAAACCATGCCTGTGGATATGCAATCGGGGCGCGACCACTGGTGGCGGGATGTGATGATTGACGCATCGCCAGAATGCAAGCCTGAGTGGATGGACTCGGAAGACCCGCTGTTTATCCTTTATACATCCGGTTCAACCGGAAAGCCTAAGGGGGTGTTGCACACCACCGGCGGGTATATGGTCTACGCGGCTACGACCTTTCGATATGTCTTTGACTACCACGATGGCGATATCTATTGGTGTACGGCGGACATTGGCTGGGTGACAGGGCATTCCTATATTGTCTATGGCCCATTATGTGCCGGCGCGACGACAGTAATGTTTGAAGGAATTCCGACTTATCCTGACGCGGGACGTTTTTGGGATGTTGTTGATAAGTACAAGGTGAATCAGTTCTATACGGCGCCCACAGCCATTCGAGCCATCATGCGAGAAGGTGATGAGCATGTGCAAAAACGGGATCTTTCCAGTCTGCGATTGCTCGGTACGGTGGGGGAGCCGATCAACCCAGAAGCGTGGATGTGGTACCATCGAATGATCGGTAAGGAGAAATGCCCGATTGTTGACACATGGTGGCAGACGGAAACCGGAGGTATTCTTATTACGCCATTGCCCGGTGCGATTCCGACCAAGCCTGGCTCTGCGACGTTGCCTTTCTTCGGAGTGAAACCGGTTCTTTTGGATGACAAGGGCGAACGCATTGAAGGCCCCGGTTCGGGCGTGCTTTGTCTTGAGGAGCCTTGGCCGGGAATGATGCGAACACTGTACGGTGCGCACGATCGGTTCAAAGAGACCTATTTCAGTGCCTATCCCGGCATGTACTTTACGGGTGATGGCTGTCGCCGTGATGAGGACGGATATTACTGGATCACGGGGCGGGTCGATGATGTCATAAATGTGTCGGGACACAGAATGGGGACGGCGGAGGTTGAAAGTGCGTTGGTTTCTCATCCGGCTGTGGTGGAAGCGGCTGTTGTGGGTTTTCCGCATGAAATCAAAGGGCAGGGGATATATGCTTATGTCACGTTGCGCAC
>JAJDEA010000202.1 GCA_029260035.1 Phycisphaerae bacterium
TGGTGTCGTTGTCTTTCCGTCGCGCCAGACGAGAAACAAGTCTGCTTGAGAAGTTGGCTTTTGCTGGTGCGTCGTTAGGCCGACATCTGATTCTACGGTTTCCTCAGACCTGTATCGTACGCGGTTGGCCTCTTGGGCATAGGCCTGCTTGCGCAACTCCGACAGTTCAGGATCCTCGGCGAACTGCGAGTAGCGGCGGCTCAGTCCTTGATCGATGGCGTAGATCTCATCCGGATCGGCATCGGTTTCCGTTGCGGATGCCAAATTCTGCGTTGCTTGCCGATAAGCAATCTGCTTCACTATTTCCTGTTCAACCGCGACAATTCGATCTTGGAGCAGTTCTTGTTTGAGTTCGTCGACCCAATCCTCGTCTTTCAAGTTTTGCGACACGGTTTGCAAAAGCTGGAATGATTCGCGCGCTCGCTGAATCTCCTCCAATCCTTCTTCATCCAGCCGATCTTTCGCTCGATCGGAAAACCGTTCGATGAGCCGCCTGAGTGCGTCGAATAGATCCGTCGAGTATTGGCTGTACGCCGGATTGTCACGGTGGTCTGTAAACATCTCCCCAATCTGGTTTAACCCTTGGATAGCATCGCCATTGGGTTCGAATATATCAGTGCCCGCGTCACAATAATCGTGAAAGAAGGAAACCTCCGCCACACGAGGACTCTCTGGGAACGCTTCCTTAAACTCATCAAGTTTTCGTTTCGACCTTCTCCATTTCCTTTCCTGAATGACCTGCTGAACGTCTTGCCATGCTGCCTCGGGATCAGGCGGATCTCGAAACGGTTCGTAGATGAGACACCATCCCCCAATGAAGATCGCGAGGATGATGACGGCGATAATACTCCCCATCACCACATGGAACCGCCGATTGTCCTTCTTGGTTTTTTTCTTTTGGGATTTTCTTTTGGTAGTTGATTCTTCCTGCTTGCGCGATCTCGTTGAAAGAGAGCCTAGGGCATGTTGCTTCGCGCGCTGACGGCTCTCGTCCGTGTCGATTGGTGAAACGCTAGTCGTGGTGCCCTGCCGACGAGGCGCGGCGGACCGCGCTTCTGGCGCTGAAGCGACGGGTTTTGCTTGGACGACGGGTTTAATAGCAGACCGAGGAATTACGGGAATCTCATCCGTATCTTCCATTCGAATCGTTTCGCTGGTAGAGACGGGAGTTCCTTTTACGATGTTCGAGGAATCTCGTACTGCTTGACCACGGACCACGTCCTGTTGAATTTCAAACGTCTTGTTACAACCCGAAATACATTGCATCGACTTTCCAATCGAATCGACGCGTAAATTGTAGGGCATACCGCAGTGAGTGCATTTACACTTGATATGACTATCGGTGCTCATCGCTAATTCGATTCGGCCAACGGCGAGGGGGTTTGTGGGTTTGGATTAACTCTTTCAAATTCTACCTAATTAGCAGGAACGCGCGAAACGAATGCCACGGTTTCAAACTCCGCAGAGCTTGCCGCATCCAGGACTGCGACTACGACCTCATGAAGTGCCTGATCGTCAGCATCTAAAACCAATTGTGGACTGTTTCTTTCTTTGGCGGCATTCGCCAGCGCTTCAACGAGATTGGATAATTTAACTTGCCGTTGCTGGACGTGAATCGTGCCTTCGCCAGTAATCGTGACGAAAACATGCTCGTCCTTCAACTCCTGAATGGATACTGCCGCAGCCTCGTCACGTTCTTCCGTTTTCGGCATATCCATGGTTCTTTGCACGGTAAACGTTGCGGCAATCATAAAGAAAATGATTAGCTGGAAAATCACATCAATCATTGGGGTTAGGTCTGGATCTGCCTCTTCGCTTTCCCGGTTCGGAATCAACGGCGGCGGCGTAACGTACTCGGATGCAATCGGGTGATTCTCGATCGGAACGAAGGCGCGATCTTGCGGGCCTTTCACGAGATCGCTACTGTCAAGTGCACCAACCTCAATGGCCTCGAACAACTCGTCTTTTGCAACCGCCGCGCGCCAGGAACTTCCGCGCCGTTGATATTCCCATTCTCGAGCTGGCACTTCGACCGTCATAAGACTTCCACTATTTTTTCTCTTCCACGCCGATCTTGATTTTGCCAAGTTCGACATCCAAATTGTTCAGTTGTTCGACCAGTTCGCGCACCTGTAGATGTTTGGCCGTACGATGGGCGTTGATGATGACATCCATTGGCTCTTCCTGGTTAAGAGCGTTTTCTGCCACCTGTTCCGACAATTGTGCCAGCGAGGACATCTTGTTTTCGCTTTTTGGAACATGCCCGAGATAGTAGTTTCCCTCTCCGTCAATCAGAATGAGTTGAATCCCTTCAGCGGTAACACCAATTCCGTTGTCGACTTTAGGCACTTCGATCGCCGTAGCAACATCGAACTGACTCGTCAGCAAAAAGAAAATCAGCAATTGAAATATCACGTCAATCATCGGGAGCATATCCACCGTAGGCTCTTCAAGTTGCTGGTGTGCCGAAGGGGCTTTCCAGCCAACGGATGCTGACAGTTCGGTCTCCGATTCAGAACCACGATGGAATGATTGCTGTGGAGGTTGTCCTCCACTGGTAGCTTGGTTTTCGTCATCCGGCAAAATCGTGAGCGACGCTGCGAAAATTGCGAGATGCTTCGCTAGTTTAGGAACTTCTGCAATCGGTCGCCAACTCTCCATTCCTGCTGGACTAATCAGGTCATCCCCAGTAACGCTTCCTTCGTCGATATACAACGTGAGCTGTTCGACTGGAAGCTTGCGGTACACCTGGCCGGACGCCAGAATTCTCACGTCGACAAGTTGTGCGGCCATAAACCTATCGCCCTGGCATCTGTTGTGATTTAAATGTATTACTCATCACTGGCACTAACTCTAACGCAGCTTGTGCGCCACGCTGCAAATGAATTTCGTATACGTGGACAACCTGTCGTAAATGTGTGTAGGCCCACAGCGTGGCAATCGCCAGTACTAGGCCTTCAGCCGTGGTAAACAATGCCATTCCAATCGAGGTGGACAATACGGCGGGGTCCACCTTGGCCCCCGCCTCGCCAATTTTGCTAAAGGCGGCGATCATGCCGCAAACGGTACCGAACAGCCCAAACATCGGAGCGATTTTGGCAATAAACAAGATCCACGTTAGCGGTCGCGTTAGCGACGGAAGCAACTCGTATTGAATGGTATTGGCAATCGCTTCACATGCCGCAACTTTTCCCTTGCCATTGGCAGCACAATTCAGCGCGGTGACAAACAGCGGAACATAGACTCCTTTGGCGTCCGCACAAGACTGTCGCGTTGCGTCGGCGCCGGATGGGATTTGATCAACGAATTGATCTATAAACGTGTCCAAACCTGCAGTCGGTTGAAAGTAGTTACAAACGTACCGATAGATCACGAGCGCCAAGGCGATCATGCTGAGAAGGAGAAAACCGAAAAAGAAAAAAGGCCCGTTGGCCTCGTAGAATCCTGAAAACGATACGTCCATAGTTGTTCAGTTGTCCCTCAGTGTTTGGTCGATGACGATGATGGTAAGTTTTCCGCCACGTTTGACTGCGCGAAATCGTGTGGTAAGAATGTCCTCTTCCTTGGCTCCACGATAAGCTAACTCTTTGCGCAACATTTCTTCTTCCAATTCAATGGGCAAAAACGCGACCATTAACGGGGCATTTCGGACGCCGAGCACATTCGCCACGCCTATATGTGACTCTTCGTCTTTCCAATAAATACGATTTTCTTGTGCCAGGTCTCTAGTACTCGAAGTCCGGGTTGAAGCTAAGTCCGTAAAATACCTCCACTGATCGCCATCAATCGGAAACGCAATTTCCGCATCTAGTTCTCCGAGCTGGGCTAGGTAGTTTCCTGGTGAACGCGTATCGAAACGGAGTATCCACCGGGCAGCACGGGCGCCTCGCCCAGCGCCAACGCTGGAAGCTGGCGCACCGTTTGGGTTGCTTGTTTGACTATTTCTTTGGTCCAGAGCTGCCAGGCCGTCTTGAATGGCTTTTGCCTGAGCAAGCCGATTGCCAATAGCATCTTCCACGACAGTTTCGTCGTCTTCGACTTTGAGATTCGGCTTGTTGAGATGATCGATATTTGGTTGGGGATTGGTTTCTGGCGGTGATGCAACTGGATCACTGACATCCCCTAACTCATCGTTTTCACCCGTGTTGTCATTTGTTTCCAATGATCCCGCGGTAGATTCATCATATGCCTCAACGACAGAAACAACCGGCATCTCGCGCGAGTCAGATTTGATCAGGTTTGGGATGAACGCAAGCACCAGCAAGAGGATAAAGTGAAACAAGCAAGAGAGTGCCGCCGAATAAGAAGCTTCATGATTCGGTGACAATTCATCGTAGGTTAATAAATTGTCTTGATGCTGTTCCGAAATCGATTCTGCACCGAACTCTGCTGGAGAAGTCGACATTGGGACTCTCATATACGGTTGTTGCAATTGGGAGACAAGTGAGATAGACTTGACCAAGACTGAGGGTATTAGACTCCCTAATTGCGGGTATGTCAAATGACTAGTCGCTGCGCAGTGTTTCTCCTTTTGATCCCTTCCGCACTTCTTTCGGCGCAAGGGAGTCGATCGGAGCGAGATCGGTACGACAAGATCGTTGATGATTTTATCGAGTATGATATTGGTCAACTTCGGGGAGTTAAGGGTCAAGAAGCAAATCAACGTTTT